>JACDGU010000015.1 GCA_013821475.1 Solirubrobacterales bacterium
CCCGAGCAGGCCGCGGCCGCCGGGTCTGGCGCCGCCGCTGAGAAAGCGTCGACTGACCCCACCCCGCCAACCAGCTCCGATCCGCCGGCGGCCTCCGCGCCGGACGCCGCCGCCGCCGCTGCTGCCGGTGTCGCGGCAGTCGCCGCAGCGAGCTCCGAGCCGCGGACTCCACCTCCCGACCCCGTCACCCCCGAGCCCCCGGTCGAGCAGAGTTGGGAAGCGGAGCCGCCGGAGGAGGACTGGGGCTTCCACGACGAGGGCGACCCCGAGATGGCCGGCGCCGCTCGCCACGGCGGCCGCGGCGGCGGCAAGAAGGGCGGCGGCGGGTTCCTCGGCGCCCTGCGACGCCACCCATTCCGGATCGCCGCCGGGATCCTGGTGCTGATCGTCCTCTGGTTCCTCTACGCGCTCTTCCAGCCCTTCCACGGCGATGGCACCGGCAAGGTCAAGGTGACGATCCCGAAGGGGTCGAGCGTCAGCGAGGTCGGCGACCTGCTCGGCAAGAAGGGCGTGGTCGACAGCTCGACGATGTTCCAGATCCGGGTCACCCTGGCCGGCAAGCGCTCCGACCTCTACGCCGGCCACTTCACCCTCGCCCACGGCATGAGCTACGGCGCCGCGATCGAGGCCCTCTCCTCGAAAAAGGGTCAGGGCAAGTCGAACATCGTCACGGTCACGATCCCTGAGGGCTACACCCGCTCGCAGACTGCGAAGCTGGTCAAGGAAGACGGCCTGGTCGGCAACTACGAGAAGGAAACGGTCAAGTCGAAGTACCTGAACCCGGCCAAGTACGGCGGCAAGAAGGCCAAGGACCTCGAGGGCTTCCTCTTCCCCGACACTTGGGAACTGAAGCGCAAGTCCCCGGTCGCCAACCTCGTCCAGCTGCAGCTGCAGGACTTCAAGAAGCGGATCAAGGGCGTCGACATGAGCTACGCGAAGTCGAAGAACCTGACCGTCTACGACGTGCTCACGATCGCCTCGATCATCGAGCACGAGGCGGGGGTCCCGAGCCAGCGCAAGCTGGTCGCGGCGGTCTTCTACAACCGTCTGCACGAACACATCTCGCTCGGCAGCGACGCCACCGTCCGCTTCGCCACCGGCAACTTCACCGAGCCGCTGAAGCAGTCGGAACTGGAAAGCGAATCGCCCTATAACACGCGCAACCACACCGGCCTGCCGCCGGGGCCGATCGACAGTCCCGGACTCGCGGCGATCGAAGCCGCCGCCCGCCCGGCCAAGGTCGACGACCTCTTCTTCGTCACCTCGCCCGACTGCAAGAAGCTCGCCTTCTCCAAGACCGAAGCCGAATTCGAACGGGACGTCGCGCGCTACGAAGCGTCCAGCTGCGGGGAATAGGCGTGCCGAAGCTCGCCGTGGTCGGGTTCCCGGTCGGGCACTCGCGCTCGCCGGCGATGCAGAGCGCGGCCCTCGAGGCACTGGGCCTGGCGCCCGAGTGGAGCTACAGCGCGGTCGAGGTCGAGCCGGAGGGCTTCGAGGCCAGGGTCCGCGACCTCTCGATGGATGGCTACGCGGGAGTCAACGTCACCGTCCCGCATAAGCACGCGGCGTTGGCGATGGCCGACGAGGCGAGCGAGGCGGCGCGGCAGATAGGCGCCGCCAACACCCTCAGCTTTTGTGCCGACCGCACCGTCGCCGATGCCGACGCGGTTCGACCCTGGGTCGTCGCCGACAACACCGACGCCGGCGGTCTGCTGGCGGCCCTGCCGAGCACCCCGCTCGACGCCCACACGCTGGTGCTCGGAGCGGGCGGCGCTGCCCGTGCCGTGGTCTGGGCCCTGGTCGGCGAGGGAGCGCGGGTCGAGGTCTGGAACCGCACCCCCGCCCGCGCCGACGAGCTCTGCGGCGACCTCGGCGGCAGGGCGGTAGAGGCGCCGGTCCAGGGCGACTACGACCTGATCGTCAACACCAGCAGCGCCGGCCTCGGGGGCGAGGACCCGTTCGCGGCGCTGCCACTGGAGCCGGGCGGCTTCGCCGCCGGCCAGCTGGTGGTCGACATGGTCTATGGCGAGCGCCCGAGCCCGCTGCTCGCCGCCGCCGAGGCGGCCGGCGCCGGCACCGTCGACGGCCTCGAGATCCTCGTCCAGCAGGGCGCGCTCTCGCTGGCGCTGTGGACCAAGCGCGAGCCCGATCTCGACGCCATGCGCATCGCCGCCCGCCGCACCGCCACCGAGTGATGCTTTTATGACCCCATAGGGTCATCAACCCATCACTCGCCGCGCCGATAGCCTTGGCGGCCGATGAGCGCCTTCCGTTTCACCACCGCTGGGGAGTCGCACGGGCCGGGGCTCGTGGCGATCGTCGAGGGCATGCCGGCCGGGCTCGAGCTCAACCGCGATGCGCTCGATCGCGACATGGCCCGCCGCCAGCTCGGCCACGGCCGCGGCGGGCGGATGCGGATCGAGACCGACACCGCCGAGATCCGCTCCGGCGTCCGCCACGGCCGCACCCTCGGGAGCCCGATCGCCGTCCTCGTCGCCAACCGCGACTACGCCAACTGGGAGGAGCGGATGAATCCCTGGCCGGTCGAGGGGTTCGAGCCCGAAGAGGTCCACCTGCCGCGACCGGGGCACGCCGACCTCGTCGGCGCCCAGAAATACGGCCACTCGGACATTCGCAACGTGCTCGAGCGAGCCAGCGCCCGTGAGACCGCCGCCCGGGTTGCCGCCGGCACGCTCGCCCGCGGCTTCCTCTCTGCGCTCGGCGTCGAGGTCTACAGCCACGTGATCCAGATCGCCTCGGTCCGCGCTCCCGAGCGAGCCGATCTCAAGCCCGAGGACTTCGCCGGCGTCGACGACGATCCGGTCCGCTGCCTCGACCCCGAGACCAGCAAGACGATGGTCGCCGAGATCAACCGCCTGCGCAAGGCCAACGAGAGCCTCGGCGGCAGCTTCGAGGTGGCGAGCTTCGGGCTCGTCCCCGGCCTCGGCTCGCACGTCTCCTGGGAAGAACGCCTCGATGGCCGCTTGGCCGGCGCCGTCGCCTCGATCCAGTCGGTCAAGGGCGTCGCGATCGGCGAAGCCTGGGACGTCGCCGGCCGCCCCGGCTCGGAGGCGCACGACGAGATCTTCCACTCGCCCGAGCGCGGCTACTACCGTGAGACCAACCACGCCGGCGGCCTCGAGGGCGGGATGACCAACGGCCTGCCGCTCTCGGTCCGGGCCGCGATCAAGCCGATCTCGACCCTGACCAAACCGCTGCGCTCGGTTGACACCGAGACCAAGGAGCCGGCGCAGGCGCTTCGCGAGCGGACCGACTCGACCGTCGTCCCCGCTGCCGCCGTCGTCGCCGAGGCGATGGTCTGCCTGACCCTCGCCCGCTGCTACCGCGAGAAGTTCGGCGGCGACCACATCGACGACGTCCTCGCCGCCGTCGACGCCTACAGGACCCGCATCGACTTCAGATGAAAGCGGCCGCCTCCTCCGCTCTCGCACGGACGCGCTCATCATCAACGGCAGCCTCGCGGCCGCGCTTCCGCGTCCGGGGGCGACCCCGGCGGTCATGAGCGCACCGGCGATCGTCTTCATCGGCTTCATGGGAGCGGGCAAGAGCACCGCGCTCGCGGCCGCGCGCCGGGCCGGGTTGGAGACGACCGAGATCGACGACCTGATGGCCGCCGCCTTCGGGATGCCGATCACCGAGGCGTTCGAAAAGCATGGCGAGGATGGGTTCCGCGCCCGCGAGGCGGCGATCGTCGGCGAGCTGCTCGAGAAAGCCGACGGCGGCGCGATCGCCCTCGGCGGTGGCAGCATCCTCTCCCAGCGGGTGCGGGCGGCACTGCCGCGCCACACCGTCGTCTGGATCCAGGTCGACGCCAAGGAGGCCTGGCGCCGGATCGCCCACAGCGACCGGCCGCTGGCGAGCAGTGCCGCCGACGTCGAGCGCCTGCTGGCGACGCGCCTGCCGCTGTACGAGGAGCTCGCCGACGCGGTCGTGCCGGTCGGCGACCGGGAGATCGTCGCCCGCGCCCTGACCGCGATCCAGGCGCTCGCCGAGCTCCCGACCGGGTCCAAGCTGCTCTGGGCCGCGACCGCCTCCGGCGACTATCCGATCTTCGTCGGCCGCGGCCTGCTCGGGGCCGGGTGGTGGCCGCTGGCAAGCCGGCGCTTCTGCCTCACCGACTCTGACGTCGGCGCGCTCTACGTCGACCGGCTCGAGCCGCTGGTCGGGACTGCGACGGTGGCGCCCGGCGAGGAGGCGAAGACGCTGGCGGAAACCGAGCGGGTGCTGCGCCTGCTCGCCACCGCCGGCATGCGACGCGACGATCACCTCGTCGCCCTCGGCGGTGGGGTGATCGGCGACCTCGGCGGCTTCTGCGCCCACATCTACCAGCGCGGGGTGTCGGTGGTCCAGGTGCCGACCACCTTCGTCTCCCAGGTCGACTCCGCCTACGGCGGCAAGACCGGCGTCGACCTGCCGGAGGGCAAGAACTACGTCGGCGCCTTCCAGCAGCCGAGTGCGGTGCTCGCCGATACCTCGACCCTCGACAGCCTGCCCTCCTGGGAACTGGAGTCCGGCTTCGTCGAGGCGCTGAAGACCGGCCTGCTCGCCGGCGGCACGCTCTGGGAGCGGGTGCGATCGGTCGAGACGATCGAGCCTGACCTGGTCGACCAGCTGGTCTTCGCCTGCGCCCGCTACAAGTCGGAGGTCGTCGCCGAGGACGAGCGCGAAACCGGCCGCCGCGCCGTCCTCAACCTCGGCCACACGGTCGGCCACGGGATCGAGACCGGCGCCGCCTACACCCACTACAGCCACGGCGAAGCGATCGGGCTCGGGCTGCTGGCGGCCCTGCGGCTCTCCGACGCGCCGCAGCTGCGCGCCGAAGTCGAGGCGATCCTCCAGCGCCTCAACCTGCCGGTGCGCCTGCGCCTGGGCGAGGACGGGGTGGAGGCAATCCTCGACGCCCTCCAGCGCGACAAGAAGCGGACCGCCGCCGGCGTCGGTTTCGTCCTCCTCTCCGAGCCGGGAGCGCCCCGGGTGGGGCAGCTGATCGACCCCGCTAGGGTCAGGTCCGCCGTGGAAGAGCTGCTGCCGTGACCACCACCCGCAACCGTGTCGCCGTCCTGCACGGCGTCAACTTCGACATCCTCGACCGCCGCGACCCCGAGGTCTATGGCGGCCTCTCGCTGCACGAGCTCGAGCAGCGGGTCGCGGACTGGGCGCACGAGCTCGGCCTCGAACCGATCTTCTTCCAGACCAATGCCGAGGGCGCCTTCGTCGAATACCTGCACCGCCTGCCCGACCTCGCCGACGCCGCGCTGATCAATGCCGGCGCCTGGAGCCACTACAGCCGCGCGATCGCCGACGCCCTAGACGTCGCCCGCCTGCCGGCGGTCGAGGTCCACCTCTCCGACGTCGAGAACCGCGACGAGTGGCGCAAGGTCTCGGTCTTCGACGGACTGGTGCTGGCGAAGATCGTCGGCAGAGGGCCCGATGGCTACCGCGAGGCGCTGGCGCTGCTGGCCGAAGAGCTGGGAGTGGCAGCCTGATGCGCGGCCGCGGCGAGCGCCTCGAGACGCTGCTCGGTGAGCGCGGGCTCGACCGGATGCTGGTCACCGACCTGGTCAACATCCGCTACCTGACCGGCTTCACCGGGACCAACGGCGCCTGCGTCTGCGGGCCCGGAATCCGTGTTTTCCTGACCGACTTCCGCTACACCGAGCGCGCCGCGACCGAGGTCGAGGGCTGGGAGGCGATCACGGTCGAGGGCGACTGGCTGGCGAGCATCGCCGAGCGGCTCGAGGGCAAGGTCGGCTTCGAGGACGACCACTTGGCGGTCCGCTCGCTGGAGAAACTGAAGGAGAAACTCGGCGAGGGGGTCGAGGCGGTCCCCGCCGGCGGCACCGTCGAGCGGCTGCGGCGGGTCAAGGACGCCGAGGAGCTGGCGGCGATCGAGGCCGCCTCGAGGATCGCCGACGAGGTCTGGGAGTGGAGCGTCGAGCGCGGCTTCGCCGGCCGCACCGAGCGCGACGTCGCCCGTGCCGCCGAAGCGAGGATCCGCGAGCTCGGCGGCGATCCGTCCTTCCCGGCGATCGTCGCCGCCGGCCCCAACGGCGCCCTGCCGCACGCCGAGCCCGGCGAGCGCACGATCGGCAACGGCGAGCTGATCGTCTTCGACATGGGCGCGCAACTCGACGGCTACTGCTCCGACGGCACCCGCACCTACGCGACCGGCGATCCCGGCGCGGAGGCGCGTGAGGTCTACGGCGTCGTCCTCGAGGCGCAGCTGGCGTCGCTCGAGGCGGTCAAGGCCGGCGCCAGCGGCGAGGACGTGGATGCCGTCGCCCGCAAGGTGATCGATGCTGCCGGCCACGGCAAGCACTTCGGCCACGGGCTCGGCCACGGCGTCGGGCTCGAGGTGCACGAGGCGCCGCGGCTCTCGCCGCGCGCCGACGACGTGCTCGAGCCGGGCGAAGTGGTCACCGTCGAGCCGGGCATCTACCTGCCGGGCGTGTTCGGGGTGCGGATCGAGGACTTCGTCGTCGTCGAGGAGGGCGCCTGCCGCAACCTCAGCACGCTGCCGAAAGAGCTGACGCTGGTCGACTGAGCGCCGGGCTTCGTCGCTTCCGGTCTAGCGGCTGAGGTCGACGTCGGAGTCGACGCGAGAAGCAAAGGCGGCGAGCAGGGCGACGGTTGCCTGGACGTCGCCGAGGTCGCACATCTCGACCGGCGAGTGCATGTAGCGCAGCGGGATCGAGACCAGGCCGGTGGGGATGCCGGCGCGCGAGATCTGGAGGACGTCGGCGTCGGTGCTGGTGCCGCGACCGCTGGCCGCGATCGAGTACTCGATGCCCTCGGCCTCGGCGGTCTCGGCGAGCAGCTCGAAGACCTTGGGCGAGAGGGTGGAGCCGCGGCCGATCACCGGGCCGGAGCCGAGCGGGCTGGTGCCGAGCTCCTTCTCGTCGACGCCGGGGGCGTCGGTGGCGTGGGTGACGTCGACGGCGATCGCGATGTCGGGCCGAACCTCGAAGGCGGCGGTGCGGGCGCCGAACAGGCCGATCTCCTCCTGGACTGCAGCAACCGCCGCGAAGGAGCCACCGGGACCGCCGTTCTCATGGCAGCGGCGCAGGCTCTCGAGCGCGACGTAGGCGCCGAGGCGGTTGTCCATCGCTTTCGAGACCAGGCGTTCGCCGAGCATCGGCACCGGCTCGGCGGCGATCACGGCCGGGTCGCCGACGCGGATCAGCGCCGCGGCCTCGTCGCGGTCGGCGGCGCCGATGTCGATGTGCATGCTCTTCAGCTCGACGACCTTCTTGCGCTGGTCGGCTTCGAGCAGGTGGATCGGCTTGCGGCCGACGACGCCCATCACGGGGCCGTCCTTGCCGCGGATCTCGACCCGCTGGCCGACCAGGATCTGCGGGTCCCAGCCGCCGACGGGGGCGAACCAGATGAAGCCCTTCTCGTCGATGTGGGTGACGATCAGGCCGATCTCGTCGATGTGGCCGACGACGGCGACCAACGGTGCCCGATTGGCGCCGATGCGAGCGATCGAGGAGCCGAGGCCGTCGCTGCTGACCGCGGCGAAGGATGCCTCCGCGCGCCAGACATCGGCGGCCGGTCCCTCGTAGCCGGAGGTGGCGCCGGGGCGCAGGAGCTTCTCGAGAAGTGGTGGGATCGGGCTCAAGAAATGGGAAGTATGTCGAAGTCGTATGTTCGTCCGCAGCGAGGTCTCACGCCGCTCTGGGGTTGGCGACCGAGGCTTCGTGGCGGAGGCGGTCGCGGCGCTCGTCGTAGCCGTGGTTCTCCCAAGCGATCATCGTCCAGATAAGTACGTCGCCGGCCGCCAATGAGATCAATGCCGGAACCTTTGTCGCCACCGGGACCAGGAGCAGCAGGAAGATTCCGAGCACCAGCCGGTGGCGGTTGATCGTGTGGACGTGGCGGTAGCGGAAGCCGACCAGGCCGAACAGGTAGATCGCGATGCCGCCGAGCAGGGCGAAGGCCGGGACCGTTTGCAGGTGATCTTCGAAGTGGCCGATCGAGACCTTGAGGCCGAAGGCGGAGAGGACGATCCCGGCGACCAGCGCCAGGTGCCAGTAGGAGTAGGAGTCGCGGGCCAGCGCGTTCTGGACCCGTCCCTGCTCGGCTTCGCCGAGGCGGCGGGCCGAGATCAGCGCGACGACGTCGAAGTAGATCCACCACATCGCCGCCGCCAGGGCGACGCCGAGCACCGCGGTGATGCCGATCCCGAGACCGAGGGCGCCGGAGGCGCCGACCCCGATCGCGACGATCGACTCGCCGAGGGCGATGATCACGATCAGCCCGTGGCGCTCGGCGAAGTGGCCGGGGACCAGTTTCCAGCCCTCGGTGCCGAAGAAGTAGGGCAGGCCCATGTCGACCCCGATCGCCAGCGCCCAGAGCGCGCCCTGGGCGAGGCCGTCGAAGTCGGAGGCGAGGATCAGCAGGGCGACGGCGAGGGCGGTGCTGCCGGCGAGCCCGAGGACCGAGTGGCGCAGCGCGTCGTCGTCGGGGCTGGCGAGCATGAAGAGGCCGATGTGGGCGACGCGGAAGACGCCGAAGGCGAGGGCGAAGGTCAGCGCCAGGTCGTCGAAGGCCCTGGGGACCGCGAGCGCGACGATCAGGAGCGAGGCCATCGAGCCGAATATGACCAGTCGCACCGCGCCCTCCTCGGGGTCGATGACGCTGGTCAGCCAGGCGTAGCCGACCCATCCCCACCAGAGGATGCCGAGCGCCAGCAGGCCCTGGATCAGCCCCGGCCAGGTGGGGTGGTGCGAAATCAGCGCTGTGCACTGGGTGATCGCGAGGACGAAGACGAGGTCGAAGAAGAGCTCCAGCGGGGTAACTCGCTCGCCCTCGCGGCGGCTGGCGCTCAGGCGCGATGAGTGGGGCTCGGGCGAGGCGGGCACGGCGCCCATCCTTGCAACTCCCCGACTCCGCCCGCCGGGATTTGGGCCCGGCCCGGACGCTTTCGGCAGCTCCTTGATCGTCTCCGCCCGGCCGGAGTGCGCGAGCGGTACGGGCCCCGGTCGAGCTCGACGCGCTGCCGCTCGGCGCCGGACTGGGCCTGGCGATCGTCGCCGCGATCGCCAAGGCGCACCGCGGCAGCGTCGAGGCCGCGACGCCGCGGATGGCGCCGAGTTCACCCTGAGGCTACCGCTGGCTGGCTGACGCCGAGCCAGACGTGCTCGAAGCGCAGCTCGCCGGCCTCGAGGCTGAGCAGCCCCAGGGAGCGCTGCGGGGCGCGGCGGCGCTCGGTCGGGCTACCGGGGTTGAAGATCTGGAACTTGCCGGCGCGTTCGTGCAGGGGGATGTGGCTGTGGCCGAAGACGACGGCGTCGGCCTCGGGATAGCGGGCCCGCAGGCGCTCGATCCTGCCACGTGCTGGACCGGCATCGTGGACGACCACGATCACCTTGCCGAAGCAGAAGAAGCGCCGCTCGGCCGGCAGCAGATCCACCAGCGCCGGCTCATCGACGTTGCCGTGGACCGCGTGGACCGGTGGTCCGAGCTCTTCGAGCTCGCGCAAAATCCTCAGGGTTGAGATGTCTCCAGCGTGGACGGTCGTCTCCGACGCGGCCATCAGCTCCAGGGCGCGGGCCGGAATCCGCCGCTCGCCCTTGGGCATATGGGTGTCGGAGACGATCGCGATCCGCGCCCGCGACCGGGACGCAGGCGGGAAGCTCACTTCGGTTCGGGAGCTTCCTCGCCCGGCCAGGTCCCGGTGGCCTTGGCGAACGCCTGCCGGGCGCCGTGGTCGGTCAGGCCTTTGACCAGCTTGAAGATCGCGCCCTCCACCAGCAGGGCGGCGATCAGCTTCGGCCAGGAGAACTCGCGGTGCTGGGCCTTCGGCGGCTCCTGGTCGTCGACCAGGCTCCAGATCCGTTCGAAGATCTTCGAGCCGACGAGGCCGGCGAGGAGGCCGAGGACGATGCTGATCGGGGTGAATATCAGCTTCATGAGCCGACTCCGGTCGGGCTCGGAGCGTCGCCGTCGGCGGAGTCGAGCAGCGTCGAGCGCAGGTCCTCGCTGAGGGCGAAAGCGACGCCGGCGCCGACCGCGGCCAGAGCCAGGACCGCGAGGAGGCCCTTGCCACGCCGTACCTTTCTCGCCTTCTGCGCGTCCTTGGTCAGGGCGCCGACTCCCTCACTCAGGGACCTGGCCGCGCTCTGCAGCTGGCGGCGCAGCTTCCTGTCGCTGGATGCGTTGACGCGCCGCTTGCGTGAGCGCTCGTAGGCGCTGCGCAGGGTCTCGGTTCCCTGACGCAGGCTCTGGCGGGCAGATTCGTCGTCGAGCAGCTGCTCTATGTAGGGGGCGATGCGGGCCATGGAATCGGTTGCCATCGGGGAGTCTCTCTTTCGGTCAGGTGGTCTTTTGGTCCTTGGGCTCGTCGCGGGGCTCGAGCTGGATCTCGCGCTCGGCCCGCGGCTGACCTTCGTCGATCTCGAGGCTGCGCTCGCGCTCGGCGTTCAGCTGGTGGCCGAAGAGGATCGCCAGGTTGGTGATCCAGAACCAGACCAGCAGGGCGATCAGCCCGCCGAGCGTGCCGTAGGTCTTGTCATAGGAGCTGAAGTTGGCGACGTAGAGGGCGAAGGCCGCGGAGGCAATCGCCCAGACGACGATCGCGACCAGGCTGCCGGGGGTGACCCATTTGAAGCCGCGCAGCTTGACGTTCGGCGAGGCGTAGTACAGAAGGTCGACCATGACGATGAAGATCGCCAGCATCACCGGCCACTTGGCGATGTTCCAGACGCTGACCGCGGTGCCACTGAGCCCGATCGGACCGGCGACCGCCTCGACCAGGGGACCGGTCAGGACCAGGCCCAGGGCCAGCAGGGTCATCAGGATGATCATCACCAGGGTGACCAGCAGCTGCAGCGGTCGCAGCTTCCAGAACGGCCGCCCCTCGGGCGTCTCGTAGATGATGTTCGAGGCGCGGGTGAAGGCGCCGACGTAACCCGAGGCCGACCACAGTGCCGCTGCCAGGCCGAGGACGAAGGCGAGACCTGCGGCGCTCTGGTTGGAGGCGAGTGAGTTGATCGGTCCGGAGAAGGTTTCGGTTGCCGACTTCGGCCCGATCGAGCTGATGATTTCGGTCAGGCTCGAGGTCGTGCTCTTCGGATCGCCCACCAACCCGATCAACGAGACCATCGCGATCAGGGCGGGAAAGAGGGCGAGCAGGCCGTAGTAGGTGAGCGCCGCCGCCCAGTCGGAGAGGTTGTCCTCCATGAACTCGGTGACGGTGCGCTTCAGGGTCGCGAAGAGGCCGGTGCCGGCGCCCGCCCCTTGCGGCCGGTAGTCGCGACGCGGCTGGCTCATCGCGAGAGCAGCCTCCCGATCAGCAGACCGGTGACGAAGGCTCCGGCGATCGCCAGCGGCACCGGGTTCTCCTGGGCCAGTCGCTGCGCCTGCTGGACGCCCTCTTGCGCGGACTCGGGGGCGGCGTCCCTGGCCTTGTCGGTGGCCTGCTTCGCCTTCGCCTTGGCCTGCTTCTTGACGTCGGTCTTCTCGGCTACCGCGGACACCGTCTCACCGAGTTCGTCGCGGGTCTCCTCGATCTCCTCGCGGATCTCTTTCGGGTCCCGGGTAGCTTTGCCCTTGTCGTCCTTGGCCGACGACGAGCCTTTCTCAGCTGCGCTCATGCTCTTCCCTCCTTGGCTTTCTCTTTGGTCTGCTTGAGGTCTTCCTTGACGCTTTCCACGGCCTGCTCGGGCAGGGGCGGGGTTGCCGCCTGCACTTTCGACTTGCCGAGCAGACCGAGGACGCCGGCGACGAGCAGGTAGACAGCGGCGACGATCAGCGCCGCGAGCCAGCCGGCGACGGCGGTGGCGAGGGCGAGGATCAGCGCCGCAGTCAGGGCACCAAGCGCAAGCAAAGCGAGCAGCCCGGCGGCGCTGAAGGCACCCGCGCCGAGTCCGAGGCGCTTGCCCTTGACCGTCATCTCCGCCTTCGCCAGCTCGATCTCCTGCTGCGCCAGCCGCGTCGTCTGCTCGGTCAGCTGTCGCAGCAGATCGGAGACCGAGTGCTGCTCGAGCGGGGTGCCGTCGGTCTGGGTGGGGCCGGGCTGAGGTAAGGCCATCTGGGAGCTCCTTGGCTGGATCGAGTGCGGTCCCACCCTTCTAGCCCTTGGATCGGGATTCCAATCCGACCGGCGCGGATCAGTGGCGCAACTGACACACTGAAAAGCAACACCTGTTCCAAATAGAGCGGAATCCGATCGTCGACAGCCAAACCACGCCGAGTGAACTTCGTCGCGCCGACGCGCTGCGCAACGACGAGCGCATCCTCGAAGCCGCCAAGCGACTGCTCGAGCAGTCGCCGTCGGCGACGCTCTCCGACATCGCCGCCGCGGCCGGCGTCTCGCGCTCGAGCCTGTACCGCCGCTTCGCCGACCGAGCCGAGCTCGTTGCCGCGCTCGACGCCCGCCCGCAGGACGGCGAGCTGCGGCCGGCCAGCGATCCTTTGCCGGCGGGTCAACTCGGTCGCCGGCGCTCGCTGGCGCTCGACGCGATCCACGTCTTCGACGTCGTTCCCCCGGCGCTGCTCCCCGAGCAGCTGGTCGCCGAGGCGCAGCGGATCGCCGCGGTCCCGGTCGCCCTCTACGTCCTCGACATCGACGGCAGCCATCTGCTCCACATGGCCGGTCCCAAACGGCTGGGGGAGGCGTTGGCGGCGCCGTTCGCGATCGGGCCAGAGCTCGACGCCGACGGCATTGGCGCGCTGCGGGAGAGCATCGCCGAGTTCGAGGGAGTCGAGCTGTTCGCGCTCTGGCTGCGGGGCCGGGCAATCGGCGTCTTCGTCGCCTTCGGTCATCCCCGCGAGCCGCTGACCGAGATGGCCCGGCAGGCGGCGGCGGCCGTCACCCTCTCTGACCGCTACACCGACGTCTTCGCCCGCGCGCAGCGGCGCAAGCAGCCACGCGCCGCTGCCGAGATCCAGCAGAGCCTGCTGCCGCCGCGGATCGTCCGCGTCACCGGCGGCGAAGTCGCCGGCAACGTGCTGCCGACCTACGAGGTCGCCGGTGACTGGTTCGACGTCGTCGAGAACGCCGATGGGATCTGGATCACCCTCGCCGACGGCCTTGGCGACAGCACCCGCTCCGCCGCCAGCAGCGCGGTGGCCCTCGGCGCCCTGCGGGCAAGCCGGCGCAGCGGTGCCTCGATCGTCGAAGCCCTCCTGGTTATGCACCAGACCCTGCGCGAAATGCCCGGGCCGAGGGCGGAGATGTCGGCGATCGTCGCTCACTGGGACCCGACCTCGGGCCGCCTGGCGCTCGCCAACTGCGGGCACGTCGGTCCGCTGATCCTGGGCGAGAACGGAGCCGTCGATGCTGTGTCCTTCACGCCCTCGAGTGGTCTCGGCGGCCGCTCGACGCCGAAGCCGAGCGAGGCCTCGGCGCGGCTCCTCGCCGGCGAGCGCCTGCTGCTCTTCTCCGACGGCGTGACCGGCCGCGGCGAAGGTCAGGCGGGGCTGGGGGAGGCCGGGGTGATCGAGGCCGCGCTCGGCTCCGAGCGCGAATCGGCGGCGGACACGGTGCGCCGCCTGCACCACGCGGTACTCGCCGCCAGCGCCGATGACCTCGCCGACGACGCGACCGCGGTCTGCCTCGCGGTCGGCTGAGCGGCGCCTGCGAGGTTGGCGCCCGCCTCGCACGGGTAGGTGCCCCAGACGATGCCCGACGCCCCTTCGCCAAGCCGCTTCCTCGGGATCTATCTCAACGATCACCTCGCCGGATCCGCGGTTGGGCTGGAACTCGCTCGGCGGGCAGCGGCAAACAACGAGGGGACCGAGCTCGGGCGCGTGCTGGCGGAGATCGGCGGCGAGATCGAGGCTGAGCGCGCCAGCCTGAGGCAGTTGATGGACCGCTTCGGCATCGCCGAAAACAGGTTCAAGCTCGCTGGGGCCTGGATCGGCGAGCGGCTCGGCCGGTTGAAGCTGAACGGTCGGGTGCGGGGCTACTCGCCGCTCAGCCGCCTGGTCGAGGTCGAAGGGCTCTGTGTCGGGATCGGCGGCAAGCTCCTGCTCTGGCGTTCGCTCGAGCGAACGGTTGGTGAGCTGCCCGGATTCGACTTCGCCGCCCTCGCCACCCAGGCAGAGTCCCAGCGTGCGCGGCTCGAGCCCTTCCGTCTCGAAGCAGCAGCCGCCTGCTTCGGCGAGGGCCCGGGTGCCGTGTCTCCTCGGCGGTCCGGGTAGCGGTGGAATACCTTGTAGCGATGGCAGCGAACTCCAATGTGGCGCTGGTCACCGGGGCCTCGACCGGGATCGGCGAGGCGACGGCGATCCGGCTCTCGCGTGAGCCCGGCACCGAGCTGGTCCTCGTCGCCCGGCGCGAGGAGCTGCTTCGCGAGCTCGCCGCCTCGCTGCCCTGCCGGGCTACCTACCTCGCCGCCGACCTGACCGAGGCCGACGCCCCGGCGCGGGTCCGCGCCCACGTCGAGGCCGAGCACGGGCGCCTCGACCTGCTCGTCAACAACGCCGGCGCCGCCTGGCGCGGCGGCTTCGCCGAGAGCGGCTACGCCGACGTCCACCGCCACATGGAGCTCAACTTCGATGCCGTCGTCCGCCTCACCGAGGCGCTACTGCCGCTGCTGCGCGCCGCCGCGCCCAGCGCGATCGTCAACGTCGCGAGCACCGCCGGCCGCGTCGCGCGGGCCCGCACCGGCGCCTACTCGGCGAGCAAGTTCGCGCTGATCGGCTGGACCGACGCGCTCTACGCCGAGGAGCTGGAGCACGGCGTCCACGTCGGCATGGTCCTGCCCGGCTTCGTCGCCACCGAGGGCTTCCCGGCGACCGAGCTGCGCGAGAAAGCGCTGACCCGCTGGATCGTCTCCAAGCCGCAGACGGTCGCCGAGGCGATTTACGAAGCCGGCCCCGGCGGCAAGGCGGAGCGCTACGTGCCGCGGCCCTACGCGCTCGCCGCGGTTGCCCGGATCCTCGCCCCGCGCCTGGTCCGCCGCGTCCTCACCGGTGGCGCCGCCGCCGACCTCACCACCAGCACCGCCGCCGAACGCGCCGGTTAGGCGGAATCGGCCGCTGGGGCGACTAAATAGTCTCAGCGCGTGACCGCCAGCCGCCACTCCCTCGGTCGCCGGGCGGGATTCGCCGCCGCCGCCTACGCCTTCGCGGCGGCGATGCTCGGCACGACGCTGCCGACGCCGCTCTACGGGCTCTACCAGGAAAAGTTCGGCTTCTCGCAGCTGATGATCACCGTGATCTTCGCCACCTACGCGGTTGGCGTGATCGCGGCGCTGCTGCTCTTCGGCCGCCTCTCCGACGAGGTCGGCAGGCGCCGGGTGCTGCTGCCCGGCCTGGTGCTCTCGGCGCTCAGCGCGGTTGCCTTCCTGCTCGCCGACGGGCTGGCGCCGCTGCTGATCGGCCGGGCGTTGTCCGGTCTCTCAGCCGGCATCTTCACCGGCACCGCGACCGCGACGCTGCTCGATCTGGCGCCGCCGGAGGGTCGCGGCCGGGCGACGCTGATCGCGACGATCGCCAACATGGGCGGGCTCGGCTGCGGGCCGCTCCTGGCCGGGGTCGTCGCCGAGTGGTCCGGCTCGCCGCTGCACCTGCCGTTCTGGATCGACCTGGCGCTGCTGGTCCCGGCCGCGATCGGCATCTGGGCGTTGCCGGAGCCGGTCGAGCGCAAGCAGCACCCACGCCTGCGCCCCCAGGGCCCGCAGGTGCCGGCGGAGATCCGGGCGATCTTCGTCCGCGCCTCGCTTGCCGCCTTCGCCGGGTTCGCCGTCCTCGGTCTTTTCACCGCCGTCGCCCCGGCCTTCCTCACCCACGTGATCGGCGTCAGCAGCCACGCCGCCGTCGGCCTCGTCGTCTTCTCCGTCTTCGCCGCCTCGGCCGCGGGGCAGGTCTCGCTCGGCAAGTTCATCGCCGAGGAGCGGGCGATGCCGTTCGGCTGCATGGCGCTGATCACCGGCATGGCGCTGCTCGCCGCCGGCCTCGCCTCCTCCTCGCTGACCCTGCTCGAGGCCGGTGGGCTGGTCGCCGGCTTCGGTCAGGGCCTCAGCTTCAGGGCCGGGCTGGCGACGGTCAACGCCAGCGCCCCGGCCGAGCAGCGGGCCGAGGTGGCGTCGAGCTTCTTCGTCGTCGCCTACGTCGCAATCTCGATCCCGGTCGTCGGTGTCGGCGTCCTCGCTGAAAGCGCCGGCCTGCGCACCGCGGGCCTGGTCTTCGCCGGCGTCGTCGCGGCGATCGCGGCGACGGCCCTCGCGCTGCTCGCGCGCGACGGCGACCAGTAGCCGCCCCGCGACGGTCGCTTAGGCTGCAACCGGTGCCGACCATCCTCCTCGTCCGCCACGCTCAGGCGTCGTTCGGCAGCGCCGACTACGACGTCCTCTCGCCGGCCGGGGTAGAGCAGACAAAGCTGCTCGGCAGGGCACTCGCGGGGCGCGGCCTGAACGTGACCCGCGTCTGCGCCGGCAGCGCCCGCCGCCAGCTGGAAACCGCCGCCTGCTGGGCGGGCGAGCCGCCGCTGGCAGTCGAGATCGATGTGCGCTGGAACGAGTACGAGACCGAGAAAGTGCTCGCCAATCACGCCGGCGCCGCGGTCGGGCTCGACGGCGTCGGCGGCGGGGGCGAGCCGATCACCTCGCGCCAGTTCCAGGCCGTCCTCGACGAGGCGCTCGAGGTCTGGGTTCGGAGTGGGGAGGAGACGACCGTCGCCCAGTCCTGGCCGGCCTTCCTCGGCTCCCGGACGAACGCGCTGGAGGATCTCGTCGCCGGCCTCGGCAGCGGCGAGACGGGCCTCGTCTTCACCTCCGGCGGCGTCATCGCGGCGATCTGCTCGCATCTGCTCGGCGAACATCCCGACCTCTTCCCGCGGCTGAACCGGGTCCTGGTCAACACCGGCATCACCAAGCTCGCGGTCGGCCGCGCCGGGACCTCGCTGATCGCCTTCAACGAGCACGCCCACATCGACGCGGGCGGCGGCGCGCTGCTCACCTATCGCTGAGGCCCCGACCGCGAACCGGGCCGATACGCTCCGGCACATGCAAATTTCGACGAACCAGTTCAAAAACGGCGCCCATATCGAGATCGACGGCAAGATCTGGAAGGTGATCGAGTTCCAGCACGTCAAGCCGGGCAAGGGCGGCGCCTTCGTGCGGACCAAGCTGCGCCGGATCGAGGACGGCTCGGTCGTCGACAAAACCTTTCGCGCCGGCGAGAAGTTCCGCCTGGTTCGCACCGAATCGAAGAAGATGCAGTACCTCTACGACTCCGGCGAGGCCGCGGTCTTCATGGACAGCCGCGACTACGAGCAGATCGAGATCGCGACCAGCGTGCTCGGCGAGGACATGAAGTGGGTCCTGCCGAACGCCGAGGTCGAGGTCCTCTTCGTCGACGAACAGCCGAGCGGCATCCAGGTCGCCAGCGCGATCGAGATGAAGGTCGAGCGGGCCGACCCCGGCCTCAAGGGCGACACCGTCTCCGGCAACGCCTACAAGCCGGCGACGCTCGAGTCGGGGGTGACGGTCCAGGTCCCGCTCTTCATCGAGGAGGGAGAGACGATCCGGGTCGACACCCGCAGCGGCGAGTACCTCTCGCGCGCCTGACCCCGCCTCTCCGGCGCCTGGGTGCTGCAGGTCGAGATTCTCCGCTGAGCGGTCGTCGTTCGCGACCGTGCGTCGAAAGCGCGAGAATGGAGCGATGCGCCGATCCGACCAACGCCGCGACGCCGTCTTTGCCAGCTATCAGCGCGACGTCACCGGGCGCCCGCTCGAGGACCTGATCGCCGACGCCCGGCCGCTGACCCGCGAGCTGGCCGAGGGGGTCGACGCCGAGCGCGAAGAGCTCGACGAGACGATCGCCGCCTACGCCAAGGGCTGGACGGTCGACCGGATCGCGCCGCTGGACCTCAACGTGATGCGCGTCGCGCTTTACGAGATCGAGCACGAGCTGGCGCCGGTCGAGGTCGCGATCGACGAGGCGGTCGAGATCGCCAAGGAGTACTGCGGCGCCGACGCGCCGAAGTTCATCAACGGCATCCTCGGCGCGATCGTGCGCGAGCGGGAGCCGGCCCAATGAGTGGCGACGGCGCCCGCCTGCGCGAGATCTCCGCCCGCCTGCGCGAGATCGCCGCCGAGCTCGACGGCGAGGGGGCGAGCGACGAGCAGGCCGCGGCGCTGGCCGCCGAGGCCGCCGGGCTCTCCGCCGAGGCGGTCGAGGAGGCCAACCGCCGGGCCCGCGAGGCAGCCGAGGATCGTGAGTTACCCGGATGACCTGCGCGGCATGGTCGATGAGGCACTCGGCCGGCTGCGCTTCTCCACCACCGCGCCGACCGCCGGCCTCGAGGGGGCGATGCGCTACTCGCTGCTCGCCGGCGGCAAGCGGGTGCGCCCGGTGCTGGCGCTGGCGACCGCGCGGGCTCTCGGCTCCGAGCCCGATCGCTTTCTGCCGGTGGCGGCCACGATCGAGCTGATCCACACCTACTCGCTGATCCACGACGACCTGCCGGCGATGGACGACGACGACCTCCGCCGCGGCCTGCCGACCTCGCACGTCAAGTTCGGCGAGGACGTCGCGATCCTCGCCGGCGACGGCCTCTTCGCCGAGGCGGTGCGGCTGTTCTGCGCCCAGCCCGGCGATCCGGCGCTGGTGCTGGCGGCGCTGGGGGAGCTGGCGGGCGCGACCGGCGTCGACGGCATGGTCGGCGGCCAGTACGTCGACGTGATCGCCGCCGAGGACGACGCCGCAGGCCTGCGCGCCCTGCACGCGTTGAAGACCGGGCGACTGATCGCCGCCAGCGTCTGCGTCGTACTGATCCTCGAGGGTGTTCACGAACCTGAGACAATCCCGTACCGCCGTTTTGCGGACGAGTTGGGTGTGCTCTTCCAGATCGTCGACGACATCCTCGACGTGACCGAGAGCGACGAGCAGCTCGGCAAGCCACAGGGAAGCGACGAGCGACATGGCAAACTCACCTACGTCAGTCTCTTCGGCCTCGACCGGGCCCGTGAGCTCGCCGCCGAGTCCCACGCCAAGGCGACGGCGGCGCTGGCCGAGGCAGACGGAAAGACCGACGACCTGAGGCGCGTCGCCGACTACATCTTCACCAGGAACGAATGAGCGAGAAGCCACCCACTCACGATCCCGCCGCCGAGCCGAGCGAGCCGCTGCTCGAGACGATCGACGGCCCGGCCGACCTCCACGGTCTCGATGACGCGCAGCTGCAGCAGGTCGCGGGAGAGATGCGGACCTACATCATCGACACGATCGGCGAGATCGGCGGCCACTTCGGCGCCAACCTCGGCACCTGCGAGCTCGCCGTCGCCCTCCACAGCCTGCTCGACTCGCCGCGCGACAAGATCCTCTGGGACGTCGGCCACCAGTCCTACCCGCACAAGATCCTCACCGGCCGCCGCGAGCAGCTGCCGACGATCCGCCAGTATGAGGGCCTCGCCCCGTTCTGCTCGATCCCGGAGTCCGAGCACGACATCATGGGCGCCGGCCATGCCTCGACCTCGATCGGCTACGGGGTCGGGTTGAAGGAGGCGATGCGCAAGGGCATCGGCGTGGACGGCCGCGTCGCGGCGGTGATCGGCGACGGCGCCCTCACCGGCGGCGTCGCCTACGAGGCGATGCTCGCCGCCGGCGGCCTGCAGACGCCGATGGTGATCGTCCTCAACGACAACGGGATGTCGATCTCGCCCAACGTCGGCGCCCTCTCGCGCTACTTCAACCGGATCCGCCTCAACCCGCGCCTCTACCACGCCCGCGAGGGGGTCGAGGACCGGCTGACCCGGCTGCCGCTCGGCCTCGGCCGGCGGATCGAGCGGCTGGGCCCGGAGATCAAGTCGGCGATCAAGGCCTACTGGGCGCCGGGACTCTTCTTCGAGGAGCTCGACCTCGCCTACATGGGCGTGATCGACGGCCACGATGTCCACGCCCTGCGCGAGGCACTGACCGAGGCCTTCGAGTCCGAGCGCCCGGTCGTCGTCCACATCCACACGGTCAAGGGCAAAGGCTTCGCCCCGGCCGAAGCCGGCGGCCTGGAGACGATGGAGGAGTGGCACGCCGCCAAGCCCAACTCGATCGTCAACGGCGTCCCTGCCTCGAAGCCGGTGCCGGTCACCGAAACCGACTCGCCGGAGGGGATCGAGCGGCTCGAGAAGCCGCCCGCGCCCGGCGCGCCGCCGCAGTACACCCAGGTTTTCGCCGAGGCGATGGTCGCCGAGGCCGGGCGCGACGAGCGGGTGATCGGGATCACCGCCGCGATGGCGGGGGGGACCGGCCTGCAGAAGCTCGCCGACCAGGCGCCCGACCAGTACTACGACGTCGGCATCGCCGAGCAGAACGCGGTCCTGCTCGCCTCCGGCCTCGCCCTGCAGGGCGCCAAGCCGGTCTGCGCGATCTACTCGACCTTCCTCCAGCGCGCCTACGACCAGATCATCCACGACGTCTGCCTGCAGGGGCTCGACGTGACCTTCGCGATGGACCGCGCCGGCCTGGTCGGCGACGACGGGCCGACCCACCACGGCGTCTTTGACATCTCCTACTTCCGGCCGATCCCGAACGTGGTCGTGATGGCCCCCCGCGACGAGGCGATGCTGGTCCACATGCTCCACACCGCGATCGCCCATGAGGGTCCGGCGGCACTGCGCTACCCCCGCGGGGCGGGGGAGGGGGTCGAGCTCCCGGCCGAGCCCGAGCTGATCCCGATCGGCCGCGGCGAGATCCTCGCCGAGGGCGAGCGGGTGGCGCTGCTCGGCTACGGCTACGGCGTCACCGTTGCCCAGGAGGCGGCGGCGATCCTCGCCGAGCACGGTCTCCAGGTCACCGTCGCCGACGCCCGCTTCGCCAAGCCGATCGACGGCGAGCTGGCGGTCGATCTCGCCCGCGAGCACGAGCTGGTGGTGACGATCGAGGAGAACGTGCTCCCGGGTGGCTTCGGCTCGGCGGTTCTGGAGCACCTCGAGGACGCCTTTGCCGACGGGCCCGGCGAACGCGCCCGGGTGCTGCGCGTCGGCCTGCCCGATCGCTATGTGACCCACGGCAAGCCGGAGCTGCTGAGGGCCGAGGCGGGCCTCACCGGCCAGTCTGTGGCGGACCGAGTACTCGCCACCACCCCCTCCACGCAGCCAGTTCTTGGCTAATGAATTTTGACGATTGATTCAATCGGCGCAATCGATTAACCTGCGCCAGTCTCTCCGGTGAAAGGGGAAAGAAGCGAAGACCTAGGTCGCGCTTCCGGGGAATCACCACAGGGAGGAGAGATGCGTATCTCCATAAGTGTGGGTCCGTTTGGGGGAACGG
Source organism: Solirubrobacterales bacterium (assembly GCA_013821475.1). Classification (GTDB taxonomy): domain Bacteria; phylum Actinomycetota; class Thermoleophilia; order Solirubrobacterales; family 70-9; genus VAYN01. Next base: position 21,241 of record JACDGU010000015.1, read on the forward strand.
GCTTCTCGCGGCCCGCCACCTAGTGTGGACCGGGCCGCGAGGCGCTTCCCCGTTGCCTAATTCTCCTCGGCGAGGATCGCGTAGATCTTGCGCCGGGTCTCGTCGAGCAGCTCGCGGACACGTTTCTGCTGCGCCTCGTCACCGGCCTGGAAGACCTGGGCGATCGAGTGGTGGAGCTTCTTCATCGAGGTGGCGAGGCTGATCTGCTCGGGAGCGGCATCGGCCTTGACCGCGTCCCACGGCGTCTGCTCGCCGGCCTTCTCGGCCTGCTCGGCGGTGCCCGTCTCGGTCAGGGTGAAGCGGCGCTTTCCGTCGCTCTCCTCACCGCGGATCAGGTCCGCCTCCTCGAGCAGCTGCAGCGTCGGGTAGATCGATCCGGCGCTGGGGGTCCAGGCCCCGTCGGTGCGCTGCTCGATCTCTTTGATCATCTCGTAGCCGTGCATCGGTCGCTCGGCGAGGAGGGCGAGAACCGCTGCTCTGACATCGCCTCGGCGCGCTCTGGGGCCGCCGCGCCCGCGTCCGTAGCGGGGACCGCGACTGCGGGCGAACTCCTCCCGGATATGAGCTGGGTGCCTTGGGTGGTGGTGTCTGTTGTGCATTTCTTACCTTTCTATCTTTACCTAACGCGATATATCGTAACAGGTCGCGCTAAGGAGGCAATGAGGGTCCGCCACCGGGCAGCACCGTTTGCCCATGCCCCGCGGGGTAACCTGCGCGGGATGAAGTTCCTCTTCGCACCGATCGGGATCGGCGCCGGCCTCGTCGCCGGGATGATCGGCAAGAAGGCCTTCGAACGGATCTGGGCCGCGGTCGACGACGAGGACCCGCCCGAGCCCGACCAGCGTGGTGTGCCGACCGTGAAACTGGTCGCCGCCCTGGCGGTGGAGGGTGCGATCTTCCGCGTCGTCAAAGGCCTAACCGACCATGGTGCCCGCTCCGCCTTCGCCTCGTTCACCGGCCGCTGGCCCGGGGACGACCCCGCCGCCGAGTAGGCGGCCCGGCGAGATGGTCGAGTCCCTGGGCGCTGTCGCCAACGGGATCGATGCCTGGGTGGTCGCCGAGGGAGTCGAGAGCCACGCCGAGATCGAGACCCTGATCCGGATGAAGGTCCCCCTCGGCCAGGGGTACGCCCTGGCCCGACCGGAGCCGGCGATGGTGGGACCCGAAGTCGGACTGTCTGGATGGATCAAGCAGCAGGACCCGGATCCCGACTTCGAGGGATCGGACGGTCGGCTCTGGCGCGATCGCGCCGCGGTGGCCGACGACGCGGGGCGGGTAGAGATACAGGCCGAGTTTCGCGCCGATCCGGAGGCGGCGCACCTGGCGGTCGTCGACGATCGCCAACGACCGATCGGGCTGATCGGTAGGGGCGCTACTTCGCCGGCGAGCAGCTGCCCTCAAAGCCCCTCCTCGCCGTCGCCGGCGACGACCCCGCCGACCTCGCTCGCCGAGCCATGTCACGCCTGCCGCCACCCGCTTCGACCCGCTCGTCTGCTGCGATGAGACCGGTCGCTACGTGGGCCTGATCCAGATCGAGCGCCTGGTCGAGAGTCAAGTCGCGAGTTGTGGTGTAACGGACTCGCGCGAACGCCACGGGAGTCGAAACGTCAGGGTTTCACGGGACGGCCGAGTCGCCGTCCACCTATTCGCCCAAAGGTGGGCAGACCAAAAGGCAGGCCCCGGCATCGCCGGAGCCTTCCGCCTGATGACCTTTTGGGCTCCCGCCGTCTTCAGAGGCGCCCTGCAGATCTCTACCAGCAGACTGGACCGGTGATCGGGTTTTCCCCGGCTTGAACTATGAGGGCGTCGCCCGATTTGAGAGTGGGCCTCCACCCATCGCGCCCAGAGGTCGCCCTTCGCCTGGCCCGGATCGACACCGTGGCCAAGCTCTGCGGGAGTCTTGAAGCCGAGCCCAACGAGCTGTTTTCCTGTGGCACCGACTGTGGCACCGCGGCCTTCGCAGTGATCCGGAGGCTGTTTCCATGGCAGGCAGAGCGCCTGTTTTTGGCTTGCTAAAGCCTCGCACAACAGAAAGCGCCCCGCCTGGGAGGACAGGCGCTTCTGGGGTTACTACAGGGAGGCGAGCTGTCAAGCCGGTCGATGGCGGGGAGTAGCCGCGTTGGTGGCTACGCTTCGTCTGTGAGTGTTCATGACTGACGAGGCTCTGATCGCGGAGGCAAGCCGGCGTCTCGCCGCGGCCGCCCCCGGAGCCAAAGTGATCCTTTTTGGCTCTCGGGCACGCGGTGAGGCCCGGTCAGATTCCGATCTTGACCTGCTCGTGATCGAGCCTGGTGAGGTATCGAAGCGCCGGGCCGAGACGGCGCGTCTGAGACGCGAGCTACGAGGATTGGAAGTGGCCTTGGATCTGATCGTCGTCAGCGCCAAGGACGCCGAGCAGTGGGGTCACTTCAAAGGCAGCATGCTGAATGAGGCGCTGAACGAGGGTCGGGTCCTTGTCGAGGCCTGAAGCTCAGGACCTTGCGAAGGTCCTCGCTCGTAAGGCAGAGGACGACGCAAAGGCGATGCAGCTGCTCGTTCCGAATCCGGAGATCAGCGACGAGATTGTTGGCTTTCACGCTCAGCAGGCGATTGAGAAGTGGCTTAAGGCGGTGATGGCGCTGCATGGTTTGGAAGAGGCCCGCATTCACGACCTCGGCCGTCTATTGGAGATCCTCAGCGAGGCTGGAGTCGATTTGCCCCCGGCCGCAGATCAACTCGACGATCTATCGATCTACGCGGTGCCCCTTCGCTACGCCGACCTTCTCGACGCCGAGTCCCTCGACCGTGAGGCCACGGTCGCACTGGTAGGCGCGGTCAGCAAGTGGGCCAACGCCTTGCTCGCTTGACGAGTGAGCAGCTGACCTCCTTCTTCGGTCAATCTAAAGCGGGGCGTAGTCGCTCTGTTTAGGTCGGTCCCGGCGCAGGCTTGCTGCATTACTGGCGCACCAACTGGCGCACCGATGCTCAGGAGCACTTGATCGCACGACGCCAAATGCCCGGAATTTGGCTCCACAACAGAAAACGCCCCGCCGGGGAGGCGGGGCGCTTCTGGGGTTACTACAGGGAGGAGAGATATGTATCTCTATATATGTGGATCCGTGGGAGGTAGGTGAGCCCAGTTGAGCCGTGGGCGCCCGCTGTGGGAAGCAGTGGGGGCCATAAGTACGGCGCGGGACTCAGCCAAAAAGTTTTCTAGGTTCTGCTCCTGTATCGGTTGCTCTCAACGAATCCTTGATCAGCGTACGAACATACGTGCGATTTGTGTGTGAGTGCGATCACAGAGACCCCCTGCACCGGGGGGGGCGAATTAGGCAGTTTGGGACTGCTGGTATCCAAGTAGACCAGTTTTGTCGCTTGGGCTTGTCAAGAATCGTTGCATTTGGGTCTGAATCTCCAACAAACGGCCAGATTGCGGGCTTCGCGGTAGCGTTGCGGCGTGAAGAAGTCCCGGATAGATGCGGTTTTGGCGGAGCGGGGCCTGTTCCCGTCGCGCTCGGCAGCCGCCGGCGCTGTGCGTGCGGGAGAAGTCAGGGTCGGCCAGGACGGCCCAGTCGCCCTGCGGCCCAGCCAGCTGGTCGAGCCGGAGGCGGCGCTGATCGTCGATCCCGGCCCGCGCTACGTCTCCCGCGGCGGCACCAAGCTCGAGAACGCGCTGGAGGCGCTCGAGATCGACGTCGCCGGGCGCGACTGCCTCGATGTCGGGGCCTCGACCGGCGGCTTCACCGACTGCCTCCTGCAGCGCGGCGCGCCACGGGTGATCTCGGCCGACGTCGCCTACGGCCAGATCGACGTCCGCCTGCGTGAAGATCCCAGGGTGACCGTGATCGAGCGCCTCAATGCGCGGGACCTGGAGCCGGGAGACCTACCGTTCGCCGCGTCCCTGGCGACGGTCGACGTCTCCTTCATCTCCCTGGTCAAGGTGCTGCCGGCGGTGGCGCGTTGCCTCGCCCCCGGCGGCGAAGTGCTGGCGATGGTGAAGCCGCAGTTCGAGCTCAGCCGCGAGCGGGTCGGACGCGGCGTGGTTCGCGACGCCGGCGACCGGCGCGAGGCGATCCTCGCCGTCGCCGAGGCCGCCGCCGAGCTCGGCCTCGCGGTCCGCGGCTTTGCCTCCTCCGGTCTGCCGGGACCGAAGGGCAACCGCGAGACCTTCGTCTGGTGCGGCGGCGACGGTCCCGCTGTCGCCGACCTCGGGGCGGCGATCCTCGCCGCCGAGGAGGCCGAGGGCAAGTGAAGACCGCGGCGCTGATCACCCACTCGCACCCGCCCGCCGCGACCGAAGCGGTGGCGATCGCCGTCGTCGTCGCCCGCGAAGCAGGCTGGCGACTGATAGCGACCGAGGCCGAGCTCGAGAAGCACGGCAAGGCGGCGGAGGGAGTCGAGGTCGCGGCCGAGGCCGACGCCCCCGACATCTGCCTCGTCCTCGGCGGCGACGGTTCGATCCTCCACGCGCTGCGCCGCTACGCGCATACCGGCGTGCCCGTCTTCGGCGTCAACTTCGGCACCGTCGGCTTCCTCGCCGCGGTCGACCGGGGCGAAGCCGCCGTCGGCATCCGCCGCGCGCTCGAAGGGGAGATCGAGACGATCGAGCTGCCCGGGCTCGAGGTCGCCGTCGGCGATCGCACCGAGATCGGCCTCAACGACGTCACCCTCTCCCGCCGCCCCCAGGAGCGGGTCGCCGAGCTCAGCTACCGGATCGCCGGCGAGGAGGTCGGCCACGTCCGCTGCGACGGCCTCGTCGCCGCCACGCCGGCCGGCTCGACGGGCTACAACCTCGCCAACCAGGGGCCGATCCTGGCCTGGGGGGTGAAGGGCTACGTGGTCAGCTACATCTCGCCGCACTCGCTGACCGCGCGGGCGCTGGTAGTCGCCCCCGGCGACGTCCTCCACGTCGGCAACGCGCCCGACCGCGAGCCGGTCGAGGTCGCCGTCGACGGCGTCCAGTTCGCCGAGCTTGCCTCCGGCGAGGCGCTGGAGATCCGCTTCGTCGAGTCTGTCGGCCGCCTCGCCCAGCTCCCGGGCCGCAGCTTCTACCAGCGCATACGCGAGAAGTTCGGCCACCTGGCCGTCTGAAAAGGCCGACGAGGTCGGTTGTCTAGGGTTGCCCGCGATGGAGCGCAAATGGTGGACCCTTCTTCTCGTCTCGATCGCGACGTTCATGTTGCTGCTGGACGTGACGATCGTCAACGTCGCGCTGCCCGATATCCAGCGGGAACTGCACGCCAGCCTCTCGAGCCTGCAGTGGGTCGTCGACGCCTACTCGCTGATGCTCGCCTCCTTCCTGCTGACGGCGGGATCGCTCGGTGACCGGCTGGGGCGTCGGCGCGTGTTCACAATCGGCTTCGGGATCTTCACCTTCGCCTCGTTGCTCTGCGGCATCGCCAGCGACCCGACCCTGCTCAACCTCGCCCGCGGGCTGCAGGGAATCGGCGGCGCCGGGATGTTCGCGACCTCGCTGGCGCTGATCGGCCAGGAGTTCCACGGCAAGGACCGGGCCACGGCCTTCGGCATCTGGGGCGCGGTCGTCGGCGGCGCGGTCGCGGTCGGGCCGCTGGTGGGCGGCATCGTCACCGAGAGCTTCGGCTGGGAGTGGATCTTCTTCCTCAACGTCCCGATCGGAATCGTGGCGATGGTGCTGACCGAGCGCCAGATCGTCAACGTCTTCGCCAAAGATCCCGAACCGATCGACTTCCCCGGCCTCGTCACCTTCTCGGCCTCGCTGTTTCTGCTGATCTTCGGCCTGATCCGCGGCAATCCGGAGGGCTGGGGCAGCAGCCTGATCCTCGCCTGTCTGATCGGCTCGGCCGCGCTGATGGCGGCCTTCATCGCGATCGAGCTCCACAGCGATCACCCGATGCTCGACCTGTCCCTGTTCCGCAAACGCGCGTTCAACGGCGTCTCGGCAGTCGCCTTCGCGCTCTCGGGCGGGATGTTCGCACTCTTCCTCTACCTGACGATCTACATGCAGGGCGTGCTCGACTACTCGCCGCTGCAGGCCGGGCTGCGGTTCCTGCCGCTGACCGTCCTCGGCTTCATCGTCGCGCCGATCTCCGGCGCGCTCTCGAACAAGGTCCCGATCCGGGTCCTGCTCGGCACCGGCCTAGCCGTGGTCGGCGTTGGCCTGTTGCTGATGAACGGCGTCTCGCCCGACTCGACCTGGACGACGCTGCTGGTCGGTTTCATTTTCGCCGGGATCGGCATCGGGATCACCAACCCCGGCATCGGCCAGGCCGCGATCGCGGTCGTCCCGGTGGAGAAATCGGGGATGGGATCGGGGATCAACACGACCTTCCGCCAGGTTGGGGTCGCGACCGGCGTCGCCGGCCTCGGCGCCATCTTCCAGTCGCGGGTGGACTCGAAGCTGTCGGAGCTGCTGCCGCACGCGCCGTCGGGCCTCGGCGAACTGGTCGCATCCGGCGGCTCCCGCGCCGTCGCCACCGCCCACGTCGCCGGCGTTACCCCCGGCCGGCTCGGCCGCGCCGCGGACATCGCCTTCGTCAGCGGCTTCAACTCGATCATCCTGATCGCCGCCATCCTCTCCTTCGTCGGGGCGGCACTGGGGTTCCTGCTGGTGCGCAGCGAGGACTTCGTCAAACCGGCGGGGGCTCCAAGCGAGCCGGCTGGAGAGCCTGTCGTGGAGCAGCATGGGTAGGGCTTTCACTTAACTTTTTCGCGGATCCCCTGCGGCTGTCGCCCGGACCCCGACGGCGAAAAAGTACAAGACGTTTCAGCCCTACCCATGCTGCTCCAACGGAGCCTGTCGAGCCGGTTCGGTTGGAGCTTCGCGAGCTTCTTTGCATCTAGCGTCGAAGTTGGGAGATTCGATCCGGGGACGTTGCTAGACAGGACGGGTGCTTCGCGAGCTTCGGATAGAGAACCTGCTGCTGATCGAGCGGGCTGAATTGCGCCTTGGCGAAGGGCTGAACGCGATTACGGGGGAGACGGGGGCCGGGAAGACGGTGCTGGCTCACTCGCTCGATCTGTTGATGGGTGGCAAGGCGAAAGCACAGATCGTCAGGCCGGGGGCGGGGGAGGCGTGGGTCGAGGGGGTCTTCGATCTGCCGAAGGGGCTGCTCGACGAGCCGGAGCTGGCGGAGCTCGCCGAGCGCCTGCCGGAGGGGGCGGACGAGGTCGCGCTCGGGCGTCGGGTCTCGGCCGGAGGACGGACCAGCGCTTTCGTCGCCGGGCGCGCGGCTACCGCCGCCGACCTGAAGCTGCTGGGCGGGCGCCTGCTCGCCTTCTTCGGACAGCACGAGCACCGCAAGCTGACGATCTCCTCGGCCCAGCTCGAGGTGCTCGACGGGTTCGCCGGCGCCGAGCACCTGGCGCTGCGTGCCGAGTACCGGGAGGCGTACCGCGAGTGCGGCCGGCTCGCCGCCGAGCTGGCCGAGTTGCGCGAGCGCGAAGGGTCGCGGGAGCGCGATCTCGACCTCTACCGCTACGAGCTCTCCGAGATCGAGGAGGTCGCGCCCGACCCTGTCGAGCGGGCCGAGATCGGCGGCCGGCGCGAGCGCCTGCGCCACGCCGAGGGTCTGCGCGAAGCTGCCGCCGGCGCCCACGCCGGTCTCGCCGGGGCCGAAGAGGACGGCGGTGGTGCGGCAGCGGCGCTGGCCGAGGCCGAATCGCGCCTGCAGGGTGCGGCCGGCCTCGACACCGGCCTCGACGCGATCGCCGAGCGGGTCGCGGCGCTGGCCCTGGAGTTGGGCGACGTCGGCGCCGAGCTGCGCGACTACGCGGAGGGGATCGAGGCCGATCCCAGCGCCCTGGCGGCGATCGAGGAAAGGCTGGAAGCGATCGACCGGCTGGAGCGCAAGCACGGCGGCAGCGTCGAGTCGGTGCTCGAG
>JACDGU010000016.1 GCA_013821475.1 Solirubrobacterales bacterium
CGCGCGCGGTCAGGCCCGGCAGCCGAGCCAGCCGAGCGGCCCGGCGCCGCGACCCTCCCCGCTCGACCCCGGCCCGCGCCTCGCAGAGCGCCGCCACGCTCCGTTGATGGCGAAGCGAACGGCGGAGCTGCCGGCGCTCGGCGTCGCGCAGCTCGACCTCGGCAGCCGCCTTCTCGAGCAGAGCAACCCGATCCCAGAGGCTCGAGACACGGTCCGCGGTGAGCCCCTCCGAGTCGATCGCGTAGTCGTAGTAGGGAGCCTCGATCAGCCCCGCGATTGAGCCGCTGAAGATCAGCCGCAGCCAGCAGTCCCAATCCTCGCCGGTCCGCAGGTCTTCGTCGAAGCCGCCGACCTCGCGCAGCCGGGCGAGGCGGACAGCCGGCCAGCCGCCGAGGAAGCAGCTCCAGAGGATCGCCGTGCGCTGGTCCTCGACCTCGAACGGGTTCTGGTCCCTGAAGATGCCGACCGCCTCGCCGTCGACCGTGAACCGGATGTCGGTGGTGATCAGGTCAAGGTCGGGGCGCGCCGACGCGAGCTCGGCGAGCGCCGCGAGGCGGCTTGGGTCGCAACGGTCGTCCGCGTCCTGCATGACGAGGAAGTCGCCGCTCGCCGCCTCGATGCCGGCGTTGCGGGCGGAGGCCACGCCCCCGTTGGGCTTGCGAATCAAGACGATCCGATCCGCGAACGACGCCAGCGCCGCCTCGAGATCGTCGCCGGAGCCGTCGTCGACGACGATCACCTCGTGCGCCGGGTGAGCCTGGCCGAGGGCCGAGGCCAGCGCGTCGCCGATCGAATCTGCCGCTTCGTAGGCGGGGATCACGATCGAGAAGGTCGGCGGCGCCCGGAGCGGATCCACTGCCGCCTCTGGCGAAGGCGCCAGGATCCGGCGGGATCCCGTCGTCCCGGGCTCGGCGCTCACGGCAGGCGCCAGCGGTGGGGGAGGATGACGTCGCCGTCGGCCCCGTCCGCCCCGGCGGGGCGACCGGCGATCACGCCGGGCTCCACATCGAAGAAGGCGGCCGCCTGCAGGCCGTCCTGGATCTGGCCCTTGGCGCGCACGATGACGTCGATCCGGTAGCGGCCGGGGAGCAGCGGCAGCGAGGCCAGCTCGCATTCGATCCGCGGGCCCAGCTCGCCGTCGTGCACGTCCTCCGGGGAGGAGACGCGACTGTCGAAGCCGGTCACCGCCTGCCCGAGGCTGTTGGCGATGGTCAGCTGGCATTCCATTCGCGGCAGCTCCTCGGTCAGGTCGACGATGATCGTCGCCGGGCGCCCGGAGAGGATCACGTTGGCCGAGTCCCCACCCTCTTCGTGGATCTCCAGCCGCCGCACGAGGGTGTCGTCGTAGGCACGACTGTCGCGGTCGGTCCGCTGCAGCAGATCGTCCGAGGCGGCTCGCTCGAGGGTGCGCAGGTAGCTGCCGATCGCCTCGCCGATCGGGGCGTCGACGACGACCTCGCCGCGCTCCAGGAGAATCCCCCGCTGACAAAGGGCCTGGATGATCGCGAGGTTGTGAGAGACGAAGATCACGGTGCGTCCCTCCTGGGCGACCTCCCCCATTTTGCCCAGCGATTTCCGTTGGAAAGCGGCATCGCCGACCGCGAGGACCTCGTCGACGAGCAGGATCTCGGGCTCCAGGTAGGCGGCGACCGCGAACGCGAGCCGCACCGCCATCCCACTCGAGTAGCGCTTCACTGGCGTGTCGAGGAAGCGCTCTATCTCCGCGAATTCGACGATCTCGTCGAAGCGCGCGCGGATCTCGGCGCGACGCATTCCGAGGATCGCCCCGTTGAGGAAGACGTTCTCGCGGCCGGTCAGCTCGGGATGGAAGCCGGTCCCGACCTCGAGCAGCGAGCCCACCCTTCCGGTCACCTCCGCCCAGCCGGCCGAGGGCTCGGTGACTCGCGAGAGGACCTTCAGGAGGGTGCTCTTGCCGGCGCCGTTGTGACCGATCAGGCCGACGACTTCGCCGCTGTTGACGGTCATCGAGAGATCGCGCAGCGCCCAGAGCGAGCTCGCCTCCGACTCGGCCGTCTTCGCGCCCCCACCGAAGTGGCGGCGCCCGGCTTTGACCAGGGACTCGCGCAGGGTTCCATAGCCGCGTTGGTTGAGCCCCAGCAGGTAGCGTTTGCCGAGTTCATTCGTCTGGATCGCGACCCCGCCCATGATCAGACGAAGTCGGCAAAGCCGCGCTCGGCGCGGTCGAAGTAGGCGAGGCCGACGAGCAGGAGAACGATTGCGGAGAGGGCCGAGATGCCCATCAGATCGAGCGGGGCATCGCCCGAGCCGAGGGTCGCCCAGCGGAACCCTTCGATCACCCCGACCATCGGGTTGATCGCCGAGACCAGCCGCCACGGTTCTCCTATGAGGCTGCTCGGATAGGCGACCGGGGAGGCGAAGAGCCACATCTGGATACCGAAGGGGACGACGTATTTCACGTCTCGGTAGCGGACGTTGAGGGCGGAGAGCGCGGCGCCGACGCCGAGCGCGGCGAGCGCGGCGATCGCCACCAGGATCGGGACCAGGAGGATCCCCCATGAGGGCGAGTACCCCCAGAACAGGACGATGGCGATCAGGATCACGAACGAGATCGCGATGTCGACGAAGCCGGCGACCACGACGCCGAACGGCATGAAGATCCGCGGGAAATAGATCTTGGAAACCAGGGCGGAGTTGGAGACGAGGCTGTCGGAGCCAAGCAGCAGGGCGTTCGAGAAGAAGGTCCAGGGAACCAGGGCGGCGAGGCTGAAAAGGGGGTAGGGGAGGCCATCCGAGGAAATGCCGGCGAGGCTCCCGAAGAAGAGCGAGAAGACCACCATGAACCCGATCGGCTGCAGCACCGCCCAGGCTGCTCCGAGAAAGGTCTGCCGGTAGCGCACCGTGATGTCGCGCAGCGCGATCTGCGAAGCAAGGTCGCGATAGCGCCAGAGGTCGCGGGGGGAAAGCACCCGGCCGAAGCCACTGGTGGGCCGCAGCCGAACGGTTTCCGGCGCTTGGACGCTCACCTCTGGCACCCCCGCAGACTAGGCGCACCGACGGCGGGTTCCAGACACGGCGCCAAGTGGGCCGTGCTCAGCAAATGGCCACCACCTTGAGGGCGGCGAGTGGCAGACTGAGAGGGCGCCTAACGCCGTTGGGCAAAGCCCCGAGAGTCGCCTCGAGCGGTCGCGCAAGTCCCGTTGGGAGAAGCGGGCTCAGATGCCGGCCGTTTACCGCCACGACGATCTTGACTCTGCTGAAACCCGCTTCGCGGAAGACACCGGCAAGCTCTGTAGCGGTGTACTCACGTAGATGAAACCCTTGCGGTATGGAACTGAAATGCCGGGAGATGTCGTGAGGCCCCGAGATCCGATTGGGAGTTACACACACGTACATGCCCCCTGGGCGCAGCGAACGCTGGACGGAGCGCGCTTGGTCGAGCAGGTCGTCGGGATGTAGATGCTCCACCACGTCGTGGGAGTAGGCGAGATCGAGCGAGCAGCCGGGGAGTCCCAGCTCGAAGCCGTCGAAGACCCTGAACTCGAAGCCCGTCCTCGCTTCGTTCGGAAGGGCGAGCGCGTCGGTTACATCAAGCGCCAGGGCGCTTCCGACCAACGGCGAGATTGCCCGGGCGACGGCACCGTCCCCTGCGCCCAGTTCGCAAAAGCGCGACTCGGGCGTCAGGAACGGTCTGAGCAGCGCGACCTGCGGCTTGACGGCCGCGGCCGAGGCGGCGTCGTCCTTTGCGCGTCGGACGAGCGGATGGTGGGGGATACGCTCGCTGCGAAGCCGGTAGACCTCTCCGTACAGGCTCCGGCGCTCATCTTTGGAGCGAGCATTGCGGAGGCGATCCGCCAACTCGCGCTCGATCTCGTAATGCTGGCGAAGCTCCGCCTCGGTTTGCCTGTGGGGATCGATCAGCTTCGAAGCTAGCAGGGGTCTCGGCTTTCGGCCTATCGCGAGTTCAGCGCCGGCCCAGGTGCGGCAGCAAAAGAGGCCGCAGGATCGTTGCCAGCATCACCGCCGCAAGCAGGGCCTGGCTTGCCGTCCAGGCGATCCCCACCCCGGTTATCCCCATCCCCGGCAGCAGGATCGCGCTGAGCGCAACGACGAAGACCGCGGTCGCACCCTGTGCGGCGACGACGATCCAGCCGCGATGCTCGATCCGGCCGATGCTGATCCCGAGTGAGACGATGATGTTGGGGACGGCGCCCAGGGCGAGCCAGCGCAGCAGAGCCGTGCCGGCATCGGAATAGTCCTGGCCGAAGACGAGCAGTATCCACGGCGCGGCGACGGCGGTGAGCGCGGCGAGCGGCAGGACGAGCCGCGCCGTGTGGATCACCGCACGGCGGGCCAGGGTCCCCATGCTCGGCATGTCGAGAGCCGCCTCGACGGTCAGCGAGGTCATCACGTTGATCGCGACCAGCTGCAGAGAGATCGAGATCAGCCAGGGAACGTAGAAATAGGCGGCCTCCTCGGCGCTGGTCAGGTTGGCGACCAGGATCGGCAGGAAGAGGGTCCCGACCAGGCTGAACAGGTTGCCGCCGTAGTTCCCGGTCGCCATCGAGATCATCTTGCGGCGATCGAGTGAGCCGGTCTTCGACGCCTTCGGGATCAGGCGCTTGAAGATCAGGTAGTTGACGATGAGGACGGCCGGGAGGAGGGGCGCGGTCCAGGCGACGAACAGCCCCGCTGCGGGGAGTGGGACGGCAAGCGCGAAGAGGATCAGGATCTTGGCCACCGAGTACAGCGTGTTCTCGAGTGGAATCCATTTCGCTGCTCGCAGCCCGGTGAGCACGCTGTCCTGCAGGGTGAAGATCGTGAAGGCGAAGACCGCTGCGGTGAAGCCGACCAACCAGGTCCCTTCGCTCAAGAACGACAGCTTCGGAGACCAGATTTCGCTGGTCAGCGCGACCAGCGCGCCGACCACCACGGAAATTGCGCCGGTCAGCATGTAGGAGCGGCTGACGAGCTTGTGGGTAGCGCCTCCGGAGATTGGCAGGTAGCGGACGAGCACGGCGGAGAGACCCAGTGAGCAGACGCCGGAAACCAGGGTCATGGCGGAGATCACCGCGGCGTTCAAGCCCACGTCGTGAGCCGAATACGCGTGGGCGGCAAGGGCCCAGAACACGACCCCCAGCACGCTGGTCACGCCGGTTCCGACGATCAGGTAGTAGCTGGTTCGGTAGAGCGGGTCGCGGAGGTGGCCCCGCACTCCCTCGGGACCGAAGCGGGCCCTCCCCTCCGCGATTCGAGTCCGGACCGGCGTCGCCATCCGATTTACCCTCGGGATCCGGCGTGCCGCGAACCGCGCCGCTCGAGGGCGAGCTCATAGGCGGACTCGAACCTGGGCACGATCACGTCGGGGCCAAACAGGGGGGCTCGTTCCCCGGCCGCTTCGCCCAGCTTGGCCCGAACCGCGTCGTCATCGACGAGGCGGTTGATCGCCTCCCTCAGGGCAGGCCGGTCATTCGGAGCGACCAGCAGCCCGGTCTGGCCGTCGACGACGATGTCCATCAGGCCGCCGATGTCCGAGGCGATGACCGCCTTGCCGGCAGCGGCGGCCTCCAGGGCCACGAGTCCGAACGGCTCGGGCCACAAAGACGGGACGACTGCGAAAAGTGATCGCCGCAGGGCCTCGATCGCGAGGTCGTGGGGCCAGGGGCCGAGAGCGTGCAGGCCAGGGACGTCGCGCAGCTCCTCGAGGTAGTTGCGACCGACCATGACCAGCGGCGGCGGGTCGTCAAGGGAGCGATAGACCGATGCCAGATGCCAGGCGCCCTTGTCCTCGGTCAAATCGCCGAAATAGAAGATGTACGGCTCCTCCGGCAGCTGCGCGAGCCGGGGATCCTCTACCGCGGGAGAGGGGGGCAGGCGGGCGATCAAATCCGGAATCACTCGCGAGCTCTCGTCATCGAGCCGGCAGAGGCGCTGGACCGTCGAGCTGATCGGCAGGAACAGGTCGACGGCGCGCCGCAGCTTCGACTCGACGGCCATCGTCCCGGCGGTGGCGATCAGTCCCCTTACCGCGCCGTAATGCGATCCGGCGCATGCCACGCACTTGACGATCCCCGGCCCCTCGCATGGAACGCCCTTGCGGAGTAGTCGCTTGGTGGCACAGAGAATCCCGTAGTCGTGATTCGAGAGGACCAGTGCGGCCTGGCTGCGCTTGCTGAGCGGCAGGTAGGAATGGACGATCCAGTTGTGAGCATGAACCACCTGCGGCTTCTCCGCCCGGATCAGCCGCCTCAGGCCGAGCACCGTCTCGGGATCGGCCATCGGCGGTGCGTGGCGCCGTTCGGCGTCTGTTTCGACACCGGGAAGGCGGTGGCTCGAGCTGCGCAACGTGTGGATGGGAATGTCACCCAGCTCTGGTGGCGGTTCGCCACCCGGCTGCTCGAGGGTGGCGATTGAGACTTCGTGTCCGCGTTTCGAGAGGGCAAGGCTGAGGTCCTCGACTACGCGCTCCTCGCCGCCGACGATCGGGGAGAACGATTGGGCGAGCATCATAATTCTCATCGGCACCTCATGAGCGAACACGCTCCATCGGGGCGAGCGTATCGCCGAGGGGGCATCGGACTGCTGCTCGGGACAGGCCTGCTCGCCCCGGTGTCATGGCAAGATCGGCCCGTGGATAACCATGCCCAGCCCGGCGACGGCTCATTCCCGATTCCCTTCTCGGTCGTGATCTGCGCCTACACGATGGATCGCCTCGAGGAGATCGGGTGTGCGATCCAATCGGTCCGAGCGCAGACACGTCAGGCGCTCGAGACCATCCTCGTCATCGATCATTCGCCAGACCTGCTCGAGCAAAGCAGGCGCCGCTGGCCCGACGTTGACGTGATTCCCAACAGCGAGGCGCGGGGCCTCTCGGGGGCCCGCAACAGCGGCGTGGCGGAGAGCCGCGGCGAGGTGGTCGCGTTCCTCGACGACGACGCGACTGCCGCTCCCGACTGGATCGAGGTGCTTGCGCGCGCCTACGCGGACCCCCGGGTCCTCGCCGCCGGCGGCACCGTTCGCCCGCGCTGGCTCGCAGGCAGGCCGTCCTGGTTCCCACCGGAGTTCGACTGGGTGGTGGGATGCACGCACTCGGGCATGCCGGCCGAGCGCTCCGCGGTGAGGAACCTCGTCGGGGCGAACATGTCCCTGCGGCGCGATGCCCTCGAGGAGGTGGGGGGCTTCCGCAAGGAGCTTGGGCGCATCGGCACGCTCCCGGTGGGCTGCGAGGAGACCGATCTCTGCATTCGCGTCAGCGAGCGCTGGCCCGATGGCGTGATCCTCTACGACCCGGCCGCCACGGTCGATCACCTGGTGCCGGCCGAGCGCGGCACCCTCCGCTACTTTCGCGAGCGCTGCGGAGCGGAGGGACGCTCCAAGGCGGTGCTCACCAAGATGCTCGGCTCCGAGTCCGGGCTTTCCGAGGAGCGCTCCTACGTGCGGCGCACCCTTCCTCTCGGCTTTGCCCGCGGGGCCGGAGATGCGTTGAGGGGGGACCCGGCGGGCCTCGCCAGGTCGGCGATGCTGGGAGTCGGCCTCGCGAGGACGACGGCCGGCTACCTGGGTGCTCGCGGGTCGGCGCAGGGTTCGGTGACCGGAAGGAGGGCTGCGACGGAATCCGTTTCGGGCACCCTTCGGGTACTGATGGTCACGCCGCGCAGCCCGCTTGCCCAAGGCGGAGTGGAGCGACACGTGATGGAGGTGAGCAGGCGGATGGCCGCGGCCGGCGTCGACGTACAGGTCCTCTGCACCGACCCGGAGGTGAAGGGGGTCGAGATCGAGAACTTCGACGGGGTCGAGATCCGCACGGTCCGGGCCCATCCGCGAGGCCGCGATTACTACCTGGCACCCAGGCTCTGGGGCGAGATGGGCGCGGGCGAGTGGGACATCGTCCACGTCCAGTCCTACCACACGCTTGTGGCGCCGCTGGCCATGCTGCGGGCCCTGACTCTGGGAATCCCCTATGTGGTCACCTTCCACGGTGGTGGTCATACGTCGGGCCTGCGCAATCGGATGCGGCGCACGCAGATGCGCCTCTTGCGTCCCCTGCTGCGGCGGGCGGCTCGCCTGGTGGCCGTCGCCCGATTCGAGGTCGAGCGTTACGGCCGCGAGCTGAGAGTGCCGGCCGAGAGGTTCGAGCTGATCCCGAACGGGACCGATCCATCCTTTTCCGATGCCGCGGGACACGGGGTTGGGGATCCCTACACACTGGCGACGATCGGGCGCTTGGAGCGTTACAAGGGTCACCATCGTGTTCTCGCCGCTTTTCCACTCGTCCTTGAGCGCGAGCCGCAGGCCCGGCTCCTGATCGTCGGCAAGGGGCCCTACGAGGCCGAGCTCCGCAAACAGGCAGCCGCGCTTGAAGTGGAGGACCGCGTCGAGTTCACCAGCGTTCCGCCGGAGAGCCCGGGCGGCATGGCCGACCTGCTCGGGAGGGTCGCACTGGTGGTTCTGCTCAGCGACTTCGAGACCCATCCGCTCGTCGGGATCGAGGCCGCGGCTGCCCGACGCCGACTGCTCGTCTCCGACAGCAGTGGCCTGGCTGAGCTCGCCGAGGACGGTTTTGCACGCCCGATTTCAGTCGAAGAGCCGGCGACGGTGGTTGCCGAGGCGATCGTCGAGGAGCTCGGGCGCCCCGCGCCTCAGGAGGCACCTAATTTGACCACCTGGGAGGAGTGCGCCTCAGCCCTGCTCGACCTGTACCGCCGTGTTGCCTGAGCCGGATCCGGCCGCGACTGACTAAACGTCCATTCCGCTATCAGTGCGGACCGGCGCGGTCGATGAGGGGCGGGACATGTCGACCGCAAGGCTTCCAGCCGTTTTCCTCGCAGCTCTCCTGGCAACCGCCTCCTGTGCCACTGCCGCTTCTGGCGCCTCTGGCCACAGCCAACGGGTGGGTCACTCGACGGCGTCCTCGGCTAACCGCGCCAAGCCGAAACTGACGATCGCGACCTCGGCCCCGGTGTCGGGCCAGAGGGTCAGCGGCGCGGTCACCTGGAGGGGGAAGGTCGCCGGCGCCACCCCGAGGCGGGTCGACTTCGCGATCGACGGGAAGGTCGCCTGGTCCCAGAAGACCGCCCCGTACCTGTACGGAGGCGCCATGAACGCACTCGACACGGCATCTCTCGTCAACGGCCCGCACTCGCTGAGCGCGACCGCCTACGGCCCAAAGGGCGCCAAGGCCAGAGCGAAGATCACCGTGGTCGTCGCGAACCCCGGGCCGCAGTCCGCACCACCGGTGTCTCCCGCTCTCGCCTCCCAGGCGCTTCCGGGGGGCGCGCCTGGGCTGACGCAGGCGCCTGCGCCCGAACCGAGCCCGGGTATCGGAACCGAACCGGCCCCGGCGCCCGAATCCGAACCGACCCTGGCGCCCGCTCCGGAGCAGACGCACCTTCCGATCTACTGGGGCGCGACCATCGGGTCTCAGCTCACGGGCTCGCAGGCTCCGTGGGACATGACCGCGGTCACGAAATTCGAAGAACTCGCGCAGAAGCCGCTCTCGCTGGTCCAATTCTTCCAGCCCTTCGAGAACTGTGCTAGCACGCCCTGCTCGAGCTATGCCTTCCCGAAGACCCCGCTGGAAAATATTCGCAAGCACGGCGCGATACCAGTTCTCTCCTGGGCGTCGGAGTCGACCCCCGCGTCTGTGAGCCAGCCGGCATTTCAGCTGGCCGACGTAATAAGCGGCCGCTATGACTCCTACATCCGCGGCTTCGCGGACGCCGCCAAAGAATGGGGACACCCCTTCTTCCTGCGCTTCGATTGGGAGATGAACGGCAGCTGGTTTCCCTGGTCTGAGTCCGTCAACGGAAATCGCCCGGGCGAGTACGTCACGGCGTGGCGTCATGTGCACGACATATTCACCTCCGTGGGTGCCACCAACGTGACTTGGTCGTGGTGTCCCGACGTCGACCCGGCCCACTCGATGCAGAGCCTCGAATCTCTGTACCCCGGCGACGCATACGTCGACTGGACCGGTCTCGACGGGTACAACTGGGGTACGAACCCGACCAAGCCCGCCGGGTGGAGGACCTTCGACCAGCTCTACAGCTCGACCTACCGGGAGGTCACGGGAACGATCGCGCCCTCCAAGCCGATGCTGATCGGCGAGATCGGATCCTCTGAGGACGGTGGCTCGAAGGCAGCCTGGATCTCCGACGCGCTCGAGCGCATCCCGACCGCCTATCCCAAGATCCGGGCGCTGCTCTGGTTCGACAAACTCGACGGCGGCATGGATTGGCCGATAGAGACCTCCGGTGCCGCCACCGCGGCCTTCGCGGCCGGGGTGCAGGGCTCGACGTACTTGGGCAACTCGTTCGCCGGATTGAGCGCAGCGGCGATCGCGCCCTCCGGCTGATTCGCAATCCCTGTCCCAGCGCGGATTCAGGCTCGAACAAACGTCTACTAGGCAGGGCGGCCAGGCCAAGACCGGGGGCTCGGAGTCGATTCCCGCGAGGGTCGACGAGCCGGACTTCCAACTCTCGGATCTGATCGAAGGACGCTACGACGCGTCGATCCGGGGACACCACTTCTTCCTGCGCTTCGACTGGGAGATGAACGGCGACTGGTTCCCGTGGTCGGAGTCGGCCAACGGGAATCAGCCCGGTGAGTACGTGGCCGCGTGGCGCCACGTCCACGAGATCTTCTCCGCCGCCGGGGCGACCGACGCGACCTGGCCTGGTGTCCCCAGGTCGACCCCGACCCGAGACGTCGGCCGCTGCAAGGTCGGCTTTCGCCGCTGGCATCCAGGGCCCTGAATACGTGGGCAACGACTATTATTCCTCGGTCGGCGACACCAGCGTCCGGCCTCCGACCTAGCTGCGCGGGGCGCCGCTCTCGGCGATTCCTCCCTAAACTCCGCTCCTTGGCTCTGGGGAAGACCAAAGCGGCCGGGTGGATCGTGTCGCTGGCGCTCGCGCTTTGGCTTGCTCTGCTCTGCACCACGTCGGCCGCCGACCCGCCGAAGAGCAGCGCCCGCCCGATGTATTGGGGGGCCTGGATCGGGACGCAGCTCACCGGGACCCAGCCGCCCTTTGACATGAGCGCGATCTCCCAGTTCGAAGCGGGGATCGGCAAGGGCCTCTCGCTGATCGAGTTCGCCTCGCCGTTCGCCGACTGCGGCCACGGCCCCTGCTCGTTCTACCAATTCCCCGCCGGAGGGATGGAAAGCATCCGCAGCTATGGCGCGATCCCGTTCTTCAGCTGGGGTTCGCAGTTCACCCCGTGGGATTCGGGCGAACCCGGGGCCAATGCCCGGAACATCAGCCTTGCCGGCATCGTCAACGGCTCCTACGACTCCTACATCCAGGGCTTTGCCCGTGAAGTCGCCGCCTGGGGTCACCCGTTCTTCCTGCGCTTCGACTGGGAGATGAACGGAAACTGGTTTCCATGGTCGAGCTCGGTCGGCGGGAATCGTCCGCGGCAGTTCGTCGCCGCCTGGCGCCACGTGCATGACATATTCACGGCATCCGGAGCGACGAACGCCACCTGGGCATGGTGCCCGTTCTCCGAAGCCCGGCCGAAGGCCCGCTACCTGCGCTCGTTCTATCCCGGCAATCGCTACGTCGACTGGACCTGCCTGGACGGGTACAACTGGGGCACGAACTCGGTCCACCCGCGACCGTGGCGGAGCTTCGACCAGATCTTCGCATCGGCGTATGAACTGGTCACCCAGAAGATCGCACCGGGGAAGCCGATGGTCCTCGGCGAGATCGCGTCGGGCAGCAGGGGTGGCAGCAAGGCGCTCTGGATCCGACAGATGATGAATGCTCTGCCGAAGCGCTATCCGAAGGTACGCGGACTGGTCTGGTTCGACACCTTCGACCGGGGGATCGACTGGCCCTTGGAGAGCTCGCCCGCGGGGTTGCGAGCCTTTGCCCGGGGCATCAAAGCGAGGCGGTTGGGCTACACGGCAAACGAATACTCGACCATCGCCACCAGCCCGATCCAGCCTCCGGGCTAGGGCGCCAGCGCCGTCACGTACAGCGTCTGCTGGTCGTCGTTTCGCTGCGGAAACTCCGGGAACGCGCTGCGCAGATCCGCCTCGGCAATACGACGGACCTCGGTGAACCCGGTCTCCTCCAGCGCCCACCTCAAGAGGTCGAGGTCATAGAGGTTCTTGTGCTCACCGTACTGGTGAAAGAGATCGTTGACGAGCTGCGAGACCGGCGCGCCCTGGATTGAGTAGTCGTCGCGGCTCTGACGATCGTCGAGCAGCTCCTGCAGCTGGCCGTCGGCATAGGCTCGGCACACCCTCTCCATGTCCGGGCAGCTCAGCCAAACCGATCCGCCGGGCTCGATGATCCGGCGAAACTCGCGCAGCAGTGGCATCAGCTCTGAGAACAGCTCGAGATGCTCGATCACGTGCTGGCTGACCAACGTGTCGAATGAGCTCGACGTCCAGGGCAGTTGCCGAGCCTGCAGGTCGACGTCATATTCGCTGCCGATCACATCGACGTTCAGCCAACCCTCGACCTGACGAGTGCCACAGCCGACGTGAAGCCGGGTTGAGGCCGGAGCGACGTGGCCACGACGTGGATGCCGCATCCGGGCGCGGAGGCGCAGCATGTCGAACCACGCGAGGGTTAGCGTGCGCAGGCCGAAGATTCGATGTGCGGGCGCATAAAGTACCTTCAGCGCCGGGTGGCGAGGCTCGCCGATCATTGGGGCTGATTGAGGGCCCGAGGGGTCTGCATTGACGCGGTAACCTAGCAGCGGCTTTCGCAGCTCGCGATTGATCCTACGACCGCTCCGCGTCGTAGGAACGCGTAATGTGTTGTCGGGTCAGTCGCAGGGCAGTAATCGGCTGGCCCGGGTAAAGGCAGGAGGACTCCAATGAGGCATCAGAAGTCGATCGCAACCATGAGTATGGCGTGGGCCGTGGCGCTTGCGTGCCTGGTCCTGCCGTCCTTGAGTTTCGCCGGGCAGAAGAAGGCGTCGGCTCCGCTTTACTGGGGGGCGCAGATCGGGACCCAGATCACCGGCACCCAGGCACCCTGGGACATGCGGCCGGTGGCCGGCTTCGAAAAAGTCGCCGGCAAGGGCCTCTCCCTGGTGGCGCTGAACTCGTCCTTCGCCGACTGCACCTCGACTCCGTGCACCCCATATGTCTTTCCCACGCCGGCGATGGAAAACGCTCGCCTCTATGGGGCCCTCCCGTTTCTCAGCTGGGCGTCGACCTCGAGCCCGGAAAGCCTCAACAAGCCCAAACTTCAACTCTCCGACATCATCGCCGGCCGCTATGACGGATACCTCCGACAGTACGCGACCGCGGCCAAGGCCTGGGGGCACCCGTTCTTCCTGCGCTTCAACTGGGAGATGAACGGTTTCTGGTTCTCATGGTCGGAGGGCGTGAACGGGAACCGCCCTGGCGAATACGTTGCCGCCTGGCGCCATGTGCACGACATCTTCGCTTCGGTCGGCGCCACCAACGCGACCTGGGTCTGGTGCCCGAACGTGGACATCACCGGGGAACTGCAGAACCTCAAGTCCCTCTACCCGGGCAACTCCTACGTCGATTGGACTTGCCTGGACGGCTTCAACTGGGGCAAGCGCCACGGCTCCCCCGGCTGGCTGAGCTTCGATCAGATCTTTCGCAAGACCTATGACCAGGTCGTCAAGCTCGCACCCTCCAAGCCGATGATCATCGGTGAGACGGCTTCGACCAATCGCGGCGGTGACGAGGCGAACTGGATCAAGGATGCGCTGCGCGGTATCAGGACCAGCTACCACAAGATCCGTGGCATGATCTGGTTCGATGTCAACGATCGCGGCACGCACTGGCCGATCGAGACGTCTTCGCAGAAAGTCCGCAACGCTTTCCGCAACGGCCTTCGGAACCCGGCCTATACACCCAACCGCTACGGCAACCTCCCGTTCGGGCCGATTCAGCCGCCTAACTGAAGCTGCCGGTCGCCCGCGTGGACCTCTGGCAGGGGCGATGCTCATGCGGGCGCTGGTTTCCTTCGGCTCGCGCTTCCGTTCGGACTTGCAGCCGGCACCGCCGCCGCGGCCCCAGGGGTTCGGCTGGTCTCGATAACCGCGGTCGGCGACACGATGCTCGGCAACACGCCGCAGCTGCCCGCCGAGCCCGGCCGCTACCTGGGTCGGGTCCGCTCGCACGAGCTCGCCGTCCCCTACTAGCCACCACCTCGCAGCAGGCCGTCGACGGCGCGGGCGAAGCGGCCGTGCTGCTGGAAGAGGAAGGCGTGGGCGCCGGCGAAACGCTGGAAGCGGGCGCCCGGAATCCGCGAGGCGATCCGCCTCAGGTTGAGCGCCGGCACGACCGGGTCGCGAGCGCCGCCGCAGGCCAGGGTCGGCGCCGTGATCCCGGCCAGCCGGCGCCAGTTGCGGTTGCTGCGCAGCCACGGGTCCTCGGCCGCGACCTGGCGCTCGGTGTTCGCGGCGGCTACCTGGAAGTCGTTCGGGATCTCGCCGCTCTGGCTGGCGTTTTCGAGGCGGTGCAGGAAGCGCCGTCCCTCCGCGGTGCGTCCCCGCGGGTACAGCTCGCGCAGGATCTGGCCTTCGCTCGGGTCGGGCTCGCTGTCGACTTCCTGGAAGTGCCTGGTCCCCAGCACCGCCCTGCTGCCACCCGGGTTGGTGCCGGCGAGGACCAGGCGGGAGACGCGCCCGGGTGATCGATCGCCAGGCGCTGGGCGACGAAGCCACCCATCGACCAGCCGAGGACGTCGGACCGCGGGACGCCGATCGCGGCCATCAGACCGGCGCTGTAGTCGGCGAGGGAGTCGAACGAGGTGCGACCGCGCCAGGGGCCAGAGAAACCGACGCCCGGGTAGTCGAAGAGGAGCAGCCGGTGGTGGGGGGCCAGCAGTCGCAGCAGCGCCGGGTCCCATTCGGCCATCGTCGATCCGGGTTCCGTCGACCCGCGCATGGCGGACCTCGGCGCGGAAGGGTCGCGTCGCGGCACCGGTACCGGACGCGGTCGCCGGCGCGAGCAGGCAGGCCACGGCCAGCGACAGGCAGGTGGCTGAGCGGCGCCCCGCTCGCGGTGCGAACAGCACGTTCATCATGCTCGAGCCACGGCTGGCATCGTGCCGGCGAGGCTACCGGCGCGACCTCCGCGGAGGTGCTCCGTCCCGACCGACGGCGCATTCCTCACCGTCGCGCCTCGCTGGGATTCGCAGGTCGAGGCTATGCTCGGGCGGTGACGGCGAACCGCTCCGCGCCGGCCGGCCCAGTGATTCCGGTGCTCACCTACCCCGATGTCCGGCAGGCCGTCGACTGGCTTGTCGATGTCCTCGGGTTCGTCGAGCGGGTCTGGATCGGCCCCGACCATCGGGCTCAGCTGAGCTTCGGGGAGGGATCGCTGATCGTCGCCGACGCGACCCGCGAGCGCGTCGTCCCGACCAGCGGCGAGGTGACGCAGTCGGTGATGCTGCGGGTGGACGATGTCGCCGTCCTCTGTGCGCGCGCTCGCGACAGGGGGGCGACGGTCGTCGCCGAGCCGGAGGACTTCGAGTACGGCGAGCGCCAGTGCGCGTTGGTCGATCCGGGTGGGCACCGCTGGACGCTGACCCAGACGCTGCGCGACGTCGAGCCCGAGGAGTGGGGCGGCGCCACGCCGGCTCCCTGACCCGCGAACTGGGGCCAGGGAGATCGCTCCTACCTCATCGCCGACTGGAATCCGCAGGGTGCTTAATAGCTTATATATGAGTTACTAAGCGTCTTAATAACTCATATCTGAATCTTTATATGCTATGTTGGGGATGCGTGGTCGAGGACCCTCTCAAGCAGGCAGGAATTGGCAGGAAGAGGCAGTTGCGACGGACTCCTCCCGCGATCAGGCGAGCTACGCGCGGTCTGGCCGAGGACGTGGCTGCCTGGCGCAAGCTTCGCGGGCTTACCCAGGCGCAGCTGGCGGATCGCTCCGGTATCGGGCGGGCGACCCTGGCCCGCTTTGAGCAGGGCGATGGCGGAATCAGCCTGGAGAGCCTTTTGCGTGTACTCCGCGCCCTGGGCATCCTGGAGAACCTGACGAGGGCGCTGGATCCCTATGAATCGGACATCGGGCGGTTGCGCTCCGATGAAGAGCTGCCGCGGCGCGTTCGACCTGCGAGCTTGGTCGAGGACGATGTCTGACCGCGAGGCGGAAGTCCTTGTCCAGATCGCCGGCGAGGACGTGCTCGCCGGCCGGCTCTGGGCGCATCGGCGCCAGAACGTCGAGTCGGCAACCTTTGCCTACGCCACGGAGTACCTGGCTCGGAGAGGCAGCTATCCGCTCGACCCAGCGCTGCCCCTGGTCTCGGGCCAGCTTCAGACTCCCGCGAACCGTGGCATCTTCGGCGCGTTCTCCGACTGCTCACCTGACCGCTGGGGGAAAATTCTCATCCGTCGGCGGTACGGCAGGGACGAGGCAGACGACAACACCGGGGAGCGGAGCTTTGGCGAGGTCGATTTCCTGCTCGGCGTGCGGGACGATCTGCGCCAAGGCGCCCTGCGCTTTCGCGATCCCGATAGCGGCGAGTTCCTGGCCGACGAAGAGGAGGGCGTCCCGCATCTCATCGACCTGCCGGTTCTGCTCGCTTACGCCGGCCGCGCCGAACGCGATGTCGCGAACCAAGAGGAGCTCGACATCCTGCTCAAGGGGGGGAGCTCCCTGGGCGGCGCTCGCCCGAAGGCCCACGTGATCAATCGCAACGGGCGCGTGGCCATCGCCAAGTTCCCGAAGTCCGAAGGCGATGACTGGGACGTGACCGCTTGGGAGGCCGTCGCGCTCAGCCTGGCGAGAGAGGCTGGAATCCATGTCGCCTCTTCTGAGCTCGAGGAGATTGCCGGCCGCTCGGTCCACATCGTCGACCGGTTTGACCGCCAAGGCGGCCTACGAGTCGGATACGCGAGCGCGATGACGCTGCTGGAGGCAACCGATGGAGAGTCCCGGAGCTACCTCGATCTCGTGGAAGTGATCGAAGAAGATTCCGATCGGGCCACAGCCGACCTGCACGAGCTATGGCGTCGAATTGCCTTCTCGATCCTGGTCAGCAACACGGATGACCACCTTCGAAACCACGGCTTTCTGCGTGCCACCACCGGTGGCTGGTCGCTCTCGCCGGCGTTTGACATCAACCCGAATCCGGAGCCGGGGACGAAGTTCCTCAGCACCTCGATCGATGGCAGATCCAATGCCGCGAGTATCGAGCTGCTCCTGAGCGTTGCCGAGTTCTTTCGCCTGGACGATGAGGAAGCCCAGGCGGTCCTCGCCGAAGTGGGCGAGGCGACCGGCCGCTGGCAGGAGGCGGCACATCGCCTCGGGCTCGATCGGGCCTCGATCAACGGGATGCGACCAGCGTTTGAGCACGAGTCAGCCGAGCTTGTTCGTGGTCAGCAGGCCCGCGGGAGGTCTGGGGCTGTGACCGACGTTCGCCCAGCTCTTTAGAAACGCGCCAGTCGGTCGATACAGGCAGCACGATGGAGGAGAACCAGCCGAACCCGGCACCTGCCGCCGCGCCACAGCCACCGCTTGCGCCGGCCGGCGCGCCGACCCCGGCAGCCGCAGAGGACCTGCGCCGCCTCGGCGAGGACCTGCGCCTGCGTGCAGACGAAATCTTGGAGCTGACGGTTAAGCGGACCGCCGGGCCCGACCACGAAGTCGAAGCCACGGTTCAGGATCGGATCGAGCGGATCAGCCGCAGCTCGACCATTGCCGTGGCTCGCTGGCTCGAAGGCGAGGGCATGGAGGTCGCAATCGAGGCCGGCCGCGAAACCTGGGAGATCTTCGGCGAGCTGGCAGTTCGCAAAGCGGCCTCGCTCAACGAGGTGACCTGGCGCTGCTTTTGGTGGCGCAACGTGATGGCGGAGGTTCTGACCGAGAGCGCCGAGCGACTCGACACTTCACCCGGGGCCCTCTCCGAAGCGCTCAGCATCCTGCAGCTGAGCGTCGAGTTCAGCCTGCTGCGGATGTGCGAGTGCTTCGAGGAGGAGCGCCATCGCACCGACGAGGAGCTGAGCCATCGTGAGGCCGAGCTTGCCTTCCTCGCCACCCATGACGGGCTGACCGGACTGCCCAACCGCACGCTGATCCTCGATCGGGTCGAGCAGATGCTCGCCCGCTCGCGGCGCCACCGCTCGCCGGCAGCGGCGATGTTCATCGACATCGACAACTTCAAGGACATCAACGACACCCTCGGCCACAACGTCGGCGACGAGCTGCTGCGGGCGGTCGCCGCCCGCCTCGACGGCGTCGTCCGCGACGCCGATGCCATCGGTCGCCTCGGCGGCGACGAGTTCGTCGTCATCTCCGAGGAGCTCTCGCTCGACACTGCCCCCGAGCTGGTCGCCGAACGCCTGATCGACGCGCTGAAGCATCCCTTCGAGCTCGGTTCCGACCGTCAGACCAGTGTCACCGTCACGGTCAGCATCGGCATCGCGATCGGCGAGCAGACCTCGGCCGAGGAACTGCTGCGAAACGCCGACATCGCGATGTACCGGGCGAAGTGGGATGGCAAGAACCGCTATTGCGTCTTCGAGATCGGGATGGCGGAGACGGTGCAGCACCGGATGGAAATGGAGATGGACCTGCGCGAAGCGCTGGGCAAGGACCAGTTCTTCCTCGCCTACCAGCCGACCATCGACCTCAGCGACATGAGCCCGACCGGGGTCGAGGCGCTGATCCGTTGGCGCCACCCCGAGCGCGGCGTGCTGCAGCCCGACGTCTTCATCCCGCTGCTGGAGGACTCGGGACTGATCACCGAGGTTGGCCGCTGGGTCCTGCAGCAGGCCTGCACCCAGGGCGCAGCCTGGCGAGCGGCGGGTTATCCGGTGCAGATCGCGGTCAACGTTTCCGGCCGCCAGCTCGACAGCGACGGGATCAAGACCGATATCGAAGCGGCGCTCGCCGGCAGCGGTCTCGACGCCGCGGCGCTGACGATCGAGGTGACCGAGACGACCCTGATGCGGAACATCGATGAGACCGTCCGCCGCCTGACCGAGATCAAGCAACTCGGCGTGCAGATCGCGATCGACGACTTCGGAACCGGCTACTCCTCGCTCGCCCACCTACAGCGCTTCCCCGTCGACGCGCTGAAGATCGACCGCTCCTTCATCTCCGGGCTGCACCGCAATCAGGAGGCCGAAACCCTGATCCGGACCCTGGTCCAGCTCGGTCGGGCGCTCTCGATCGAGACCTTCGCCGAGGGGGTCGAACAGGAGCAGGAGCTCTCGCTGCTGAAGGACGAGCACTGCGACCACGGCCAGGGCTTCCTTTTCTCCCGCCCGCTCGACGTCGGGGAAACCGAGGTGTTCCTCCGCGACTGGGCCGACAAAGCCAACCCCGTCGGCGCCGACGCTGTTACCGAGTCCTAACGCTCGGAGGTCGACTCCTGCCAACCGGGTAGTTGCACCGTAACGCGGAGCCCGCCGGCGGGCCGGGGGGCGAGGGTCAGGGTTCCGTCATGTGCCTGGGTGATGCTCTTGCCGATCGCCAGGCCGAGGCCGACGCCGGCATGGTCCGTGCGGATGCGTTCGCTGCCGCGAAGGAACGGCTCGTCGAGCGTGGAGACCAGCTGTGAAGTGAGCTTCTCGCCGGTGTTCTCGACCGTGAGCACCGCACCCGTGGAGTGGGCGCCGGTCGTCACCCACACGGTGCCGTGGTGGAGCGGGCTTTCAGCCCACTGGACGATGACCCTGACGACTCGCCCGTGTCCTCCGAAGGCAAAGACCCCGACCCCGACGATCCTCTCGCCGAAGCGGCGTAGCGTCCGCGCTCAGCTCGGCCTTAGGCGGAGACGACCAGGTCTCGCTTCGGCGTCCGAGAAGAGGCCCTCTCGGGATCCTCGTCCTGAAAGCCATAGACGAGGTGGGTGTTGAGCGCCTTGGCGAGTTTGCGCATGGTTGCGAAGCTAAACCGATGCTGCCCACTCTCCAGTCGAGAGACAACCGAAGGGCTGGTCCCCATCCGCTCCGCGAGCTGCTCCTGGGTCAGGTCCAGCTGCATGCGCTTGCGGATCACCAGGCGCGCGAACTCCTCGTAGGGAAGCTGCTCCTCCAGGGCGGCTTTGTAGGCAGCGCTTTTGCGCGCCCGCTTGCCCATCGCCTCCGAGTGAGACGCGCCTACAGGGGATTGGGTTTTACGAGCCATTTCCGTCCGATCCGTTTGACTACCTCAGGTTGGTCAATGTAGCAAAACTGCGAAGTCACTCGGACGGCAGACTACGGCGCATCCGTTCCCGCCGCCCGCGGCGGCTTTCGCTTGGCGGCGTCCATCCGAGCCTTGAAATCGAGCCAACGCGCCTTCGCGATCTCGATCTCGGCTGCCGGAACCGCGGCGCTGGTCTTGCGGATCATGTGCAACAGCACGAAGAGACTCTCCGAGCGGCGATAGAGAATCCGGTAGTGCGCACGGCCGTAGTGGCAGCGCAACTCCCGTAGCGGGCCGCTGATCTGCGAGGTGTGGGGAAAGGGCAGCGGCGGCGCGTCGTTGGCCAGGCCGTTTAGCCGGTCGATCTGCAGGTCGAGGCCGATCCTCTTTCCCCCGATCACACGTACCCGCCGAGGTTCTATTCAAGGTTCTATTCTGAGAAAAAGTTGGCGATCCCTCTGACTGTCAACGACACCCGCACCGGGGCCAGCGGCGGCCTCGGTTGGAACCTGACGGTCACCTCGACCCAGTTCCTCAGCGGCACCCACACGTTGCCGACCACTGCCTCGACGATCACCGCAGTGGCGAGCGCCTGCGCCAACGGCGGCATCTGCACGGTGCCGACTAACTCGGTGAGTTTTCCAGTATCGGTGCCGGCCGGTGCCGGCCCGCCGAGCGCCGTCAAGTTTTTCAACGCCGCTGCCTCGACGGGCATCGGTACGTTCACCGTGACCCCGACCGTCAGCGTCTTGGTGCCGCAGAATAGCTTCGCCGGCGCCTACACAAGCACGCTGACGATCTCGGTCATCAGCGGCCCGTAACGCGCCGCATCCGTGCGCCACCGACTCAGGCCACCTTTCCCGACTTCGCGAAGGGCTCTGATCGTATCGGGCGACTCAGCTCGGGCACCCAGTGGCCGTCGCGCAGCAACGGATAGGCCACTCCCGCGGCGTCCAGCCCGTCGACCTCGACCTCCGGTGCGCCGATCATCACGTCGAGGTGATGATCGCTCGCATTCACCATATGGCGCTGAGCGGCGGGCATCAAAGCGGGGAAGCCGTGACCCAAAGCGATATGACAGGCCGCGTTCTCGTCCAGCAGGGTCTCGCCGAAGGTCTGATCCAGGCGACCGATCCTGGTGTCCTCGTCGACCAGAGCTAGCTCGCCGAGGCGGCCCGCGCCGGAATCGCGGGCGGTGAACTCGCGGAGCGCACTCGCCTCCGGCGGTCCGGCGACCTCGATGACGGAGCCGCCGCGAAAGCGCAAGACGACGTCATCCACCTGAACGCCGCCGACGTCTACCGGGCGAGTCAGACGAACCCGTCCATCGACCCGGGCCCAGTCGGGGGTCGTGTACACCTCCTCGGTCGGGAGGTTAGGCACGTATGAGACGCCGCCGGGAGTCATCATCTCGGCCCGGTCCCAGAGGGCGCCCGGCGCGAGGCCGACCACCAGGTCGGTTTCGCCGCCCCGGAAGCGGACCGCATGTAGCTCGAGCGCGCTCAGCCACTCTGCCCGCGCCCGTAGTACCGCCAGGCGCTCTCGCCAGGCGCCCGCCGGGTCGTCGAGATCAAGTCGGCAGACGTGGGTCAGGTCTGCCCAGAGGGCGCGCAGGGCCTCGTCCTTGGCGAGTTGCGGTCGCAGCCAGCTCGCCCAGCCCTCGGTCGCGCCGGGAACGATGGTCCAGTTGATCATCCGGGCGGCGTCGCGCCACTCCGCGCTCGGGCCCGCGCTCGCGGCGGCCACCTGGCTCGGGTCGAGTCCATCGAAGAGGCCAGGCAGCGTCGGGCCCGCGACGAGGATGCTGGCGCCACCGCGGTCGACCAGTTCGCGGACCCGGTACGCCTCCCATCCGGGGACATGCGACAGGACCGCGCCGGCGCCGGCGTCGATCCGAGTTCTCTGGAGGATCGGATCTCTCACCTGCACGTCGACGTGGGCCGCGCCGCGGCGGTAAGCCGCCGCCGCCACCGCGCGGAGCGTCTGCAGGTGCCCGATCTCGCCCGAGACCTCAACGTACTGGCCGCTCTGGACATTTGCCCCGACCGAGACGGCGAGATCGGCGAGGGCATCGACGGGCCCCGGTTGCGAAGCGGAGGGCCCGGCCAGGACCGCAGCGCCGGCGGCTCCCGCCCGGGTGGGTGATGGGTAGGCGACGTCATCGTCGCCTACCCCGCGAGCAGCCGAGCTCGCCTTAGCGGGAGACTGGACTACCTTCAGGAGGGCGCGGACGACCAGTGGATCGAAGTGCGAGTCGCTGAACCTCTTCAGCTCGGCGATTGCGGCCTCCAGGGGCATCGCCACACGGTAGGAGCGGGTGGTCGTCATCGCGTTGAAGGCATCGCAGGTCGAGACCACCCGCGCCTCGACCGGAATTTCCTCACCGGCCAGGCCGTCGGGGTAGCCGCTGCCGTCCCATGCCTCGTGGGAGGCCCGCACGATCGTCCCGATCTCGGTCATGAAGCCGCCGATCCGCTCGAGCATCTTCTGGCCCTCGATCGTGTGGGTCTTGACGATTTCCCACTCGCGCTCATTCAGCTCTCCGGGCTTGTTGATGATCTCGTTCGGAATCGAGATCTTGCCGACGTCATGGAGCAGGGCGCCGAACTGGACATTGCGGAGCTGGTCGGCGTCGAGTCCCATCTGCTCGGCCACCTCGAGTGACAGCCGCACGACGCTCTTACTGTGCTCGCCAGTGTAGGAGTCATCGGCCTCGACGACGTCACCGAGCAGCAGCGCGGTGCCCTGGTATGCGTCGTTTAGCTCGACCAGCTGCTGGAGCCGTTCCCGACGCTCCCTTGAGAACACCGGCAGGATCAGGAAGAGCGGGGCTATCAGCACCACCGGCCACTGGCCGTAGGCGTGCGCCGCGGCCAGGGCGACGACGAACCCGAGCAGCGAGAGAGCGACGTCGACGGCATAGATCGGAGCGGCCTCGGCCGCCAGGGCGGGGAGTGAGAAGTCGCCTTCGAAGAGCCGATCGCGGGCCGCTGCCGCGACGAAGTCGAAAGTGAACTGGGCCAGCAGCGCCAGGAAGAAGACGCCGATCGCCGCCGTCGGGGCAGGATCATTGGCAACGCTCAGCACGAGAGCCGGCCCGAGTGCAAACCAGGTGTTGCCCGGGGCGGTCAGGAGCCAGCTTGGAGCGACCTGACGCCGGGCGATTTCGGGAGCCATTCCGAGCGCCAGACCCGCCACCGCCAGGAGCGGTGCCAAGGCCGCCGGCACCGCGAAGAGCATCGGCACGAAGACGGCCTGCGTCGGTACCGTGAAGCCGGCACCGACGTCAAAGCGAACCTTGGCGGCGACCGCGAAGGCGATCACGTAGAGGGCCGCGGTCGGGACTGAGAAACCGCCGATGCCGCCGAAAACCGCGAGCGCGCCGGCAGCAGCGAAGAACGCGGTTCCACCGATGACTTCGGCGCGGCACAGCGCATGACTCAGCGGTTCGGTGCGCAGCCGCTGGGAATCGCGGGTGCGCTCGGCCTCGTTGATCGCCTCGACGGACATCCTCGGGGCATCTATCGCCCGCGCGGCCGCGGCGCCTTAGCGAAACGCCCGGCTGGTGCCCGGGTTGCAAACAGCGGACGAATGTCCACCGCTTCGGTAGAACAAACGTCCAGGAGACTTCAGTGTCCCAGCTCACTTCCGATATGTGCAGCGGTAAGGAAAACCGCAACTAGCACTGAAAAAGGCAAACCTGTCGCGAGGCGGGGACGCAAAACCAGAGGTCTCAGCGATGAGATGGCTCGGTCGCCAGTGGAACGTCACGGAGGACACAAATGTCTCTGTTTCGCCCCACGGCAAACATGTATGGAAGGAAGCTCTGCTGCCTGCTGGCGATATGCGTCGGGCTGCTCGGCGTCGCATCGGCTCCGGCCGTGGCGGCCGTCTGCCCTGGGCAGACTTTTTCCCAGCCATTCGCAGCGTTCAAGGACAGCAACTATTACACGCTGGTCAAAGGCAGTCAGTTCAACGCGGGTCCGGAAGGCTGGGAACTCGGGAACGGCGCTTCTGTCGTTGCCGGAACCCGTCCCGGCGGTAGCTCGGGCGGGGTCCTTAACCTGCCGAGCGGGTCCTACGCTGTCAGCCCGCCCGTGTGTGTGACCCTGCAGTACCCGACCGCCCGAACCTGGGTGCAGTCGGTGGAAGGCGCTGCCGGTGTGTCCGTCGGCGTCTACTACGCGACGTCGCAGCGCGGCGCCGCGGCTGCCAAGCAGGTGGCTCAGCTGAGTCCCAAGACGGGGAACGGTTGGGAACTCTCCAACCCGTTCAACGTCGAGCCTCAGATGGCCGGTAGCGAAGAAGGCGTGCGGGAAGTCCGCTTCGTCTTTGCCAACATGAACAGGAGCAGCGATCTCCGAGTCTGGGGTCTTTACGTCGACCCGCGGATGCGGTAGGGGCTTGTTCGTTGGGGTGGGGCGGCCCGCTTGGGTCGCCCCACATCGCTAGATCGGCCTGCGACGACATATACGGAGGCCTCACCAGGCCGCCGCGGCCAAAGCTACGCCTCGAGCCTCATCCGGCTGCGATCAGCGCGAACTCGAACTGCTGGTTGGTCGGCGCGCCGGCGGAGTCGTACGTTTCGACCGCAGGGTTGTTGCCGGAGCTGGAGCGCGAGATCTCACCCGCGCCACCGATCAGCGTCGCGGTGGCGATCGAGCTGCTCAACCCACCCTGTTCTTCGAGGCCGGGGAAGGTGATGACGTACAGGCCCGTCGACGCTAGTTCGACCGTCGGTTTGCCGCCGAAGCGATTGAACCACCGCAGGACGGTCCCCGACGAGGAGACGTTGGCGCCGGCGAGGGGAACCCCCACCGTGCTCGCGTTGAGGTAGTGGTCGGCCAGCTTGTTTTCGGTGATCGAGCCGTCAGGAATCTTGCTCGTGGTCACCGAGCCGTCGCCGAGCTTGTCAGCGCTGACCGAGCCGCTGCCGAGCTGGGCATTGCCGACCGATCCGGCGGCGAGCTTGCCACCGGTAACGGAGCCGTCAAGGAGCTTCGCCGTCGAGACCGCGCCATCGGCGAGCTGCGCGGCGCCGATCGCGCCGGCGAGTCGGGCTGACCCAGCCGTGGTTTGAGCCTTCGAACGGCTTCTCACCATCGGTCCCACCGAGGCCGGGCTGGAGGCCCGGGGAACGCGTTGCAGGTGTGTCCCCCTTCCGCGGGTCGAGATCCTCTAAGCGGGGCGGCGCCCGACCGCCACGCCGGCCAGGTGGTCGAGGTCGAAGCGCCAGGTGCTCGACGCCTCCCAGCCGGCGATGACCTCGCGCTCCCCGGGGCGGTCGACGTCATCGACGATCACCGCGGCGCCGGCGACGAGCCGGGACGCGAACTCGGACAGCGCCGGCGCCCGGCGGGTGCCGTGGCCGGGGTCGCAGGCCGGAGGCCCGTCGACGAGCAGGAGATCGACCTCATCGGGGACCGAGTCCAGCGCAGCCGACGCGTACCAGGGCGGCTCGCCCTCCAGCGGCGCGTGGACGACTTGCGCCAGCGTGTCCAGGCTCTCGCGGCGAAGCCGGTCGACGACGAGCTCGGCCCAGTGCGCGTCGTGCTCGAGCGCCGTGAGCTCGCCGCCTCCGCGCTCGCGCAGCAGTCTTGCCAACAGGACCGTTCCGGCGCCGCTGCCGCATTCGACGATCCGGCTCCGCGCGCCGTGGACGATCTCGTTGCAGACCGCCACCAGCGCCGCCGGTCGCATCGAGCCGCTGGTCCACGGCAAATAGCCGCCCGCGACGATCAGCGGCGACAGAACCTGCCAGGCGTGGAGGTCGATGAGGGCCGCTGGGCCGGGAGCCGCGTCACTCATGCGGCGAGATCGGGCGCGGGAGCGAGGAGCAGATTCCGGTAGTCCTGCTCGTAGACGCCGGCCACACGGGCGGTGTCGAACTGGCGTGCCCAGACTCGCGCCGCGGCAAGATCGGTCCTGAGGTCCCCGCTGAGGACGCCTTCCAGCGCCGCGGCCAGCGCCGCGGGATCCTCGGGTGGAACGACGTTCCCACGCCCTTCCCCGAGCGTCGCCGGGAAGCCGTCGACGTCGGTGCCGATGGCGGGAACGCCGAGGGCCATCGCCAGGACCGCCGTCTGTGAGAAGGCCTCGTCGCGCGAAGGGATCGCCTGCACCGCCGCCCCCGCGACCCAGGCGCCCGGGTCATCGACCCAGCCGCCGAACTCGACGACGCCGGCGAGGCCGGCGCGCCTCACCTGGTCGCGGAGCGCGTCGTCGAGCACTCCCGAGCCGAGCACGAGGACGGGCGGCGGCGCTCTCATCATCGCGATCGCGTCGATCAGGATGTCGGGGCCCTTGTCGGGGCTGAGGCGGCCGGTGAAGACGATCCGGGGGGAGGGCAGGCCGGGACGAGGCCGCGACCCCATGCCGGCGACCGGCGAGATCCCGGAGCGGATGCGCTGGGCGGCGACCCCCGCCCTGAGGGCGCCTTCGAGCGCCCCCGGCCCGTGCGCGTAGAAGCGGTCGATGCGCCCCGCTACCGCGGCCATAGCCAGCCAGGGCGTCTCCCCTTGCCAGTCGTAGCCGTTGTGCTCGCTGGCGATCAGTGGGACGTCCGCTTCGACCGCCCGCGCCGCCGCCCACCAGGCACCCAGCATGTGGGCGTGGACCAGGTCGGCGCCGGCAAGCCTTGGCTCCAGCCAGGCAGCGAAGACCGGATCGCATCGCCACTGCAGATCGACCTCCGATCCCATCACCTCGACCTCGATCCCGTGCCGGCGGGCGAGCTCGAGACCGGTGGGGGTGGCGGCACCTGCGAAGAGCCGAGTCGGGTGCCCACGCTCGGCGAGAGCACGCGCCACCCGTAGGAGTGAGAGCTGGGCGCCGCCAAGCTCCAGCTTCGCCACCACTCGGGCGATTCGGAACCCGCCGTCGGCTCGGCCATCGCTCACCCCGGACGGCCGCAAAGCGCTCTCGATCAGGAGGGATCCCCAGGTAACCGGGTGCTGTTCGTAGTGGGATTCCTCACCCTGGCGATCCTAGGGCAGGATTGTCACTCGGATGTATCAGCCGTGTTACGGACCCGTCATCGCACCGTAATCCTTCCTTCACCTCGGGCTGCGACCATCGCCGGATGCGGCGTACCCGCCAGGCCCGCCCTGCGGCCGGCGCCCCCGGGGCAGGGGCGCCCGAGGGCCGGAACCCCGTCCTCCGGACTCGGGGCGTGGTCAAGCACATCGGCAGCGGACGGGCGCGACAGCTGATCCTCGACGGCGTCGATCTCGAAGTCGGGCGCGGCGAAATGGTCGCGGTGCTGGGCCGGTCCGGGTCCGGCAAGTCGACGCTGCTGCACCTGCTGGGCGGCCTCGACCAACCCGATGCCGGCCGCATCTCGGTCGCCGGGACCGAGCTGTCCAGGGCCTCTCAGCGAGCCCTGGACCGCGTCCGCCTGCGCCGGATCGGCTTCATCTTCCAGTCCTTCCAGCTGATCGAGGAGTTGACCGGGGCGGAGAACGTGATGCTCGCCGCGCGGCTCCCCGGCGCGCCGGCCGGCGGGACCGCGCGGGCCTCCTCGCTGATCGAGCGGCTGGGGGTTGCGGCGGTGGCCGGCCACCGTCCGCACGAGCTCTCCGGCGGCGAGCAGCAGCGCTTTGCGATCGCCCGGGCGCTGGTCAACGACCCTGCCCTCGTGCTGGCCGACGAGGCAACGGGCAACCTCGACTCCGGTTCCGGTGCGACCGTCCTCGGGATACTCGGCGAGCTCGCGGCGGAGGGTCGGGCGGTCGTCCTCGTCACCCACGAGCCGCAGTCAGCGGCGGCGGCGAACCGCGTCCTCCATCTGGCCGGCGGTCGCCTCCAGGCCGATCCGGAGCCCAGCATCCCAGCTCCGTGAGCGGCGCCCTGCGCGAGGCCTGGGCGAACGTCCGCGCCCGACGCGGGAGGGCGCTGCTGAACGCGGTGGGCGTCGTCCTCGTCGCGACGATGTTGGCGGTGGCGACGACCGTCGCCTTCGGCCTGCTGACCGGGTTCGACCGCAGCGCCAACGAAGCCGACCTTCCGGACGTGACCGTGCGCTTCGACGAACAGCCGGCGAGCTCGGTGAGGTCGCGGATCGTCGCCCTGCCCGATCTCGAGACCTACTCGCTGCGCGACGAGATCACCGGCCTGACCCTGAACTCCAGCGGCGACTCAGCCGACAACGGCGTGATCGAGGCCGTCGGCCCGGGGCGCCGGGGCTACGCGATCGTCGCCGGCCACGACGTCCGCGGCCGCGGCGTGGTCCTCGAACAGGGCCTGGCCGACGCTTGGGGAATCGGGGTCGGCGGCACGATCCACGTCGACAACTCGCCGCCGCTGCCGGTGGTCGGCCTGGCCCGAGCGCCCGACAACGTCGCCTTCCCACTGGCGGCACCTCACCTCTATCTCTCCCTCGCCGCCTACGGCCGCTACCTGCCGCACCGTGGCCGCAAGGTCAACATCGCCCAGATCTGGTTGCGCGACCCCGGCGGCCTCGACGCGGTTCTGGTCCAGGCGCGGATGAGCAGCTACGGCCTCAGCGGCCTCTCCCTGATCACCCGCAGCGGGGTCCGCGTCCTGATCGACCAGGCGGCGGGGATCGTGATCGCCCTGCTCGGCGCGCTCTCGCTGATCGCGCTGTTGACCGCGGCGGCGATGCTGACTGCCTCGGCCAGCGCCGAAATTCAGCGGCGACTGCGCTCGGTCGGCGTCTGGCGCGCGGTCGGAGCATCGCGCGGGCACGTCGCCCAGGTCGCCGCGCTCGAGGCGCTGATCGTCGCCGTGCCCGCCGCCGCGCTCGGCGTCGCCGTCGGTGTGCTGCTCGCCGCCGGCCCCAGCGACCGCCTGCTCGGGCTGCTGAACCAGGC
>JACDGU010000017.1 GCA_013821475.1 Solirubrobacterales bacterium
GGCTCGGCCCGCGCCTGCGACCGCCGGCAGCGCTCTTCTTTCGCGGCCTCGCCCTTACCGAGAGGATCGTCCGCCGCCTCGGCGCCGGCGCCGTCCGGGCCGCGACCGCTGCCAGCGCCGTGGCGACGCCGCAGCGCGCGATCGGGTTCGTCGTCGTCGCCGCCGGCGCCTGCCTGGTGGCCTCGCAGTTCCTCGACTACCACGGGGTGGAGATCGGGCAGTCCGCCTACGCCGGGCTTCACGGGGTGGCCAAGCCGCCGACGGTCGACGTCCAGACCGCCGGCCAGGCCCACTCCTACCTTCTGGCGCCGCTGGGAGTGGTGGCGATCGTCCTCGGGCTGCTCTGCGCCCGGCGCGAACGCGGCTGGTTCGGACTCGGGGTGATCGCCTCGGGCCTGGTCTCGATCGCCGTGATCCTGCTCGTCGACCTCCCCCACGGGCTCGACGCGGGGGCCGAGACTTCCCGCTTCGCAGGCGCGTCTGCGGTGCTCGACAACGGCTTCTACGCCGAGCTCTCGGCGGCGGGAGGCCTGGTTCTTGCCGGACTGCTCTACTATGCGCGGCCGTGCCTAATACGAATCAACTCGTCAGGAAGGGCCGCAAGCGCCCGAAGAAGAAGACCACGACGCCCGGACTCAAGTCCGGGCAGGGTCGCAAGAAGCGCGTAGCCGCTCCCCAGCGACGCGGCGTCTGCACCCGCGTCGCCACGGTCACGCCGAAGAAGCCGAACTCGGCGCTGCGCAAGATCGCCCGCGTGCGGCTGACCAACGGCATGGAGGTCACCACCTACATTCCCGGCGAGGGACACAATCTTCAGGAGCACTCGGTCGTGCTGATCCGCGGTGGTCGCGTCAAGGACCTGCCGGGCGTCCGCTACAAGGTCGTGCGCGGCACGCTCGACGCCGCCGGCGTCTCCGACCGCAAGCAGGCCCGCTCCCGCTACGGCGTCAAGGCTTCCTGATGCCGCGCCGCTCTGCAGCCACGATCCGGCCGATCGAACCGGACGCCAGGCACCGCAATCGCCTCGTTCAGCAGCTCGTCAACAAGGTGATGAGCGACGGCAAGAAGTCCCTGGCCGAGCGGATCGTCTACGACAGCCTCGCGATCGTCGCCGAGCGCAACGGAGAGGATCCGGTCGAGACGCTCGAGTCCGCGATCAAACAACTCACCCCGGTCCTCGAGGTCCGCTCCCGCCGAGTCGGCGGCGCGACCTACCAGGTCCCGGTCGAGGTTCCCGCCCGCCGCGCCCGGACCCTCGCGGTCCGCTGGCTGGTTCAGTTCGCCCGCGCCCGCCGCGAGTACTCGATGGCCGAGCGTCTCGCCAACGAGATTCTCGACGCGACGCAGCAGCAGGGCAGTGCCTGGAAGCGGAAAGACGACATCTACCGCATGGCCCAGGCAAACAAGGCTTTCGCCCACTACCGCTGGTAGACCAGTAGTGAGCAAACCGATTCTCGCCGTTGACGTCGACGGGGTGATCTCCCTCTTTGGCTTCGACGAGCGGCCGGACGCCGCGGTCGCGCGGTTCGAGTTGGTCGACGGGGTGGTCCACTGCATCTCCCTGCGCGCTGGCCCGCGCCTGCTGCGGCTCGCCGATCACTACGAGCTGATTTGGGCGAGCGGCTGGGAGGACAAAGCGAACTACTACCTGCCTCGCATCCTCGGCTTGCCCGATCTGCCCCACCTCAGCTTCGACGGCGCCGCCCGCTTCGGCTCCGCCCACTGGAAGCTGGGGCCGCTGGAGGCCTATTGCGAGGGGCGGGCAATGGCCTGGATCGACGACAACTTCGACGACAGCTGTTACGAGTGGGCGCGCGAGCGCGGACAGCCGACCTTGCTGGTTCCGACCGAACCGGAGCGCGGCCTCGACGAGGCCGAAACCGACGCCCTCGTCGCCTGGGCCGCCGGCTTCGAGTCCTAGCCCGGCGACTGGTTAGACTGAGGCGGGTGACCGGGTTCTGGCCGATCTTCTTCCTTCTCGTCGTCCTCAAGATCCCGGTGCTGGCCTCGATCTGGCTCGTCTGGTGGGCGAGTCAGGCCACGCCTGAGCCCGAGGAGGTCGCCGAGGACTCAGACGGCGGCTTCAAGCGCCGCCGGCCCGCGCCCAAGCGTCCCCGCGGCCCGCGCCGCGGACCCCATGGGGGCGGCGCTGCGGCACCCCTGCCGGCCTGCCCCCCGGGCGGCCGCGTCAGAGGGGTCAAACCCGCTGCGCAGCCTGCTTTCGCTCGCGGCGGATCTCACGCAGGTAGGGATAGAAGTCAACCTCGACCGTATGACGCTTAGAGGCGACGAAGCGCCTGCGCATCTTCCCTTCCTCGGCGGCGACCTCGGTCTTCATCTCCGCCGCCGGCGGTAGCGTCGCCCGCCGGCCAAGCAGATCGGCGACCCATTCGGACTGGGCCTCGGCCAGCGGCATGATCGGTCCCAGCGGCTGGATGAAGCCGATGAAGTAGAGGCCCGGGCGCTCGACCGAGGCGACCCGGCGGTACAGCGGCAGCCGGTTGTCGGGTGCCGAGAAGACCTCGGGGGCGAAGAATGGAAAGGTCATCTTGTAGCCGGTGCAGTAGACGACGAGGTCGATCTCATCCTCGCTGCCGTCGACGAAGCGAACGCCGCGGTCGCCGGTGAAGCGATCGATGTTCGGCTTGACCTCGATGTCGCCATGGCCGAGCCGGGGCAGCAGCTCCGAGGAGACGGTCGGGTGCGCCTCGTAGAGCTTGTGGTCGGGGCGGGGCAAACCGTAGGTCGTCATCGCGCCGGCCGAGATCTCGAGCAACCGCATGCTGACAAAGCGCTGGACCGCGATCGGCGACCGCGAGGTCAGCGGCGTCAGCATCTCGTCGATCGGCTTGCCGTTCATGTACTTGGGCAGGATGTAGGCACCGCGGCGCATCGCCAGGAAGGTGGCGTCGGCAATGCGCGAGGACTCGACCGCGATGTCAGCGGCGGAGTTGCCGAGACCGAGGACCAGCACCCGCTTGCCCGACAGTACGTCTGCCTCGCGGTAGTGGTGGGCGTGGATCTGCTCGCCGCTGAACTCCTCAGAGCCGGGGAAGGCCGGCTCGGGCCAGCGCGGATCCCAGTGGTGGCCGTTGGCGACGAGCACGGCGCGGTAGCGAATCGTCTCCCGCTCCCCCTCGGGGCCGACGATCGCGACATCCCACTCGCCGTCGACGGGCTCGACGCTCAGCACCTCGGTCCGGAAGCGGATCTTCTCCCGCAGCCCGAAGTGATCGACGTATTCGTCGAAGTAGGCGGCCATCTGGAAGTGGTTCGGGTAATCGGGGTAGTGGTCGGGCATCGGCAGGGCCTTGAACGCCATCACCCGCCGCGAGGTGTTGATGTGCAGGGAGCGATAGGCCGAGGACATCCCGTTGTCGTTCTCGTAGCGCCAGTTCCCCCCCACCGCCGACCCCTTCTCGAAGCAGTCGAACCCGATGCCCCTGGCGTTGAGCACCTGGCAAGCCACGATCCCCGAGCTCCCGGCACCAATCACGCAGACCTTCTCCGCAGCAGGCATGCCGGAAATCTACTGCTCCAGGGGTGAGCAGGTTCACCCCTGGGGTCCGTAGAGACGAAGCCCGTTCGAACGGAAGCTTCATTCATCGGATTTACAGACAAACCAAAGGAGATTCCGATGACCAAGAAGACCCGTTCATACCGCCCCTCGCCCGCCCTGATCATCAGCTGCGTGGCTGTCTTTCTCGCCCTCACCGGCAGCGCCCTCGCCGCCGGCATCGCCAGGAACAGCGTCCGCTCGGCGCAGATCGCCGACGGCACGGTCCGCATCGTGGACCTCCACGACGGCTCGGTGACGACCCCGAAAATCGGGCTCACCGCGGTCGGCAACGAACAGCTCGCAGACAACGCGGTCACCTCCGCGAAGGTCGCCGACCAGTCCCTGAGCGGGGCCGACATCGCCCCCGACTCGATCCGTGCCACCCAGCTCGGCACGATCACCCAGCGCAACATCACCACGACGATCAAAGCCAACTCCACCGGCAGCGTCAGCGCCGACTGCGAGCCCGGCGAACAGATCATCAGCGGCGGCGGTCAGCCCTCCGTGTTCAGCGTCGAAATGGTCACCTCGCGCCCCAGCGGCAACGGCTGGCTCTACCAGGCCAAGAACGGCAGCGCCACCGACCAGACGATCACCGCCTTCGCACTCTGCCTGGTCCAGTAATCCCCACCCACCATCAGCAGAGCGCAAACGGCCGGGACATCGAGTCCCGGCCGTTTGACGTCTGCAGCATTTACCTCGCTATAGCGAGTACGAGGCTGGAAACGCTATTTGTTGGTCTCCTCGGAGGTCGACTCGATCTCCTGCGCCAGCTCCTCGAGCTCCTCGGCGAAGGAGAGGCCGAAGCCCTCGACCGGGGTCTCGACCCCGTCGACGCCGAGCTCGGCGGCCAGCTCGTCCTCTTCGAGCAGGTCGTCGTCGCTGGGCGGCTCGATCGCCACTGCCGGCTCGATCGCCACCGTGCGGTAGTGCTTGAGACCGGTCGCTGCCGGGATCAGCTTGCCGATGATGACGTTCTCCTTGAGGCCGACCAGGCGATCGCGTTTGCCCTCGAGGGCAGCGTCGGTGAGCACCTTGGTCGTCTCCTGGAAGGAGGCCGCGGAGAGGAAGGACTCGGTCGCCAGCGAGGCCTTGGTGATCCCGAGGATGACCTCCTCGCCTTTGGCCGGCGTGCCGCCATCTTCCTTGGTCTTCTTGTTGAGCCGTTTGAGGCTGCCGCGATCCTCCAGCTGGCCGGGGAGCAGGCTGGTCGAGCCCTTGGCGTCGATCCTCACCTTCCTCAGCATCTGGCGGGCGATCAGCTCGATGTGCTTGTCATTGATGTCGACGCCCTGGGCCCGGTAGACCTTCTGGACCTCGGCCACCAGGTAGAGCTCGACGTCGGTCCGGCCGCGGATCGCGAGCAGATCGGCCGGGTAGAGCGAGCCCTCGTTGAGCTGCTGTCCGGCGTCGACTTTCTCGCCGTCGGCGACGTGGAGCCGGGTCCGCAGCGGGAAGCTGTAGGAGTGCTCCTCGCCACTGGGCTCGGTGACGTTGACTTTCAGCGCTTTGTCGGTTTCGTCGATCGAGACTTTCCCGGCCGCCTCCGCCATCTGCGCCAGACCCTTCGGTTTACGCGCCTCGAAGAGCTCGACGATGCGCGGCAGACCCTGGGTGATGTCCTGGCCGGCGACGCCTCCCGTGTGGAAGGTCCGCATGGTCAGCTGGGTCCCGGGCTCACCGATCGACTGGGCGGCGATGATGCCGACCGCGTCGCCGATGTTGACCGTGAACCCGGTCGCCGGGGCGACCCCGTAACAGGAGCGGCACACGCCCGATTCGGCCTCGCACTTGAGGGTCGAGCGAACCGGGATTTTGATCTCTTCGTCGGCGAAGCCCTCGGCGATCGCTTCGACGTCAGCCAGGGTGATTTCCTGGTTGCGCTTGAGCAGCTCGCGACCGCGTTTGGTCTCGAGCTTTTTCGCCGACAGGCGCCCGAACAGGTTGTCGTTGAGGGATCCGTCCTCGCGGTACAGGTCCATCTCGATGTGTTCTTTGGTTTTGCAGTCCTCCTGGCGCACGATCACGTCCTGCGCGACGTCGACCAGGCGGCGGGTCAGGTAACCCGAGTCCGCCGTACGGAGTGCCGTGTCGGCGAGCCCCTTGCGGGCACCGTGGGTCGAGATGAAGTACTCCAGAACCGAGAGGCCCTCCATGAAGTTGGCCTTGATCGGCCGCTCGATGATCTCGCCTTTCGGGTTGGCCATCAGACCGCGCATCCCCGCCAGCTGGCGGATCTGTTTGAACGATCCGCGAGCACCGGAGTTGGCCATCATGAAGATCGGGTTCAACTCGTTGAGGTTGTCCTCCATCGCCTGGGCGACCTCGTCGGTTGCCCGGTTCCAGTGAGCCGTGACGGCCTCGTGGCGCTCCTCGGCGGTGATGTAGCCGTCGTCGTACTGGGCGACGATCGCCTCCGTCTCCTTCTCGTAGCGCTCGAGGATTTCCGGCTTCTCCGGCGGCGAGACGACGTTGTTCTTGGCGACCGTGATGCCAGCCTGGCTGGCGTAGCGGAAGCCGAGATCCTTGAAGGCGTCCAGCACCTGCGAGACCGGAGGGGCCCCGTAGGC
This sequence comes from Solirubrobacterales bacterium, assembly GCA_013821475.1. Lineage (GTDB taxonomy): Bacteria > Actinomycetota > Thermoleophilia > Solirubrobacterales > 70-9 > VAYN01. The sequence continues at coordinate 6,130 of JACDGU010000017.1, forward strand.
TTTGACCAGGCTGGAGACCATCGCGTTGACGTCCTTCTTCTTCAGCGAGTGGTTGACGAACTCGTACTGCTCCGGATCGAAGTCATCCTCGAGGGCGTCGGCGAGGGCACGCTCGATGCTTTCGTTGAAGATGATCCGCCCGACCGTGGTCAGGAAGTGCTCCTTGCCGGCCCGCCGGAACTCGGCCTGGTCGTGCAGTTTGCAGCCGCCGTTCTCGTAGACGAGCTCGGCCTCCTGCGCGGAACGGAAGACCTTGACCTTCGGCGATGAGCCGTTGCGGTCTTTCTTGGCCTTGCTCCCCTCGTCGATCTTTGCGAGTTCGTCCTCGTCCGGACCGTAGGTCAGGTAGTAGATGCCGAGCACCATGTCCTGGGTCGGGGTCGCCAACGGCGCCCCGTGTGCCGGCGAGAGGATGTTGTTCGCCGAGAGCATCAGGATCCGCGCCTCGGCCTGGGCCTCGGCGGAGAGCGGCACGTGGACCGCCATCTGGTCGCCGTCGAAGTCGGCGTTGAACGCGTGACAGACGAGCGGGTGGACCTGGATCGCCTTGCCCTCGACCAGCACCGGCTCGAAGGCCTGGATGCCGAGACGGTGCAGGGTCGGCGCCCGGTTCAGCAGCACCGGGTGTTCATGGATGACTTCCTCCAGGACGTCCCACACCTCCGGGATCATCGACTCGACCATCTTCTTCGCCGCCTTGATGTTCTGGACGGCTTTGCGCTCGACGAGCTGGGCCATGATGAATGGCTTGAACAGCTCCAGCGCCATCAGCTTCGGCAGGCCGCACTGCTGCAGCCGCAGGCTCGGTCCGGAGACGATCACCGATCGGCCGGAGTAGTCGACGCGCTTGCCGAGCAGGTTCTGACGGAAGCGACCCTGCTTGCCCTTGAGCATGTCCGAGAGCGACTTCAGGGGACGGTTGCCGGGGCCCGTGACCGGGCGACCGCGACGGCCGTTGTCGAACAGCGCGTCGACCGCCTCCTGCAGCATCCGCTTCTCGTTGTTGACGATGATCTCGGGAGCACCGAGGTCAAGCAGCCTTTTCAACCGGTTGTTGCGGTTGATCACGCGGCGGTAGAGATCGTTGAGATCCGAGGTCGCGAAGCGGCCGCCGTCGAGCTGGACCATCGGCCGCAGCTCCGGCGGGATCACCGGCACCGCGTCGAGGATCATCCAGTCGGGCTGGTTGTCGGAGTTGAGGAAGGCCGAGGCGACTTTCAGCCGCTTTACGGCACGGGCCTGTTTCTGGCCTTTGGAGCTGTTGATGATCAGCTCGAGTTCCTCGCAGTCGGCGGCGAGATCGACCTGTTCGAGCAGGTCGCGCACCGCTTCGGCACCCATGCCGCCGCGGAAGTACTCGCCCCAGCCGAACGGGGATCCGAACCGATCCTTGAGCTCACGGAAGACCGTCTCGTCGTTGACGACGTCCTTCGGCTTCATCTCGGTGAAGATCTTCCAGACTTCCGCCATCCGCTCGATTGCCTCTTCGAGGTAGGCCTCGGTATCGGCGATCTCGGCGTCGAACTGTTTGCGCAGTTCTTTCGTCATTTTGGTGCGTTCGTCGTCCTTCAACTTGCGCAGCTGCGCCGCGGTCAGTTTCAGCGAGTCAGCCCAGATGTGGTCTTCGTCGTCGAACTTTTCCTGACCGCCCTCGTCGAGGTACTTGACCCGGCGCTCGAGTGACTCGCTCAGCTCCTGGGTCCGTTTCTGCCGTTCCGACTCGTAGGAGTCGGTGACTTTCTTGACCTCTTTCTCGAGTTTGCCGATGTCCTTGTCGCGGGCCTCGACATCGACCCAGGTGATCATCGAGGCGGCGAAGTACAGGACCTTCTCGAGCTCTTTTGGAGCCATGTCGATCAGGTAGCCGATCCGGCTCGGGACTCCCTTGAAGAACCAGATGTGGGAGACCGGCGAGGCGAGGTCGACGTGACCCATGCGCTCGCGACGGACCTTGGAGCGCGTCACCTCGACGCCGCAGCGCTCGCAGACGATCCCCTTGTAACGGACCCGCTTGTACTTGCCGCAGTAGCACTCCCAGTCCTTGGTCGGACCGAAGATGCGCTCGCAGAAGAGGCCGTCTTTCTCCGGCTTCAGCGTGCGGTAATTGATCGTCTCCGGCTTGGTTACCTCGCCCCAGCTCCAGGAGCGGATCTTCTTCGAGGAAGCAAGCCCGATCTCGATCGCGTCGAAATTGTTGATGTCGATCATCAGTCCTCCACCTCAGCCGGCGCGGTCTCTTGGACCGGTTCGGCGCTAGCACCATCAGTTCCAGCCTCGCCCTCGGCGACGACCTGCTCCTCTTGCTCATCGGCCGCTCCGTTGGCGGAGTCGGCGCGAACGCCGGTCAGGTCCATCCCCAGCTCCTCGGCTGCTTTCAGCAGGTCGTCCTCCTCGTCGGAGATTTCGACGTCGGTCCCCTCGGAGACGACGTTGACGTCCAGCGAGAGGCTCTGGATCTCCTTCAAAAGCACTTTGAAGGACTCCGGGATCGAGGGCTCGGGAATGTTCTCGCCCTTGACGATCGCCTCGTAGGCCTTGACCCGTCCGACCGTGTCGTCGGACTTGACCGTCAGCATCTCCTGCAGCGTGTAGGCAGCGCCATAGGCCTCCAGGGCCCAGACCTCCATCTCGCCGAAGCGCTGACCGCCGAACTGCGCCTTGCCGCCCAGCGGCTGCTGGGTGACGAGCGAGTAGGGGCCGGTCGAACGCGCGTGGATCTTGTCGTCGACCAGGTGCAGCAGCTTGAGGATGTACATGTAGCCGACGGTGACCTTGCCCTCGTAGGGCTCGCCGGTGCGGCCGTTGTACAGCTGGGCGGTGCCCGAGGCCTTGGCCCCGGCGCGCTCGTCCATGTCGATGCCGAGGTCGATGCCGCGGTCGGCATTCTCTTTCGACCACTCGACCAGAGCGGTGTCGACGTCCTCGACGGTGGCGCCGTCGAAGACCTGGGTCGCCACGTAGACGCGACCGTCGCCTTCGGCGGAGTGCGCCTGCTTGTAGGCCTCCGAACCGTCGTCGTACCAGCCGTTCGCCGCGACCCACCCGAGGTGGGTCTCGAGGATCTGACCGATGTTCATCCGGCTCGGCACGCCGAGCGGGTTGAGGATGACGTCGACGGGGGTGCCGTCGGCGAGGTGAGGCATGTCCTCCTCGGGCACGATCTTGGAGATAACACCCTTGTTCCCGTGACGGCCGGCGAGCTTGTCGCCCTCGGCGATCTTGCGCTTGGTCGCGACATAGACGCGGACCAGGTCGTTGACGCCGGGCGGCAGATCGTCGCCCTCGTCGCGACTGAAGGTGAGGACGTCGATGACGACTCCGCCCTCGCCGTGGGGAACTTTCAGCGAGGTGTCGCGGACCTCCCGCGCCTTCTCCTTGAAGATCGCGCGGATCAGCTTCTCCTCGGCCGTCAGCTCGGTCTCGCCCTTCGGCGTGACCTTGCCGACCAGGAGGTCGCCGGAGACGACCTCGGCCCCGACCCTGACGATCCCGCGCTCGTCCAGATTGCGCAGGCTCTCCTCGGAGCGGTTGGGGATGTCGCGGGTGATCTCCTCGTCGCCGAGCTTGGTCGTGCGGGCGTCGATCTCGTACTCCTCGATGTGGATCGAGGTGAGTTCGTCGTCCTTGACCAGGCGCTCGGAGAGGATGATCGCGTCCTCGAAGTTGTAACCCTCCCAGGACATGAAGGCGACCAGGCAGTTCTTGCCCAGGGCGATCTCACCGCCACCGGTGGAGGAGCCATCGGCGAGCACGTCGCCCTCCTTCACCGTCTGCCCCGATTTGACGATCGGGCGCTGGTGGATGATCGTGCCCTGATTCGAGCGCATGAACTTGTGCAGCGTGTACTCGTCCTTGCCGGTGCTCGAGCTGGTGACGACGATCCGCTGGGCGTCGACGTGGCTGATTTCGCCGGCGTTCTTGGCCAGCACCACATCGCCGGTGTCGACGGCGGCTCGACGCTCCATGCCGGTGCCGATCAGCGGCGGGTCGGGTTTCAACAGCGGCACCGCCTGGCGCTGCATGTTGGAGCCCATCAGCGCCCGGTTGGCGTCATCGTGCTCGAGGAACGGGATCAGCGAGGTCGCGACCGACCAGATCTGGGACGGTGAGACGTCCATCAGGTCGACTTCCTTGGGAGTCGCGGTGGCGTACTCCTGCTCGCCGGCGCGGACCAGGACCTGGGGGCCTTTCAGCTTCCCGGTTTTGGGGTCGAACTCGGAGTTCGCCTGGGCGATCACCTTGTCCTCCTCCTGGGTCGCGTCGTAGTGCACGATCTCTTTGCTGACGACGCCGTCTTCCACCAGCCGGTACGGGGTCGTGACGAAGCCGTGCTCGGAGACCTGCGCGTAGGAGGCCAGCGAACCGATCAGGCCGATGTTCGGTCCCTCCGGGGTCTCGATCGGGCACATCCGGCCGTAATGGGTCGGGTGCACGTCGCGGACCTCGATCGGGGCCCGCTCACGGGTCAGGCCACCGGCGCCGAGGGCCGACAGGCGGCGCCTGTGGGTGAGCCCGGCGAGGCTGTTGGTCTGGTCCATGAACTGCGACAGCTGCGAGGAGCCGAAGAACTCCTTCATCGCCGCCACGACCGGGCGGATGTTGATGATCGTCTGCGGGGTGATCGCGTCCGAGTCCTCGGTGGTGAGGCGCTCGCGGACCACGCGCTCCATCCGGTAGAGGCCGATCCGGAATGCCTCCTGGATCAGCTCGCCGACGGTACGCAGCCGGCGGTTGCCGAAGTGCTCGTACTCGTCGAGGTGCTCGTAGACCGGCTCGCGGGGGTAGGTGATGGCCTCCGCGGCGTAGTCTTTGATCGGGTTCTCCTCGTCGATCTCCTCGGGGATTCCGAGCAGTTTCGGCAGCAGGACCAGCTCCTTGACCAGGGCGATGATGTCGTCGTGGGTGAGGACGCGGGTCTCGAGGTCGATGTCGAGATCGAGGCGGGCGTTGAGCTTGTAACGACCGACGCGGGTGAGGTCATAGCGCTTGGGGTCGAAGAAGAGCTGCTCGAGAAGGCCTTTGGCGGCGTCGACAGACGGCGGCTCGCCCGGGCGCTGCTTTTTGAACAGCTCGATCAGGGCGCCCTCTTCGGTCCGGGTCGCTTCGGTGTCGGACTCGATCGTGTTGCGCATGTAGACCGAGTTGTCGAACATGTCCAGCAGCTGCTGGTCCTCGACGTAGCCCATCGCGCGCAGCAGGACGGTGACCGGCAGCTTGCGCTTGCGGTCGATGCGGACGTAGACGCGTCCTTTTTTGTCGACTTCGAGCTCGAGCCAGGAACCGCGAGCCGGCATCAGATTGGCGATGAAGACCTGCTTTTCCGGGTCCTTCGGCGCCATCACGTAGGCGCCAGGCGAGCGCACGAGCTGGGTCACGACGACCCGCTCGGTGCCGTTGATGATGAAGGTGCCGCGCTCGGTCATCCACGGGAAGTCCCCCATGAAGACAGCCTGCTCGCGGATCTCTCCCGTCTCCTTGTTCTGGAAGGCGACGGTCGCGGTCAGCGGCCGGGAGTAAGTCATGTCCTTCTCGCGACACTCGTCGATCGAGTGCGGCGGATCCTCGAATTTGAACTCTCCGAAGACGATCTGCAGGTTCCCCGTGTAATCCTCGATCGGGGATATGTCGTTGATCGTCTCTCTCAGCCCGCCGGTCTTCGGATCCGTCAGTTCCTTGAAGGAACTGGTCTGGATATCGATCAGATGCGGGACTTCGAGCGGGTTCTCTAGGCGGGAAAAGCTCCTACGGGTTACGGGGGCAGCATTAGAACGTGCCAAAGTTGGCGACTCCTCGGGCGGTCAGAGGGACGAAGATAATGCGCAGATACGGGCAGGGATGCTCAAACGGCGCGCGACGAAGGAAAATAACACACGGCGACGCCCGCCTTCAAGCTTGGCTCCCTGAGCGGGATCCGAGCGGTGGCGAAACGAGTGAGCTCTATTTGAGCTCGACCGTCGCGCCAGCCTCCTCGAGGTCCGCTTTGAGTTTCTCGCCCTCCTCGCGGTCCACGCCCTCTTTGATCGGGCCGGGCGAGGCGTCGACCAGGGCCTTGGCCTCTTTGAGACCGAGACCGGTCGCGGCGCGAACCACCTTGATGACGGGGACTTTCTGACCGCCGACCTCGGTGATGTGGACGTCCACGGTCGAGGATTCTTCCTCGCCGCCACCCTCGGACTCGCCGCCACCGGCTGCTGCCGGAGCTGCCGCGGCAACCGCGGTCGCGGAGACGCCAAACTCCTCCTCGAGCGCTTTGATCCGCTCGGAGAGTTCCAGGACCGAGATGCTTTTCAGCTCCTCGATCCAGTCCTCAGTTGAAGCTTTCGTTGCTGCTGCCATGTCGTTTACTCCTCCTCGTTCGAAGCTTGATCTGAAGTCTCAACATCAGTTCCGCCCGCGTCCTCAGCTTCGCTTCCGGGCGCGTCCGGGTCGGCTGCCGCTCGCTCAGCGTCTGGCTCTCCCTCGTCTTTGTCGCCCTCAGGCTCGGCACTGACCTCGGCTGCGGCGACCGGAGCTGCCTCGCCGCTGACCAAGCCTTTGTCGGCGATCTGGCCGAGCTGCAGGGCGAGGCCGCCGATCAGCGCGCCGAGGCCGCGGACCAGGCCGGTCAGCGGGCTGGCGACGACGCCGGCGAAACGGGCGTTGAGGACGTCGCGCGTGGGCAGCAGGGCGATCGCTTTGAAGCTGTCGGCGTCGAGCGCCGTTTCGGCCATGAAGCCCCCCTTATAGGTGAGGACCGCATGTTCTCTGGTGAAGGTCGAGATCGCTTTCGCCGCCTGGGCGGTGTCGCCGCGGACGAAGGCGAGGGCGGTCGGGCCCTGGAGCAGATCGGCAAGGCGCTCCTCGCCGGCTTTGTCGGCGGCGAGCTTGGTCAGCCGGTTCTTGACGACGCGGAAGCTGGTGTCGGCCTCGCGAAGTTTGGTGCGCAGCTCGGCGGCCTGGGAGACCGTGATGCCACGGTAGTCGACAGCGAAGATCGCCTCAGATGCCTCGATCTGGGCGGCGATCTCTTGAATGGTTGCTGACTTTTCCTCGCGGTTCATCGTCTCTCCTGCATCGGGCTTACGGGCTTGCGCCTCGCCGATGGTCTCGGGCTAGCGGCGACGCAGTCTAGGCGGTCGCCGGCTCCGCCGCGGTCTCGCCGCTGGCGGCGCCGACCAACTCACGGTCGGCGGCTTTGCTGGTGTCGACCCGAACGCCGGGTCCCATCGAAGTCGAGAGCGTGCAGGAGATGATGTATTTGCCCTTCGCGCCGGCGGGCTTGGCGCGGATGATCTCCTCGATCACGGTCGTGTAGTTGTCGAGCAGCTTGTCCTGGTCGAAGCTGGCCTTGCCGATCGCGAGGTGGACGATTGCCTGGCGGTCGGTGCGGTACTCGATTTTGCCGGCCTTGGCCTCGACGACGGCCTTCTCGATGTCGTCGGTGACGGTGCCGACTTTCGGGTTCGGCATCTTGCCCTGCGGTCCGAGCACGCGGCCGAGGCGGCCGACCGTCGGCATCATGTCCGGCGTCGCGACGGCGACATCGAAGTCGGTCCAGCCCTCCTCGACTTTTTTCGCCAGGTCGTCGCCACCGACGTAGTCGGCGCCGGCGGCCTCGGCGTCGCGGGCCTGCTGGCCCTGCGCGAAGACGGCGACGGAGACGTCTTTGCCGAGCCCGTGCGGGAGCGCCAAGGTGCCGCGCAGCTGCTCGTCGGCGTGGCGGACGTTGACGCCGAGCAGGACGTGGACCTCGACGGTCTCGTCGAACTTGGCGCTGGCGGTGTCCTTGATCAGCGCGATCGCCTCGGCAGCCGGGTAGGCGCGGTCACGCTCGACCTTCTCGTACTGCTCGCGGTATCGCTTGCCGTGGGCCACGAATTCTCTCCTATTTGACGTCGACGCCCATCGAGCGGGCAGTCCCGGCGATGATCTTCGAGGCGGCGTCGATGTCGTTGGCGTTGAGGTCGGGCATCTTGCGTTCGGCGATCTCGCGGATCTGGTCCTGCGAGATCGTCCCGACTTTGTTGACATGGGGCTCGCCGGAGCCCTTCGGGATCCGGATCGCCTCCTTGATCAGGATCGCCGCCGGCGGCGTCTTGGTGATGAAGGTGAAGGAGCGATCCTCGTAGACGGTGATTTCCACCGGGATGATCGTGCCGCCCTCAGACTGGGTCTGGGCGTTGAAGGATTTGCAGAAATCCATGATGTTGACGCCGTGCTGACCCAGCGCCGGGCCGACCGGCGGCGCCGGGTTGGCGTTGCCTGCCTGGATCTGCAGCTTGATGAGGGTGAGGACTTTTTTAGCCATCAGCGGTTGCGCAGCGTAGCGGTCTTGCGACCCCTAGATCTTCTTGACCTGGTCGTAGCCGACCTCGACGGGGGTCTCGCGACCGAAGATCGAGACCAGGACCTTGAGTTTGGCGGCGTCCTCGTTGATCTCGGCGATCTCGCCGGAGAAGTCCGAGAGCGGCCCGGAGATGACTTTGACCGATTCGCCGATCGCGAACTGGGCCTGGGTGCGGGGGCGCTCCGCGGTCTCGCGGTGCAGCAGGCGATCGACCTCCGGTTTGGAGAGCGGCACCGGCTTGTTGCGCGAGCCGACGAAGCCGGTCACGCCGGGCGTGTTCTTGACCAGGCCCCAGGCGTCGTCGGTCATCTCCATGTTGACCAGGACGTAGCCGGGCATCGTCCGTTTCTCGGTCTGGACTTTCTGCCCGTCCTTCATCTCGGAGACCTGTTCGGTCGGGACGACGACCTGCCGCACGTTGCGGTTCTGGCTCATCGTCTGCACCCGGTGCTCGAGGTTGTGCTTGACCTTGTTCTCGTGCCCGGAGTAGGTGTTGATCACATACCAGCGATACAAATCAGAAGCCTTTGTTCGGGGAGCCTGACTACAGGATCCGCTTGATGAGGAAGTTGAAGAGAGCGTCGAGTGCGCCGAGGTAGGCGGCCGCTACGGCGACGAAGATGATGGTGACGGCGGTTGCCTGGATCAGCGTCTCGCGATCCGGCCACTGCACTTTCTTCAACTCTGCCCAGCAGGAAACCAGGAAACCGATCACGCCGCCTCGCTGGCGTTCGGCGCTCGCCTGTTTCTGTTTCTTGGCGAGCTGCTCGCGCTCGCGCCGCTTGCGCTCGTCGACCTGGCGCTTCTCCGATTCCTTCTGCGCCTTCGCTTCGGCGCGACGCTCGGCGCGCGAGGGCTGGGTGTGCTCGGGCAGCGTCAGGTCGGCCTCGGAGGCGCCGGCGCCCATCCCCCGCTCCATCGCCTCGATCTCGGCGACGTCGCCGGAGACGGGAACCTGGGTGTCGTGCTGAGCGTGGGACTCCCCACGCCGCTCGTCAGAGCGTTTGCGCTCCTCGGCTTCCCGAGCCCGGCGCTCGGCCTTGCGCTGTGCGCGGGTCTTTGCCATCGGTAATTACCGAGTCTCCTTGTGGGCGGTGTGGTGACCGCACCAGCGGCAGAACTTGCGCAGCTCGACTCGGTCCGGCGAGTTGCGCCGGGACTTGTTGGTCTGGTAATTCCGTCGCTTGCAGTCTTCGCAAGCCAAAGTCACCGCAATGCGGACATCTCCGCGAGCCATTAGTTCCTCTTCCCTACTCGGCCGTTCCAGAAGAATTCAAAGAAATCCAGAAAAAAGCCCCGGGCCCAAGGCGCGAGGCTGAGGCAAGGATAGCGGGAGTGCAGCGCCCGGGTTTAGTTGAAGCGCAGAACCCGCGCCGTGCGCAGCAGGGTGCCGGTCGGCTGCATCGTTTCGGCGACCACCCGCATCTTCGGCGAAGCGATGCCGCTGAAGAACCTGCGCTCGCTGCCGAGCGGCACGACCAGGCTCCGCTCTTCGCCGCCGGAGACCGCGTAGGAGACGCTGTGGTCTTCGGAGAGGCCTTCGACGGTGAGGGTGCCGGCGCATTCGAGGTCGGCGGTGCCGGTGCACTTGACGGAGACGAGGGCTCCGGGGCCGGCGACGCTGGCGGTGCGCGTCGGGAAGGCGATGCTCATCTGCCCCGGCGTCGGCGCCTTGGCGACCGCGCTCGAAGCGCCGAGAGCGACCAGCGCGGTGGCGAGCAGGGCGCCCGCGGTGAAGCGCAAGCGGCGGGCTCGGGAGGAGCGGCCGGTGCTCTGATTCGCGATCGCGGTGTGTGCCATGGGGTACATGGGAGCACATATGCTCTACGCCACCGCTAGTAGATACGTCCATTCGGGCGATCCGGGGCTAAAGGTTGCGGGATCGGCTGCCGAGCCGCCGGGGTTCAGAGACCGAGGGTCTTGGCGATGATGTTGCGCTGGATCTCCGAGGTGCCGCCGTAGATCGTCGAGACCAGGGTGGCGCGGACGAGCCGCTCCATGTCGTACTCGGAGGAGTAGCCGTAGCCGCCCATCAGCTGCATCCCCTCCAGCGTCGTCCGCTTCGCGACTTCGGTGACGAAGAGCTTTACCATCGAGGCCTGCTGGGGCAGCATCCGGTCCGGATCCTTGTCGGTCAGCGACGCGACCCAGCGGGTCATCAGCCGGGCCGCCTCGAGGTCGGTGGCGAGGTCGGCGAGCCGGTGCTGGAGCGCCTGGAAGGAGCCGATCGGCCGGCCGAACTGCTTGCGCTCCTTGACGTAGGCGAGGACGTCGTCGAAGGCGCGCTGGGCGATCCCGAGCATCGTCGCGGCGAGGATCAGGCGCTCGACGTTGAGCCCCGCCATCAGCTGCATCCAGCCCTGGTCGACCTGGCCGAGGACGGCGTCGGCGGGGGCGGCGCACTCGGTGAAGTAGAGGTGGTTGGTCTCGCGGCCCCCCATCGTCTCGATCGGGACGATCTCCATCCCGTCGGCGTCACGCGGGACCCAGATCATCGTCATCCCCTCATGCTTGTTCTCGCCGCGGGTGGTGCGGGCGACGACGAGGATGTGATCGGAGATGTGGGCGTTGGAGCAGAAGACCTTCTGGCCGTCGAGGACGAAGCCGCCGTCGACCGCGGTCGCCGAGCAGCTGAGGGCACCGACGTCGGAGCCGGCCTCGGGCTCGGTCATCGCGATCGCCTCGACCGAGCCGCCGGCGATGCCGCCGAGGATCTCCGCCTTCTGCCCCTCGCTGCCGAAGCGCTGGGTGGCGCCGGCGACGATCAGCGTCGTCGCGTAGCCGCCGATCGGGGCCAGGCCGCGCGAGGTCTCCTCCATGAACAGACAGGCGTCGAGCATCGAGCCGCCGGAGCCGCCGAACTCCTCGGGGATCGTCACCCCGAGCCAGCCGAGCTCGGCCATCTGCCCGTAGAGGTCGAAGTTGTGGTGCTCGCGGTAGCCGTCGGTGAGGCGCTCGCGCTGGTCCTGCGTGCCGCACTCGCGGTCGCAGAAGTCGCGGATCGCGTCGACGAAGTCGCTCTGCTCGTCGCTGAGGGCGAAGTCCACGGCGGGCAGCCTATCGGCCGCCATGGCCATCCGGGCCCGGCGGGTCGAGGAGGATCAGACCCCTTTCCTCGGACTCGTCCGGGTGGACGAGGGCGTTGGTCCGCGCCAGGTCCGCCGCCGCCGCGTCGAGACTCGACCAATCGACCAGCGAGGACCAGCGCTGGGCGCGGTCGACCATGCGCAATACGGGTGTCGGGTTGCCCTGCCGGCTCATCGCCCTCAGCGCGCCCAGGTAGTCGCTGCGAAAGGAGAGCGGGATCACGACCCGGCAGAGCCCAGCGGCGCTCAGCTCGGCGTTGAGCAGAACCCGGGCGAGACGCCCGTTGCCATCGGCGAACGGGTGCACCTCGGTGACCGCGAAGCCGGCGAAGACGGCCCGGGCGAAGCCCGCAGGCAGAGTCTCGTAGAAGCCCCACGCCTCCCGCAGGGTGCCGGCGACGAGCCCTGGGGCGACGAAGCTCGTGCCGCCGGCTCGGTTCGCGGCCTGCTTCCACTCGCCGGGCCGCTTCGCCGGGCGGCTCTCGAGTATTCGCCGGTTGAGAGTCTTCAGCAACTCGGCAAAGTCCTCCGCATCCTCTGGGACCCGGGTTCGCAGCTCGGGGTCGATGACGACCTCGAAGGTGCCGAGGACGTCGTGGGCGTCGGCCGGGCGATCCCCCGGCACGTACCCGCCGAAGACGATCCGCTCGGCCTCGTCGACCTCGAACTCCGTCCCCTCGATGAAGTTGGAGAAATAGGCCTCGAAGAAAGAGAAGGCCCGGCGCGGATCGGGGACTTCAGCGCGGCGCGGCGACACGTGTCCGGCAAGGGCCCCGTGCAGCTCCTCGAAGAGGGAGGCCCGAGCGGCGTCGAACGGCTCGCGGCGCCCTCGCGCCCGACCGGGCGCGGTCTCCAGCCGAGTCTCGCCGGTTCCCAGCAGGGCCGCGATCAGGTCGCCCAGCTTCTCCTGCTCCGCCCCCAGCGCGAGGGTCGTGGCCAGCTTCCCAGCCTCGTCCCGGATCCGCAGCAGCTCATCCTCGCCCTGATTTCGCGCGATCCGCTCCAGCCACTCCTCCAGCTCGGCGGGGCTGAGGGTCCGGGCGACCCCCGAGCGGGCCCGCGAGGGGCGAATGTTTTCAAGGGCCGTGCGAGCCTGTCCGCTGCGATGAAGGGCGCCGAAGGACATGTCGCCCGGCAGCGGCCCCGGGCCATGGCGCGGCCTGAGCGAGAGGCCCGGCAGCGAGACGGTGCCCGGATTGGCTTTGAGCGGACCGGAATCGAGAAAGAGCGAGCCGTCGGCGGCGGGGCTACCCTCCACCGCGGAGCGGGCGACGATCACCGCGTCAGGAAAGAAGAGGGCGGAGATGCCAACCCAGCGGCGTCGGACGAGCAGGTCCTCCGGCTCCTCGAGGTTCCAGGTATAGAGGCCCCGGGCGAGGCGGCGAAGCTCGCCGCGCCGAGCCGCGCGACCGGCCGCGTCGGCGGCGTCGGCGGTCGGCCGAAAGACCTCTGGCTGATCGAAAAACTCCCTTTTAGGGCTCGGCATACGCGTCTTCCTGGAGGAAACTCTTACTTAAGACCTCGTAAGAAACGATAACTCCGAGATAAGACGTCCACTCCGACGTTGAGGGGAAGCCCGGAACGAGACTCGAACTCGTGACCCCTTCCTTACCATGGAAGTGCTCTACCAACTGAGCTATCCGGGCGTGATCAGCGATCTTAGAGCGCCCGTCGCAGTTTTGCCGCCGGAGCGGATGCGAACATACGTTCTCCACTACTTTGACGGACACGGACGGAGACGGACATGCCTCGTTTCGACGCATATGAAGACCTGGTTGGCAGATGGCGCTGGCGGCTCGTGGCCGGCAACGAGCGGACGGTGGCGACGTCGGGTGAGTCTTTCGACTCGCACTGGCATGCGCTGAGGGCGGCCGAAAACGTGCGCGGGGTCGCCTCGGGAGCGCAGATCTCGGGCTCACCGGCCGATGGTGTCGAGGACGCGCTCGGCGCGATCATCGCCCGCGAGCTGGCCGAGACCAACTAGGCCGCGCGGCCTCGCCGGGCCAGTTGTCCCGGCGACGGTGAACTACGGGGCGGCTCGCCCCGTATGCTCCGCTGCGCAGTTCGGATCTCGTCCAAGCAGACCGCCCACGGATGAACAGCTTGCGACCTCACTCCCGCCTCCTCGCCCCGCTCGCGCTCCTCGCCGCGATCGCGATGGTCGCTGCCCTGGCGGGTTGCGGCAGCAGCGGCGGCAGCGACAGCTCGATCTCCCAGCAGGGAGTGCCGAAGGGGCAGGCCGCGGTCGACAACAGCACCTACTCGGGCGGCGAAGCGACGCCGCCGAAGCCGGCGCCCGAACTGAAGTTGCAGAACTCCCTGGGCGAAGCGGTCGATCTCTCCCAGTTCAAGGGCAAAGCCGTTCTCATCACCTTCATCTACACCCACTGCCCCGACATCTGCCCGCTGATCGTCAGCCACCTGAAAACGGCCCAGGCCGAGCTCGGGGCGCAGGCCGGGGACATGCAGATCGTCGCCGTCTCGACCGATCCCAAGGGCGACACGCCGAAGACCGTCTCCGCTTTCCTCGACGAACACGGGATGACCGGCAAGATGCAGTACCTGATCGGGAATCTCCAGGAACTGGGCAAGGTCTGGACCGACTGGAACATCGTCGTCAACCCGGCCAAGTCCGGTCGCGACCTGGTCGAGCACTCGGCGCTGATCTACGGGATCGCCGCCGACGGCAAGGTGACGACGCTGTACCCGGCCAACTTCAGCCCCTCCCAGATCGTCCACGACGTTCCGCTGCTGGAGCAGTAGTCAGCGGTGCGTCGCGCTGTCGTACCGACGATCGCCGTTGTCCTCGTCGTCGGCCTGATCGCCTATGAGGTGCTCTCGGCCGGCTCGACCCCGGCCTCGAAGCCGGCGCCACCGCTGCCAAGCGTTGTGCTGCAGGCGCCGAAGGCGACCCTGGCCGGCCTGCGCGGCAAGCCGGCGCTGATCAACTTCTGGGCCAGCTGGTGCGACCCCTGCCGCAAGGAGGCGCCGGAACTCGAGCGCTTCGACCGCTCGCTCGGCGGCAGCGGCCAGCTGGTCGGCGTCGACTACACCGACAAATCCAGCGGCGCCCGCGCCTTCATCCACGAATACGGCTGGACCTTCCCGGTGCTCGAAGACCCCGACGGGATCTACGGCGCCCGCTACGAGTTCAGCGGGCTGCCGACCACCGTGGTGCTGAACTCCCGCGGCCGGATCGTCGAGACGCTGCGGGGGCCGCAGACGGCGGCGCAGCTGCGCGTGGCACTCGACTCGGCCGACTCCTGAGCCGGTCAACGGCCCAGCGCCGTGAGATCGGCATCCGGAGCCGAGATCGAGTACGGTCATCGGGAATGGTCTTCGACTTCCGCCACAAAAACATCGAAGGCAAGTGGAAGTCGAGCGGGCATCGCAAGGGCATCGATCGAGACGCCGCCTTCGCCTCTCTGCAGGAGAAGTACGGTCCGATGCCCTCCGGTCGGTACATGTCGCGACCGCGCGACGGCCGCACCAAGAACTGGGACCTCTTCACCCATTCCCCGGAGCCGGCCGAGCCGGTTTCCGCCCAGCACTAGCCCCCGCCCCGCGCGCCGCTCCGACTTAGGCTGACCGATGAGCAAGATCGGCGGCTCCGCCAGCACCGAGATCGAGGCCCCGATCGCCGATGTCTACGCGGTCGCCGCCGACGGCGAGGGCGCGACCCGCTGGCAGACGGAGATCGAGGTCGCCACCTGTGTCGAGCGCGACGGCGACGGCAACCAGGCGCTGGTGCGGATGGAGACCGAAACCTCGATCAAGCGGCTGCGCTCGACCCTGCGCTACCGCTACCAAGCGCCGGAATCGTCACGTCGAGCTCGACGGCGACGTTGAAGCCGCGGTCCTCGCTGGTGATCAACGAGACCTTGGAGTCGATCGAGATCTGGCCGAGCTCCGACTTCTCGCGGCGGGCGACGGCGCCGAGGGCGCCCTCGAAGCAGGCCGCATAACCGACGGCGAAGAGCTGCTCGGGGTTGGTGCCGCCGCCTTCGCCACCCATCTCACTCGGCAGCCGCAGATCGACCTCGAGCATCCCGTCGCTGGTGCGGCCGTGACCGTCCGCGCGACCTCCGTCGACGTGGGCCTCGGCGGTGTAGACGACCTTGCTCATCTCGCTCCTATCGGTAGAGGTCCCTGCCGGCCGAACTGTAGTCGGCTAGCGGTGGCGGACCAGGAAGCGGAACAGCGCCGGGCTGCGGTCGGCGTTGCCGGCGGCGTCGACGGCGTCGACGCGGACGGTGTGGCGGCCGAGGCCGACGTTGTAGGCATGGGGCGAGGTGCAGGCGCGGTAGGGCTTGGCGTCGAGCTTGCAGCGGAAGTGCGAGCCGGGCTCGCTGGAGGAGAAGTGGAAGGCGACTCGGCGGTGGCGGCTCCTGGTCGTCAGCAGCTTTCCCGGGTGGGCGCCGAGCTTGGTCCGCGGCGGCTTGGTGTCCGGGGCCGGCGGTGGAGCCGGTGCCACCGCCAGCGGCAGCCTGGTCAGGTTGCGGAAGTTGTTGGGGTCGGCTTCGAAGACGTTCTCGCAGTCGGCAGCGGCGACGTCGCCGTACTGGGGCCGGTCGATCACGGCCTCGTCGATGTCTTCGCCGCAGTCGATCGTCGGGTCGAAGTCGGCCGAGTTGGCGAGGATCGTGTCGGGCCCGCCGCCGGCGAGATAGGTGTCGGCGCCGGCGTGGCCGAGCATCTGGTTTTCGCCGCCGTCGCCGACGAAGGTGTCGGCCGAGTTCGACCCCTCGAGGTCCTCGATCCCGGCCAGCGAGTCGAGGGCGCCCCCGGGGCACTGCGGCTGGCCGCCGACGGGGCGCCCGGCCAGCCCCGAGTCGAGACGGGCCTCGACGCCTTCGCCGAACTTCGCCCATGAGGCGTTGTCGCGACCTTCGCCGCCGTCGATTCCGTCGCCTTCGCAGATCGCGGTCGAGAGGAAGAGGTCGTTGCCTGTTTCGCCATAGAGGCGATCGCTGCCGCCATTGTTGAGCAGCGCGTCGTCCCCCCCGAGGCCGTGGAGCACGTCGTTCCCCGGCCCGTCGGCGAGGGTGTCGTCGCTGAAGTCTCCGGCGGTCAGTTCGTCGGCCCCTTCGCCACCGAGCAGCATCAGCGAGGTGGTTGCCGGCAGGCCGCTCGCGAGCAGCTTGTCGTCGCCGCCCATTCCGGCAGCCAGGACCGAGTCCAGCGGCTTGGCGAGTTCGCAGATGGCTTCGAGGCTGCCGGCGGCGGTGCAGCCGGGGTCGAGTTCGAACGACCCCCCTGCCAGGTGGAAGCGGAGGGATTCCGGCGAGGGAGTCCAGGTCACAGTGACTTCGTCGCTGCCACCGCTGCCGACCAGGTAGACCTGGGAGAAGTCGCCTTCCCCCGGTGCCATCAGGCCGACGCTGACCTTGCTGGTGTTGCGAGTGGCGACGGGGCCGTTGACGGCGGTCGACTCGCAGTCGATCGCGTTGCCGGCTTCGGCATTTTCGCAGTCGTCGCCCCCGGCGCCCCCCCGCAGCTTCGTGCCGGCGCCGCTGGATACGAGGACGTCCCCCCCACCACCGCCGAAGATTTCCTGGCCCGGCATCGAACCGGCGATGTAGTCCGAGAACGGGGTGCCGACAATCCGCTCGAAGTTGGAGCCTTCGATCTTGTCGGCGCCGCCGCCTTCCGGGGCTTCACCGTTGTTGGCGATATTGGCCGCGAGATCGAGATAGACCCCCCGTTCGCCGCCCGCCGGCGGGAAGCCGGCGTGACCGCCGAAGCTCCGGGTGAACCCGGGGGTCACCCCGGTCGAGAAGCTGAGCGTGTCGACGTCGCCCGGGGTGGTGCCGGTGTCGACGATTTCGTCCTGGGTGCCGTCGCCGCGCACGTAGTCGCTGCCGGGACCGCCGTCGATGCCGTCGGCGCCGAAGCCGCCGGAGAGCAGATCGTTCCCCGGGCCCCCTTCCAGAAGGTCGTCGCCGATCCCGCCGTAAAGGCGGTCGTTGCCCCCGTTACCGCGGAGGATGTCGTTGCCACGCTGGCCGAAGACGACGTCGTTCCCGGGGCCGCCTTCGAAGGTCTGACTGCCGACCCCGAGTTCGCACGCCCCCAGCGAGCAGTCGGTGATGACGGCGGTGACCGGCGAGGCGACGATGGTGTCGTTCCCCCCGCCGCCTTCGACCCTCGCCACCGTGGGCGCAGCGACGATCCGATCGGCGCAGGGCGTTCCCTCGATCGTGTCGCCGACCCGGACCGGACCTTCGGCGCAACTGGGTTCCGCCGGCCCGCCGGCGGCGGAAGCGGCGCCCGGAAGGAGGGCGAGGGCCAGCGCAGTCAGGAGCAGCAACGGCAGGCCGTGAGACGAGCGCATCATCTTCATCTCAAATACCAATTGCAGCCGATCGATGCGCTCCGCCCGGTCGCGGCGGACCGAATCGAGGGCCCGCAGGCGGTGTTCGAATCGGCACACGCGATGGGTGCCTACGGGGCCTGGCTGGACGGCCAGGCCCCGATAGGCTTCGTTGCGTAGCGCCGGTGGCTGCAGGGCCCAGCGCGTTGTACCCGTCGGAGGCAGGGTCGCTCACACACGACGCTGCAAGGAGACATATGAAGCGCTGGTTGGCAGTACCCGCTCTGGTTCTTGGGCTGTGCCTCGCCCTGACCGGCCTCGCGGCCCCGGCCCTGGCCAAGGGCACCGGGTCCAAGCAGGCCAAGACCAAGGTCTTCGAAGTCTGCAAGCACGGCTGCAAGTTCAACACGATCCAGAAGGCTGTCAACGCCGCCGGATCCTTTAAGTTCCAGAAGGCGAACGCCAAGGTCAAGGTGACGGTGGCGGTCAAGCCCGGCAAGTACGTCGAGGGCGTCGTCGTCGATGGGACCGAAAAGAAGGTGGACTTCGACGGGCTGACGATCGAAGGCACGACGAAGAACCGCCGCAAGACGATCCTCGAAGGCAAGAACGCCAAGGGCGAACTCGGAGCAGCCCAGAACGGGATCGAGGCGATCAGCGTCGACGGCATCGTGCTGAAGAACATGTGGGCACGCAACTACCAGTCCAACGGCTTCTTCGTCCACGCCTCCAACGAAGAAGGCGAGCACTGCGACGGCTACACGATGGACAACCTGCTCGCTTCCGACAACCGCTCCTACGGCCTCTTCGCGAAGAACTGCTACGGCGGCAAGATGGTCAACTCGGCCGGCTACCACCAGGGCGACTCGGCCTTCTACGTCGGCGAAACGCCGTGCGACAAGAAGAGCTGGACGGTCCACGGCACGACCGCGGTGCCCTGCCAGAAGAAGCCGCAGTGGACGCTGCTGAAGAACGACAAGAGCTACGAAAACGTCCTTGGCTTCTCCGGCACCAACTCCAAGTACGTGAAGATCGTCGAATCGGCGTTCTACAACAACGGCATCGGGATCGCCCCGAATACGCTCGACAGCGAGGGCTACGAGCCCAACGGCTGGAACATCATCGAACGCAATGACGTGTTCTGGAACAACTACAACTACTTCCTCGCGGGAGCGGCGTTCCACACGGTCTCCGGCGGGCTCGGCCAGCTGGCCGGGGAAACGGTCAACTACCCCACCGGGGTCGGGATCATCCTCTACGGCAGCGCCAACACGGTGGTCCGCCACAACAACGTGTTCGGCAACTACAAGTGGGGCATCGCCTCGTTCTCGGGACCGGGCGAAGAATTCGTCGCCAACGAAGGCAGCGAAGCCAAGAACGTCAACAACCAGATCGTCGAAAACGTGCTGGGACGCGAAGGCGCCGACCCCAACGGCGAATACGACCTCTGGAACGACGACACCGGCGGCGGCAACTGCTGGTCGGGCAACTCGGCGAATTCCAGCTTCGCTCCGGGCAACGGCAAAGTGCCGCTGAGCCAGATCTACCCGGCCTGCCCGCAGCCGGAAGTCAGCTACGACCAGGCGAGGAGCATCAACACCACCGCCGGGTTGCAGCTGATCTTCGGCGACTTCTCGAACCCGTCCACGATCCTCGGCTACGCAGGCACCGGCCCCGCGCAGAACCAGCAGTGCACCTGGGTCCGGCGGATCGCGGCCCATCCGCCGTTCCAGAAATACACGCCGGTCGAGGTTGCGGCGCTGCCCGGCGAACTGAGCTGCAAATGAGTCGCCGCAAGCTGCGCCTCGGCCGGCTCCTGATCGTCGCCCTCGCCGCCTTCGCCGCCTTCGGGGCGAGCGCGGCGGCGGCCAAGGCGCCGGCGCCGAAGCCGAAGATCGTCACCGTCAACGACTTCTACTTCGGCCCTGGCGCGATCACCGTGAAGAAGGGCGAATCGGTGAAATGGATCTGGTCGAGCCTCAACACCTATCCGCACGACGTCCACCTCAAGCAGGGGCCGTCCGGGCTGAAGAAGAAAGCGTCGTACTCGACGAAGACGACGGCGGTCACCAAAGCGACCTGGAAGGACACCTTCACGACCCCCGGCACCTACAAGTTCATCTGCACGATCCACCCGACGGAGATGAAACTGACCGTCACCGTCAAGAAATAGGGCTCCCGGATGGGCTTCGACCCGATTGATCGCCGCAGCTTCCTCAGCATGGGAGGCATGGCATTTCTCTGCACCCTCGCCGGTCAGAAAGTCTTCACCGGCGAAGGGCAGATCGACGTCGACCACCTGGCCCACCGCGATCAGATGATGGCCGAGCCGGTGAAGGAAGGCAAGACCACCTTCAATGCCTATGGCTACCGCCCCTACAGCGCCAACTTCGGCCACCCGATCGCGCCGGCGAGCGTGCCGGGGCCGTTGATCGGAGCCGAAGTCGGCGACACCGTGGTCGTCCACTTCCGCAACAAGCTGAAGACGCCGGTGACGATGCACCCGCACGGGATCTTCTACCCGAACGAGATGGACGGCTCCTACAAGGGCAAGTGGACCGACCCGGGCGGCTTCGTCCAGACCGACCGCACCTTCACCTACGTCTGGGAATGCCACGAGGGGACCGAGGGCACCTGGCTCTACCACGACCACGGGCCGATGGACCCGATCCCGGTCTTCAGGGGCCTGCACGGCCCGCTGGTCATCCGCAAACCGGGCGAAGCGAGGCCCGATGCCGAGTTCTTCCTCGCCTTCCACACCTTCGAACCGCCGATCACCGGCCTCAAGGGCAACTACTTCTGCATCAACGGCAAGGCCTACGCGGGCAACACGCCGACCCTGGAAGCGAAGGTCGGCCAGCGGGTCGCCTTCCACGTCTACGGGGTCGACAACTTCTTCCACACCTTCCACGTCCACGGCCACCGCTGGGCCGCACCCCACGGCACGATCATCGACAACAAAGCCTTCGGGCCGGCGGACTCGTTCCGGGTCGAATTCACCGAGGACAACCCGGGTCTCGATCGCCAACTACGCCTGGTCGACCCCGACGGTGCAGATCGACCTCGGCGAGAAGGTCACCTGGGACTGGCTCGGCCCCGATCTCGCCCACTCGGTCACCGGCATCTCCGCCAACGACACGCAGTGGGATTCGGATCCCGGCACCGATGCCCCCGACCACCGGGCCGGAGACTCGTTCACGCTGCAGTTCAACACGCCCGGGACCTACCTCTTCCAGTGCAAGCTGCACGCGATCGTCCGTGGCCAGATCATCGTCTCCGACACCCCCGGGGACCCCAACTCCGACCCCGGCCCGCAGGCGCCGCTGAACGTCGACCTGACGCCGCCGACCCTGGGCTCGGTCACCGTCGCCAAGCCGAAGTTCAGGGGCACCAAGGGCACCTCGCTCAGCGCCCAGATCAGCGAGCGGGGCACGATCGACGCCGAGTACTACCGCTTCAACTCGAAGGGCAAGCGCGTCTACAACGGCTACAGGACCTGGGACAGCTTCATCGGCGTCAATCACCTCGCGCTCGGCGCCCGCTGGAAGCACTTCCGGGCCCGGCCGGGTCGCTACGAGGCGGTGCTGCGGGTCACCGACCTCTCGCAGAACGTCTCCAAGCCGGTGACCAAGCGCTTCGCGATCGCCGGCTGAGGAGGCTCAGCGGCGCCGGCGCTTGCCGGCCGACCGCGGCTTCTCCGCCTTGGCAGAGCGGCGTTTCTTGACCGGCTTGGCGGCGTTGCGCAGGGTCTGTTCGGCGGCTTTCTCGGTTGCCTCGCCCATCGTGATCTGGAACATCGCCAGCAGCGCATCGGAGGCCAGCGGCAACATCCCGTCGAGCGCCTCGCGGACCTTGGGCCAGTCCTCCTCCGGACGCCCCGCCCGGTCGAACGGCTCCCAGATCTCCTTGACGAAGAGGTCGACGTAGGCGCGGGCGGCACCCTCGGCGTTGCGGCGCAGCTTGTCGGCGGTGAGCAACGCCGCCTCGGGGCTGACGCCGAGCGCGATCAGCGCCACTCCGGCCTGATGCAGGCGGGGGCTGATCGCCTCGATCTTGCCGTCGGGCAGCTGGCGCAGGACACCGAGCTTTTCGCTGCGGGCGATCAGCTTCGGGTCGACCTCGTCGACCTTCCAGACCGAGGCCAGCTCGGCGAGTTCGAAGATCTCCGGCGTCTCGTCCTCGAACGGGGCCCTCACAGCACGGGCGAAGTCGATGATCTCCTGCGAGGAGCCGCCGGTGCTCTCGAGGACGCGGCGGATCGCCTCGAGGTTGAGTCCCTCGGCCTGCATTTCCCGGGTCAGCTCGATCCGGGCGACGTGCGCCTCGCCGTAGTAGCCGGTGCGGCCGTGGACCTCCGGCGGCGGCAGCAGCCCGCGGGTCTGGTGGGCGCGGATGTTGCGGATCGTCATCCCGGTCCGCCGCGCCAGCTCGCCGATCGTCATCTTGTCGTCAGGCGCTCTGGGTCCTTTCGCCGGTTTGCTCATGGTCCCGCCGTCAGTCGCAGGCGCTGGCCGTTCATCTTCGCCGCCGCATCGGAGCAGAGGAAGGCGATCGCCTCGGCCACCTGCTCGGCGGGGGTGAAGGTCGGGTACTCCTCGCCCGGGTTTTCCTCCCGCATCCGCGGCGTCAGGATCGCGTCGACGATGACGATGTTGGCGGTTGCGCCGCCGGGCTCGAAGCCGTCGGCGAAGGCCAGGGTCCAGGCCTCGGCCGCCGCCTTGGCCGCGGCGTAGGCGGCGTTCGAGTTCGAGGGCGCCTGTGCCTGCTTGGCGGAGACGAGGACGAAGCGCCCGTGCTCGCTTGCCGCCAGCTGCTCGTGGAAGGCGCGGGTGGTGTGCTGGACGGTGCGGATCAGAAGATCGTGGAGCAGCTCCCAGTCGGCGAGCGGCTCCTCGTGCAGCGGCCGGCCGCCGCGCCAGCCGCCGACCAGGTGGGCGACGCCGTCGACCCGGCCGAAGCGCTCGACCAGTGCCGCGCACCAGGCGCCGACCGCGGCCTCGTCGAGCATGTCG
>JACDGU010000151.1 GCA_013821475.1 Solirubrobacterales bacterium
GCCGCGCCTTCGGCTTTCACTCACCTCAGGCCCTGATCTCCCTGGCGATGCTGAAGCTCGGCGGTCTCTGTCCACCTCTGCCCGGCCGAGTCACCGTTACCTGACCCACGGAGACGTCAGGAGAGCCCTTTTTTTCCTGACGCCCGCCCGAGCTACCCGCCCAACCGCGGCGCCGGTCAAGGGCGCCCTGCGCCCAACCCCGTCAGGGGTTGACGGGCAAGAGGCGGCGCCATGATTGGGGTAATCACGGGAGGCAAGAATCGACTTGATACTGACTGAGCGACTTGACAGTCGTTAATCGATACAGGTAAGTTCGCATTTGATGAAGAAGAAACCAATTCTCGTACCGCTTGGAGTCGCCTTGGCGGCGATCTTTCCGGCGGGCGCCCAGGGAAAGATCGCCGATGCCGGACTGAGCGTCGGCCGTGCGCAGGTGGCGATCACCCAGACCGCGAGTTCGGTCGCGAGCGTGGCGCAAGCCCCCCTGCTCGCCCTTCCCAACGGTGACGCCGTTGCCGGCGCCTCCGGTCACTACTCCCATACTTCGCACGTCAGCCATCATTCCCATCACTCGCACTACTCCTCCAGCGGCGGCGGACACTACTCGCATACCTCCCACGCCTCGCACTACTCGAGCTCCTGAGCGTCCCGGCGTGATCGCCGGGTTCACGCGATGAGCGAGCACCGCCTCTCCTTCGCTTCCAGCGCGCACTCCGTCGATGCGGTGCAGCGAGCTGCCTATCGCTTCTCCGATCGACTTTCGTGCGACATCTCTGAGAGGCCCGACGCGGTTGAGGTGATAGTCCACCTTGCCGACGACACGTCAGAGCCGGAGGCGGTGCTCGCCGACTTCCGCAACGAGGTCCTCGACCAGGTGCTGCGTGAGCGAATCCGAGCCGAAACCGGCGACGTGCGAAACCTGGTTCTCGCCCTCGCCTTCTCGAGGACCGGCCTGATCGACGCCGATGGCTAAGTTTCGGGGGCCGCTCGCCTTCCAGGCCCCGAGCGCCGAGTGGCAACTCCTGCCGTTCCGCTTCGAGCGAATCAACGGGAAGGTGCTGGTGACGAATTTGGTCGGCGAGCACCTCTTCCTCTCCGCCGAGGACTTCGATCAGCTGGCGAGGAACGAGCTGCCGACGGACTCGCCGCTGGTCCGGCGCCTGCGGGCCAAGCATGTGATCCGCGAGGGGGCCGACGAGCTTCCAGTCGAACTGCTCGCGATCAAGTCCCGCACCCGCTACCGGCGCTTGGCCGAATTCACCTCACTGCACATCTTCGTCGCCTCGCTGCGCTGCGAGCACTCCTGCCCCTACTGCCAGGTCTCGCGACAAAGCTCCGACAAGGGGGCCTTCGATATGACCTGGGAGACCGCGGCCCTAGGATTGGAGTCGGCCTTCCGCTCACCCTCGCAGAACATCAAGATCGAGTTCCAGGGCGGCGAGCCGCTGCTGAACTTCGAGCTGATCGAAGAGGTCGTCGCGGCAGCGGAGGTGCGCAACGCGAGCGAGGGTAAGAACCTCGGCTTCGTGATCGCGACCAATCTGGCCCTGCTCGATGACCGCGTCATCGACTTCTGCCGAGCACATGACGTCTACATCTCTACCTCCCTCGACGGCCCCGCCGACCTGCACAACAAGAACCGGCCGCGTCCCGGCAAAAACAGCTGGGAGTTGGCTACGGCGGGAATCCAGAGGGTGCGCGAGGAGCTTGGCGTCGACCGCGTCTCGGCGTTGATGACGACCACCCGCTCGAGCTTGGGCCGGGTCCGCGAGATCATCGACACCTACGTCGAACTGGGCCTGACCAGCATGTTCTTGCGGACCCTCTCGCCCTACGGATTCGCAATCAAGACCAAGAGCTTTGACGCCTACGACGTCGATCACTGGCTGCCGTTCTATGAAGAGGGGCTCGACTACATCATCGAGCTGAACGCCCGGGGCGTGCCGATGGTCGAGCAGTACGCGGCGCTGATCCTGAAGAAGATGCTGACCAACGACGACCCGGGCTACGTCGACTTGACCTCGCCGTCAGGAATCGGGATCGGGGCGATCGTCTACAACTATGACGGTGACGTCTACGCCTCCGATGAGGGGCGGATGTTGGCCGAGATGGGCGATAAGAAGTTCCGCCTAGGCAACCTGCACCAGGACTCTTACGAGGAGATCATGCTCTCCGATGCGCTGCTGGCGCCCTTGGAGGAATCGTTTGCCCCGAGCGCGCCGATGTGCCAGGACTGCGCCTTCGAGACCTACTGCGGCTCAGATCCCACCTATCACTACGCCACCACCGGGGACTTCGTCGGCCGCAAGCCGACCTCGGGCTTTTGTCGACGCAACATGGCGATCTTCAAGCTGCTGCTCGACCGCTATGAAGGCGACGCGGGGACACGGGCGCTCTTTCAGACCTGGGCCGGGCATTGATCGCGCTGCGTGGCAAGGCCCTGAGTGCCCCCTTAGAGGAGCCGCTCGGGCACACGGTCTGGAAGATCGTCGACGTGGCCACGGCGAACTCGCAGCGGGGTTCGCGGGCCTTTGTCGTCGGGGAGGACGGTGAGGCGCCCGAGGGATTCGACCTCTACCTGACTCGGAGCTGTGGACCGAGCGCAGGGAAAGGCGAGGCGGTATTGCGGCTACCCCCCGAGCTCGATTACCTCTCCGGCGACGACGTCATCTCGGTCAGCGACGACGGCCAACGGGTCCGGGTGCTGTGGCGCCACGAGAGTCGGCAGAACAGCGTCCTGTTGACCGAGCGCTGTAACCACTACTGCCTGATGTGCTCGCAACCGCCGAAGACCGCGAACGACGATCGCCTGCTGGCCGAGGCATTCGAGCTGATGAGGCTGTTGCCGAGAGGCACCTCCGAGATCGGTTTCACTGGCGGCGAGCCAACGCTGTATGGACAGGGCGTGATCGACCTGCTGCGTCTCTGTCGCAACCTGCATCCAGAGGCTCAGGTCCACGTCCTTTCCAACGGCACCCGCTTCGCCGACCCGGAGTTCGCCGCCGCCTGGGCCGGGATCGACAATCCGAACATGATGGTCGGGATTCCGATCTACGGGGCGGAGCCGGCAAGGCACGATTACGTGGTCCAGGCCGAGGGCGCTTTCAACCAGACGATTCCCGGCATCCTCAACCTTGCCCAGCTACGTCAGCGGATCGAGATCCGCGTCGTCCTCCACAAACTAACCGCACCGGCGCTTCCTGAAATCGCCGAATTCATCGCCCGCAATCTGCCTTTCGTCTACCAGGTGGCGTTGATGGGGCTGGAGATGATCGGCCTTGCGCGGGCGAACATTCCCGAGCTCTGGATCGACCCGACCGACTACGCCGACGAGCTGGTCGAGGCGGTGACGCTGCTCGATCGCAATCGGATTCATACGATGATCTACAACCACCAGCTCTGCCTGATCCCGCGCAGCATGTGGCCCTACACGGTGCGCTCGATTTCGGATTGGAAGAACGAGTACCACCCGGAGTGCGTCGAGTGCAGTGTCAAAGACGAGTGTGGGGGCTTCTTCTTCTCGGCGAAATACAAGGTCAGCGAGAAGATCAAGGCGATCCCTGGTGAGGCGCCGCGCGAGCCGGCGTTGCTCGAGCTGTGACGAGGGCGCGGTAGGAATTGACCGCCGGAAGTGCCCTCGCGCGGGTGAAAGCCGCGTGGCATGAGCGGCGGAGTACCGCCGGGAGGGCTTGGCGCGCGATCGAGGCAATCGGCGCCCTGGCGTCGCTGGCGGCCCTGACGTTCGGGGTCGTCAACCACTTCGAGTCAGGTGGGATCGAGCCCATTCCGGGAGAAGGAAAACGGATCGTCGCTTTCCGACAGGTGACCAACCGCATCTGTACGGAGCACCGGCAGAACCTCCAGCGGGCGTTGGCGGAGGCACGAAACCGGCTCGAGAGACTTACCTTCATCTCACGGGCGATGGAATGGGACGTGAATGACCTCGAAAGCATCACGCCGCCGCCAAGCCGGACAGGGCCATTCTTAGCCGAGGTGTCGGTGAGGCGGCGAGCCGGCCCGGAGGTCTTCGATTTGATGCGGGCTATCGAGCTCCACCACCCGACTGCCCAGGCGAACGCGATCGCCAAGCTCGAAGGCCTAGAGGCTGAATCGCGGGAACTGAGCCAAGCCGCCGGGATCGTGCGTTGCATCAGAATCCTGCCAGCGACTGTGCAGCTGATCGGGCCGTAGGAACGAAGGGATCAGTCGAGCGCGCGCAGTAGCTCTTGGCGCGAGGCGCTGCGTTCATCGGTCAGGCGCCGCACCTCGATTCTTTCCTGTCGGCGCCAGTTGAGGACGGTCGCCACCGCGACGGACGTCAGGAACACGAGCGCGACCAGCATGACCCAGAAGCCCCAGTGGCGGCCCTGACCCGGGATCCAGGTATTTGCGCCATAGAAGCCGACCACGAGGGTTGGGACAAGGAAAATGGCAGCGATCAGCTCGACCCGGTGCTGGGTCCGTTCTTTGCGATTGCGCGCCTCTTCGGCGGTCTGAACGTGAAGTACCGAGAAGGAGGCACGCATTGCGTTTCCCAGCCGTTGCAGCTG
Organism: Solirubrobacterales bacterium; assembly: GCA_013821475.1. GTDB lineage: Bacteria > Actinomycetota > Thermoleophilia > Solirubrobacterales > 70-9 > VAYN01. The sequence goes on from JACDGU010000151.1 coordinate 4,551, forward strand.
ATCCAAGGTGTCGTCGACCCGATCGTCGATCGCGATCACGTGGTCATGATTGTGATTCGGTAGCCACGCCCTGTCCGGCATCTTCCTCAGCCCGGGCCGGTTTAGGGGATTCAGCCAGTCCCGCAAAACGGCCATCATTCCCCACAGATTCGGCAGCTCCTCTGGGTTGTCCAGAGCGTCGTCCATGTAAAGGCTGAGCTCCCAGTCTTGGTGCCATCCGGCGAGCTTCCACCCTGCGGCGCGGTAGGTGAGAGCGAGTCGGTTCATGATCAAAATGCCGAGGTCGCCACCGCCGTGTAGGCGCCGCCTGAATACTGACCCCCTCTCGCCGGTCGAATACTGACCCCCCCGCCGACGGCGGCGAGAGCGTCCGCGGGGACGCAGACCCTGGCTTGACCGAAGAGGCCGAGCCAGGAGGAAGGGTGTGCTGGACGTGGAGCAGTGGGCGCAGATCAGGCGGATGCACGTGGTCGACGGAGTCTCGATCAAGGAGATCGCCAGGCGCACCGGCCTGGCCCGCAACACGGTCCGGGCGGCGTTGCGCTCCGAGCGTCCGCCGAGTTATGAGCGAGCGCTCCGACCCTCCAAGCTCGACCCCTTCAAGGCCGAGGTCGAGCGCCTGCTGCGCGCCGATTCCCGCATCCCCAACACCCGCATCCGCGAGCTGATCGGCGAGCTCGGCTATGTCGGCGGCAAGACGATCCTCGACACCCACCTGCGCGAGCTGCGCCCACTCTTGGCTCCCAAGCGCACCTATCAACGCACCGTCTACCGCCCCGGGGAGATCTGCCAGTTCGACCTCTGGGAGCCGAGGGCCGAGATCCCCGTCGGCCACGGACAGACCCGCAGAGGCTGGGTGGTGACCTGCGCACTGGGCTTCTCGCGCGCCGGCGCCGGCGCCCTGATCTTCGCCAAGCAGGCGCCCGACATCCTCTGGGGGATGAGCAGCTGCCTCGGCAAGCTGGGGGCGCTGCCCGACACCGTGGTCTGGGATCGCGAGTCCGCGATCGCTCCCCGGGGCAAGCCAACAGAGGCCTTTGCTGCCTTCTGCGGCGCCCTCCCTATCGGCTGGTCGATCTGCCAAGCCGCCGACCCCGAGGCCAAGGGCATCCTCGAGCGAAGCCACCGCTTCCTGCGCTCGAACTTCGAACCGGGCCGCGCTTTCGCCTCGTCCGAGCACTTCCAGGCCACCCTCGACGAGTGGTTCGCAAAGCGCGCCAACACCCGCCTTCACCGCGGCATCCGCGCGATTCCCGCCGAGCCCCGCCTGGCCAGCTGGATTCAGGAAGCAGAAGCATGCGTGGACGGGTATAGGCGCTGTCTCGATCAGCGCCGCCAATACGGACTCACGTTGCCGCGCCAACCCCTCGACCAGCCTGCTCTTGTTGCGGCCCGCGATGAACAGACCGGGGTCGCCGAAGAAGGGCTTTCGGACCTCGATCTTCCCTTTGTAGCGCTTGGCGTCGATCACGAAGACGCCGGAAGGCGCGACCGCAAGGTGGTCGATGTTCGCGCGGCTACGGGGCATCCGGCGGTCGTGGAGGACGATCGCCTCGGGGCAGGTCTTCGCCAGATGGACGGCCAGTGCCTCCTCGCCGGCGGCGCCGGTGTCCCAAGCGGCCTCGCCCGTCGGTGCGGACTGCAGCTTGAGAGGTTGTCCGAAATCTCGTAGAACTTTGAACGGCGGTCCCTCCCGCCCCGTCCGCTGCCATCGGCAGCGTTCTGGGCGCTTGAAGTCCAACCGAGACAGGAGGAACCGCCATGAAGAAAGTACCCG
>JACDGU010000152.1 GCA_013821475.1 Solirubrobacterales bacterium
GGCGGACGGGATCGCGGCGGTGGCCGGTCCGCCGACGGCATCGGCGCCGAGCTCGGCGGCGTGGGCGGCGATCAGCTCGCCGGCGGCGAGGAACCCGGTCGGGCGCATCAGCGTGCGGCGCGCGTCGACGTAGTACTGGGCGATCGCCCCGCTGGAGAGCGTCACCTCGCCGAGCACGAGCGAGTGCCGGCGGAGCTCGGCGAGCAGCGTCTGCCTGGCGGCGTCGAGGTCGGGCATCGAGCCATCCTACGCTGAGCCGGATTGATTGAAGGGTTGTGGTTGCCCTGGCCCCCACAAAGCTTCAACCTTGCTGCGCCAGCTCTTCGCCGAATCCCTGGCGCCAGCTCGGATGAGCGGGCTGCCAGCCGAGCTCGCGCTTGGCCTTGGCGTTTGACGCGCCACGCAGATCCAACGCCCCCGCCGCGGTCGCACGACCGGCAATCACCGCTGCCAGCCAGGTTGGAACCCGTCGCGGGGGCTTCGCCCCCAGCGCCTCGGCGAAGACGGGTACCCACTCGCCCATCGGCGCCGGCTCGTCGTCGGTGACGTTGTAGGCGCCGGGAGCGCCACGCTCGAGCGCCGCCAGGACCGCGTCGGCGATGTCTTCGACGTGGATGAAGGAGAAGGTGCCCGTGCCCGCGCCGACGACCGGCAGCCGCCGCTTGATCGCCTCCTTCGCCTGCTGACCGTCGCGGTCGTAGAAGGTCCCCGGCCCGTAGAGCCAGCCGCAGCGGAGGACGATTCCCTCGATGTCCTCAGCCCCGAGCACCAGGCGCTCGAGCTCGATCGCCGCCCCGTAGGCGGGGCCGAAGTGACCGGGCGCTTCCTCGTATAGCGGTGCCTCCTCGCTCTTCACCCAGTCGCCCTCGGGCCGGTAGAAGAGGGCGATTCCCTCGGCGACCACCCGTCGCGCGCCGGCAGCCCGAGCCGCGGCAAGCAGGTTGCGCGTCCCCTCGACCCTGATCCGGCTGGTCTGCGCGAGGTAGTCCGAGCGCGGATTGAACTTCTGCGGCAGCGCCGTGAGCATGTGCACCACCGCCTCCGGCTCAGCCTCGACCACGACCTCCCGCAGCCGCTCGGCGTCGAAGGCATCGCAGACCACCGCCCTCGCCCCCACCCCCCGGATCTCCTCCGCCCGCTCCTCACGTCGCGTCATCCCCGTCACCTCATGCCCGGCAGCAACCAACTTCCGAACCAACGGCCTCCCAATCGCCCCGCTTGCCCCCGCCACAAAAACCCTCATCGCCGCCTCCTTGACCTGTCAGCCAGACTCCACCCGGAACCCTAAGTCCCGTCAGTCAAATTTTCCGGCTGTCTTTTAGCGGTGGGTCCCGGGTGGCTGGCCTGGGACCGTCATTCCCGGCCAGACGCCCGCAGACACGCCGCTAAAAGACGAAGATGCTCTCCCCAAAATGCAATTGTTCGTAGATCCGCGGCTGGTCGGCGATGAAGGTGCGGACGCAGCCGTGACTGGCGGCGTAGTTGGGGACTTCGTGGTAGCCGTGGACCGCGTAGCCGTTGTGCCAGTAGAAGGAGTAGTACATCCCCTCCGCGTTGTAGCCCGGTTCCTGGCGGTAGAAGCTGTACTGGCCGGTGATCGTCGGCGTCGAGGGCTTGCCGGTCGAGACCGGGTAGATCGCGAAGGGCTTGCCGTTCTTGATCAGGACCAGGACCTGGAGGTTGAGCGGGACCTCGGCGTGTTCGCCGGCGCTCGGATACTTCGGCGTGTAGCCGCCGCGGCCTCCGAAGACGCTTTTGACGAGCCCGGCACCGGTCTTCTGGCTGCGGTTCATGCCGTTGACTTTGCGGTAGGCGAGCACCTCGCGGCCGAGGCGGCCGTTGAAGCAGGAGCCGCCGCCGGAGACGTAGCCCATCGTCGCCATCTCGGCTTTGAAGCCGGTGACGACCTTGCCGCATTCGCCCGGGTGCAGCGAGGGGAAGCTGACCCGCCAGCTCTTGCGGACGGTGGTGTCGGCGGCGAGCGTCGCCGTCGCCGCGTGGTGGGCGCTGACCGCGTACTTACCGTCCTCGCGGAGGATGACGCTGGACTCGAACCTGCCGGTTTCGCCGCCGCCCTTGCTGACCGCGACCTTGTGGCTGACCAGCCGGTGCCCGTCGAGGTAGAAGGTGACTTCGACCTTCTGGCCGGGGACGTAGGGCGAGACCGTGCCCCTGACCGGGACCGTGCCCCAGATCGGGGCGCTGCCGCCGTGGAGGCCGCCGACGTCGATCTTGACCGTTGCCTTCGGGGCCGTTTCGGCCTTGGGTGCCTTGGGCGCAGCCCCAACGCTCGCCGGAACCAGCAGCAGGCCGAGGACGGCGAGGAAGGACGCGAGGCGGCGATTCACCGGCGGCATCCTACTTGGTGAGCAGGGCGAGAGCGAGGGCGTTGTTCATCATGTGCAGGAGGATTCCGGGCAGGATCGAGCCGGTCCTCTCGTAGAGCAGGGCGAGCAGGAAGCCGAAGAAGATCAGCGGCGGCACCGCGGTGACGCCGGTCGTCGCGTGCAGGCCACCGAAGATCAGGGCGCTGATCAGCGCCGCCGCCAACATCGGCAGCTTCTCGCGCAGGCCGCCGAACAGCATCCCCCGGAAGCAGACCTCCTCGCTGATCGGCGCCGCGATCACGATCAGCAGGACCTGCACCGGGACCGGGCCGAAGCCTTCGGCGATGTCCTTCTGGTGCGGTTCGACGATCAGCTGGGCGTAGAAGGCGGAGAAGGCCAGGTAGGCGACGATCGCCACCGCCACCCACTTCAGTTCCGAGGGCCGGAAGCTCCTCAGCCCGAGCCGGGCCAGCACCTCGCCGAGCGAAGTGGCGCCGCGCCAGGAGGCGATCGCCATCGGCACCAGCAGGAACCCGATGGCGGTCGCGGCCTGGACCCAGACGTTGCCGAAGGTGGTCAGATCCCCGCCCGACCTGTGGCCGAGGATCACGCCGGGGATGCTGAGCAGGATCCCGGCGCCGAGCGCAAGGATCACGCCGAGCACGGCCGCCGCCGGGCCCCAGTTCGCGTAGGGGAAGGACTTGGGGCGCGGCCCGACCCCTTCCACAGCTAAGTTGGCCTCCATGTCGCCGGCAGTCTCACAGGTCTCCCGCTCCACCAAAACCCGGCTGAGGTTCCTGCGCCGGCTGCTCTTCCTGGCGATCTTCCTCGTCGTCGCGGCAATCGCGCTGAGCCAGTTCACCGAGCTGAAGCGCCTGGCGACGGGGATCCTCGCCTCGACCGCCGTGCTCGGCCTGATCGTCGGCTTCGCCGCCCAGCACACGATCGCCAACATGGTCGCCGGGGTCCAGCTGGCGGTCTCCCAGCCGTTCCGGATCGGCGATCGCATCGGCTTCGAAGACAACGACGGCCGGGTCACCGACATCACCCTCTCCTACACCTACGTCGACCCCGGCGACGGCACCTCGGTCGTGATCCCCAACCAGCTGTTGGTCGAGGGCATCGTCCACAACTACTCGACGGACGACACCCAGGCCTGAGCCGCGGCGCCACGCTCTAAGTACCCTCTGGACCGATGACGCAGCGCGCGCGGCGACGTCAGCGACGCCGGGGAGGTATCGGCACCAAGCTGCTGTTGGTTTTCGGCGGCGTCTTCGTCGTGCTCGCGATCGCCGCGATCGCCGTCACCTCCTGGGTCCTCGGCGTCGCTGCCAAGGCGCCGCCGCTCTCCAGCTGCAAACCGATCGACCGCGGCGGCAACTCGACCGTGTACGCCGCCGACGGCAGCAAGCTGGGGGTGATCGACTCGGGAGAAGCGCGCACGCCGCTCGCGATCAAGCGGATTCCGAAAGCGCTGCAGCTGGCGACGGTGGCGATCGAGGACCAGCGCTTCTACCAGCACGGCGGGATCGACGAGATCGGCATCCTGCGCGCCGCGGTCACCGATATCGAAGCCGGCCAGGCGGTCGAGGGCGGCTCGACGATCACCCAGCAGCTGGTCCGCAACCTCTGCATCAACGACCCGCAGCGCAACCTCGAACGCAAGATCGTCGAGGCGAAGCTGGCGGAAGAGTACTCCCAACGCCACACGCGCCAGGAAATCCTCGGCTCCTACCTCAACATCGCCTCCTACGGGACGGTCGAAGGCTCGACCGCGGTCGGCGTCGGCGCCGCCTCGAAGATCTTCTTCTCGCGGCCGGTCTGGAAGCTGAGCCTGGCGCAGGCGGCGTTGCTGGCGGGCCTGCCCCAGGCGCCGACCGAATACAACCCGATCCTCAACCCCGGGGTGGCGAAAGCGCGGCGCAACCAGGTGCTGCGCAAGATGGACAAGCTCGGCTTCGCCGACCACGACCGCGCCGTGGCTGCCGAGCGCAGCGGCCTGCGGCTGCACGTCTCCGACAGCTACTTCAAGCACCGCCAGCCCTACTTCTTCGACTACGTCGAGAACCGGCTGATCGAAAAGTACGGGGTCAACACGGTGAGGCGCGGCGGCCTCGAGATCCACACCACGATCGATCCCGACCTGCAGCGAATCGGCCTCGACGCGATGCGCTCGACGCTCCCCTACTCGACCGACCCCGCCTCGGCGATGGTCTCGATCGACCCCCGCGACGGCCACATCCGGGCGATGGTCTCCAGCACCCACTACGCGACCAGCCAGTTCAACCTCGCCGCCCAGGGCCACCGCCAGCCCGGCTCGACCTTCAAGGCCTTCGTCCTGACGACGGCGATCAAGCAGGGCATCGATCCCTACACGACCTACTACACCTCGAAACCGCTCGACCTCAACCTGCCCCATTGGGGCCACTGGGAAGTCCACACCGCCGACGAGGGCTACCAGGGGACGATCAACCTGCAGCAGGCGACGGTCACCTCCGACAACACCGTCTTCGCCCAGCTCGACCTCGACGTCGGGCCGGCGGCGGTCGCGCAGACGGCGAAATCGATGGGGATCACCACCCACCTCGACGGCATCCCGGCCGAGGGGATCGGTGGCCTGCGCCTCGGCGTCTCGCCGCTGGAGCTGACCGACGCCTACGCGACCCTCGCCTCCGGCGGCATCCACCACAACCCGGTCGCGATCGCCAGGGTCGTCTTCCCCAACGGCCACGTCGACCGGCCCGAACCGGCGGAACCGAAACGGGTGATCTCGCAGGCGGTCGCCTACGAGGTGACGCGGCTGCTGCACGACAACATCACCGAAGGGACGGGGACCGCCGCCTACACCGGCTGTGCCGGCCAGGCGGGCAAGACCGGGACCACCGACGAATACACCGACGCCTGGTTCTCCGGCTACCAGCCCAACCTGGCGACGGCGGTCTGGGCCGGCTATCCCGAATCGAACGAAATCTCGATGACGGATGTGCACGGGATCATCGTCTTCGGCGGCACCTTCCCGGCCGAAATCTGGCACTCGGTCTACACCGAAGCCGGCGTGCCCTGCGAAGAATTCAGCCAGCCCTCCGAACCGATCAGCTGGGCGCCCTTCTACGGCCAGTTCACCCAGTCGAACCCGGCCGAGCGCAGCGGCAAAGGCGGCAGCGCGGGCGGCGGACCGCCGCCGCCGGGAACCGCCGCGGTCGGCGGCTATGACCCCGACGCCTACGCCCCGGGCGCCGGGCAGGAACCGGCCCCGCTGCCGCCGCCGCTGCCCGAAGCGCCGCAGGGCGGGGTCGACGGCGGCGAATCTGCCGCCGGCAACGGGTAGCCGAGCATCGACCCCGGGCTCGCCTACGGCCTGGTCTGGGCCGGCTTCCTCGCCTACCTGGTCTTCCTGCGCTACGCGCCGGCACTCGGCGCCCGCCTCGTCTGGGCGGCCATCCTGCTGCTCGTCGCCGCCTTCGCAATTGCCCCGGTCCTGCTCTCCCACGACGCCTTCAGCTACCTCGACTACGCCCGGCTCGGCGTCGTCCACCACCTCAACCCCTACGGCCACCCACCGCAGGCGGCGCCCGCCGACCGCGCCTTCGCCGACGTCACCTGGACCGAAGCGACCAGCGCCTACGGGCCGCTGTTCACGCTCGCGACCTATCCGCTCGCCTGGCTCCCGGTCGGGCTCGCCGTCGCCGTCCTCAAGGCGCTCGCCGCACTCTCGGTGCTGGGGCTGGCGGCGCTCGTCTCCCGCCTCGCGGCCTGGCGCGGCGGCGACCCGCTGCGGGCGGCGGCCTTCGTCGCGCTCAACCCCCTCGTCCTCGTCCACGTCGTCGGCGGCGCCCACAACGACGGCCTGGCGATGCTGCTGGCGATGCTCGGCGTCGCCGCGATCCTCAGTGCCCGCGAGGTCTCCGGCGGCGCTGCGCTCGTCGCCGCCGTCGCCGTCAAGGCCTCTTCCCTCTTCCTCGCTCCCTTCGCGTTCCTCGCCGCCGCGAGACCGTCGCC
>JACDGU010000153.1 GCA_013821475.1 Solirubrobacterales bacterium
AGCTCGCGGTGGGCGCGACGGGCTGCGGGGCTTCCCGCCCGGTCCTGCGGGTCCTGTGGCGGCCGGTGGGTTTCGCGGTCGGCCGCCGGCGGCGCCGTCGCCGCCGCCGAGGTCGGCCGGACCGCGACAGGGGTCAGACCGGCCCGTTGCATGGTCGCCGTGGATCCCCGTGACCCGGTCGCCCCAGGCCCCAGCAGCCCCAGCCCGACGACCACCGCGAACCCCACACACACCACCCCGCCGAGGACCACGACGAGCCTCCCGGTCGCCGGGTCGAGCGGACGCTCGAGCAGGCCCCGCAGACGCCGGGTCACGACCGGCCTCCTTCATTCCCGAGCCCCGGCGGTTCGGCGTAGGCATAGATCGGCCCCGGCTCGCCGTCGAGGACCGCGAGGGCCGGGGGAAAGGGCCCGACCCTGGCGACCCGGTCGGCGAAGTTGCCGTCGATCGTCGTGATCTCGCCGCCGAGGACGGCTTCGACGATGCCGACGTGTTCGGAGGCGGTCGGGCCCCAGCCATAGAGGACCGCGTCGCCGGGGGAAGGGGTGGCCGAGGGCGGCAGCACGCGCCCACCGTGTTCGGTCACCCAGCCGTAGAAGGAGCCCGAGTAGGCGTACGGCGCGGTGCCCGCGGCCATCGCGACACCGGCGTGCTGCCAGACCCAGGCGACGAAGAGCGCGCACCACTCCTCGCATGGTCCGTAGCGCGTGCAGTTGGAACCGGGCGGGCTCTCGGTGACCCCGAGCTGGGAGCGGGCGACCCTGACGATCGCCGCGCCCGAGGCGCCGCCGCCGACCACCGGAGAGCCGCCACACGCCGATCCCTGGGCGGGCGGGGCTCCCCCGCCCCCTGCGGCCCGGACCCGGGCTTCGTGTCCGAAGCCGAAGGAGACCGCCCGCGCCATCACCTCGTGGGCATAGTCGACGATGCCGTCGGCGCAGGCGCCGTAGTAGCGACAGGCCGCCCGGTAGTAGCCCTGGTAGGGGCCGCCCGCCGGTGGCGCTCCGAGGGAGCGGCGGAAGATCCGCGCCGCGGTGAAGATCGCGTCGGCGGGGTCGAAGATCGAGGTGCCGTTGCCGTCGGCGTCGACCCCGAAGCGCTCCCAGAGGGTCGGTGCCGAGGGATCTGGGCTGCATTCCGAGCCGCGCACGTAGGCGATCTCCATCACCCCCGCACAGCCGGAGGGAGCCACGCCGCAGTGACCGTCGGTGCCGCACTCCTGCACCCCGATCGAGGCGAGGAAGGGCCAGGAGATGTCGAAGCGGGTCCCGGCGGCCTCATATATATGGAGCCGCGCCGCCGGGATGCCGCCGACGGATTCTTCGGGTTCCCCCGACCCTGGCCCGGCGCTCGCCCCCGCGGTGGCGCCGAGGCAGGAGACCGAGGCGCCGAAGAGCGCCATGATCGCCGCGGTGGCGAGGGCGGCGATCAGCGCCGCCGTCCCTGCCGCCACGGGGAACCAGAGCCTGTGGGTCCGGGCGCTCATCGCCGCTCTCCGCTGTCCGAGTTGTCTTGGGGCTCAGGTCGAGGCTTCGGTCTGCGCCTGGGGCGAGGCTCGGGGAGCTTCCCCGTCCTCTGCGCCTGCGCGGGCTCCTTCCGCGCCGCCTTCGCGCGCTCGTCATCGGCGCGCAACTCTTCGGCGAGGCCGCCCTGCTGCGGTCGGTGCGACCGGGGAGAGGGCCTCGTCGGTGCCGGACGCGGTGAAGGCTTCGTGTCCTTGCGCCGGTCGGCCGGCGGGCCCTCCGCGGCCTCCTGGCGCACCTGCTCCTTCGGGCCGCCCGAGGACCGCTTCGCACCGGAGGGACGCTTCAGCTTCTTGTCGGGTCGACGACGAGGACGCCGGGGCTCCTCCTCCCCGGGCTCCGGACGCCGGGACTTCTCAGCGGGACGGGGCCGGGACGGGTCGCCCTTCATCTCCTCGGACCGCCTCCCCTTCCCCGTCTTCCCCGTCGGTGCCGACCCCTCGACCATCGTCTTCGGGTCGGCCTTGTCCGGGCGGGGACGGGCGGCAGGGGCATCGCTCCGGGTGGTCGCGGGCCCCTCGTCCCGATCGGTCCGAGCTTCGGGGCGGTCGGGGTGCGGTCGCGAGGTCTCGCCGGAGGTGGTCGGCGGGACGATCTCCTCCCGCCGCGCCTCGACCCCGCGCCCGCCACCTCGGCGCAGCCGTGAGCCGACCGCGCGCACCGGCCGGGTCGCAGTCCTCGCCCCGAGCCGCGCCCCCGAGTAGAGCGCCAGCACCTCGAGCGCCTTCTCGCCTCCCGCCACCCCCGGCCCGGTCACCGCCCCGACCAGACCGTCGGTAAGCGAGCGCCGCTGCAGGAAGACCGCCCAGAAGAAGGCGCACTGCAACCCGAAGGAGAAGAGCCAGCCGAGCTCCGAGGTCACCGCCGAGATCGCCGCGCAGACCGCCAGCAGCACCGCGAGCACCAGCGAGTAGGCGGCCTTCCGCAGCAGGAACCCGGCGAGCTTCGAGAGCCAGCCCTTGAAGAACTGGTGACCGCGACCGGGGACCGCGGCCGCCACCAACGCCACAGGACTGAAGGCCAGCAGCAGGAGCAGCAGGACCTGGGCGGTGATCACCCCGACCGAGAGCGCGCCGAGCAGGCAGAAGGCGCCGAGCTCGGCGAAGAAGACGACGATCGCGACCAGCAACCGCTGGTATTGGCCGCCCTTTTCCATCGTCGCAGCGGCGGGGGTATCGAGCGGACCGAGTTCGTAGGAGCCGTTCTTCTTCTCCGGGTCGGCGTCGGGGAGCTTCGAGCTGTCGCCGTGGGAGAGGGCTTCGAACTCTTCTTCGCGTTCGCCCGAGCCCGGTTCGAAGCCTAGGAAGTGCGGGCCGTACCTCCTCAGGTTCTCGACACAGGTCTTGCCGCCGGCCGAGACCTGTTCGCCGGATTCGAGTCGGCGAGCCGCGCCGGCGGGCAACGGCTGCACCGCCACCGATTCGGCTTCGCCGTCTTCTTCGCTCGATCCGGCTTTTACGCAGTGGTCGAGACCGCCGAACTCGAGAACCGCCCAGGGCTGGGCGACCAGCAGTCCGAACAGCTGGTCCGCCCCCGCTTCCTTCGCTTCGTCCTGAGAGGACGGCTCACCGTCCTTGGCGATCGAGAGGAACGCCCCCGACATCTCGTTGGTCCAGTGCGAGGCGGTGCCGATCGTCTGCCCGGGCTGCAGGACGAAGAGGAAGGCGATCCCGACGTAGAGCAGCGAAAGGGCGAGCTGCCCGGCGGTCTCCGCATAGCGCCGCTGCACCAGCGCCTTCCACATCGCCCACATCCCGGCGACCGATACCGCCAGCACCATCCAGGGCCCGCCGAAGACGTCGGAGTAGATCGACCCGATGGCCCGACTGACCGGCCCGAGCGCCCCGGCGCCATTCGTCGCCGAAGACCCGTTGACCAGGTCGAGCGAGAAGGCGAAGCCGAAGAGCTCGACCAGCAGGCTCGCCAGCCATGCCGTCAACTGCCAGAGCTCGTTGGCGAAGAAGTAGGCGATCATCGGCAGCAGACCCGAGACGTCGACGCCGCTAAGGACGCCCGCCGAGATCGCCGTGAAGTGCTGGTCGAGCGCGTAGTTGCCGAGCGGGTAGCGCGAGGCGAGACCGGCGAGCGAGGAGGCCGGGCCGACGTTGGCCCAGACGTCGGCCTCGGCGGCCGGGACTGCGAGCAGGACGAGTGCGACGGCGCCGGTCGCGGCGAGGAGCAGGCGCCGCCTCATCGCTCGCCCTCCCCCGCGCCCGGGCTGGTGTCGAGGGCGGCGAGCAGCTCGGGCCGCGGGTCGACCTGGACCTCACCGACCCTCCCGTCGAGATCGCGCATCAGGCAGCGGCCGCGCCGGTATTCCGTCACCCGCCGGGCGAGTCCTCCCTCGTCGGGGTCGAGCCCGATCGCCTCGATCCCGGCGGTCGCCGCGCGGACCGAGTCCTGGCCGAAGATGAGACTCACCCCGACCAGTTGCGCCAGCTCGCCGAGGTCCTCGACCCGCTGGCTGACCAGGAGGATCGTCGCGTTGAAGGCCCGCCCCAACCGGACCAGGCGGTTCAGCAGCGCCCGCCCCTGCGAGGAGGCGAAGAGCGCCCAGGCCTCGTCGAGGATCACCAGCTTGTGACGGGAGCGGTCCCCCGAGATCAGCTTCAGCGCGAGCGCGGCGACCAGTGCCAGGGTCGCGACCGAGACGCGCTCGCTCCTGGTGTAGGCGGCACGATCGGTGCCGGGATCAGGCAGATTCAGGCCCGGCATCCGGATCGTGGTCAGGTTCGCCCGGCCTGCCGCCGGGGAGGCGACCGCCTCCTCAGGCGCGGAGAAGCCAAGCCGGGCGAGGCCGAAGTCGGAGATCACCTCGAGCGCCTCGGCAGCCTCGCGGGCGCCGGGCGCGTCGGCCTCGCGCAAGCGCTCGACGACTCGCAGCAGGCTCCCCTCGCCCTCGCGCACCGCATCGCGCACCGCGCGGTCGATCGCGACCTCCCAGGAGGGCGGTGGGTCGCGGAGCAGCTCCAGCAGGTAGGAGGAGGCGAGCTCCTCGCGCAGCTCGGGCAGCCCGATCGCCAGGGGATCGAGCTTGCCACGGTGCTCCCGGTCGGCCGAGAGCTCCAATAGCCGCACCTCGCCCTCCAGCTCCGCCAGCTCGGCGAGCCGGTGATCGGGCTTCGGGTCGAAGTCGACGACAAGGCTGCCGCGCAGTAGCGCTGCGTGGGCGATCGCCTGGGCGGCGATCGTCTTGCCCGAGCCGAGGGTGCCGGTCAGGAGGACCGCCGAGGGTCGCGAGTCCCTGGGCGCCTCGGTCGGGTCGAAGCGGACCGGTCGTCCCGCCGCCGGGTCGAAGCCGAGATAGACCCCGCCCTCCGAGCCGACCGCCGCGGTCGCGACCGGGACCGTCGCGGCGACCTGCTCGGCGGTCATCTGGCGGCGGTAGTCGACGACGGCGCCGCCGTCGGGGCGCGGCAGATGGTCGAGGAAGACGGCGTGCTGGAGGCCGCGCGGTCGGTGCAGGGCGACCTCGCCGTAGCGCTCGCGCAGGGCGATGACCCGAGCCTCGAGGGTCTCCGGGTCGGCGGCTCCCACCGCCAGGGAGATCGAGGCGCGCAGCATCGGCGGCCGCGCCACCGAGGAGAGGATCGCCTCGTACTCGCGCGCCAGCTCACGGTCCTCCTCGGCGAGGGCGCCCGGCCCGGTCGGCGAGCCCGCGAGCTGTTCCTTATAGGTGTGCTCGGCGTCGAGGACCCGGCGCCGCACCTGCGCCAGCGCCTCCCGATTGGCGACCAGGTCGGCGTGAAGCACCGCGTCGACCGGCCCAGCGCCTTCGAGGGGTGCGAAGAGGAGCTCGGCCGCTCCCGGGAACTCGGCCTCCTCGGCGAGCGAGCCGAGGCAGAGGAACGCCTGGTGGGAATCGCCGTGTTCGGACTCGACCACGAGCGAGGGCGGCCTGCCCGGCTCCTCGCGCATCGGCGCGTTCACGAGCGACCAGAGGTCGGACTCCAGCGGCTCATAGCTCGCCTCCTCGCCCTCCCCGCCGAGGATCAGCGCATCGGGCTCCCAGCTCGCCTCCAGATCCGGCTCGCCGAGACCGCGGCAGGCGGCCCGACGCAGAAGCCACTGCAGCTCTGCGGTGGTCGCCCGGCGCAGGTCGACCACCGAGGAGGCCTGGCCGAAGGCCCGCCGCTCGGCCTCGGCGAGGGACCGCAGCTCGGGGGCCGGGATCGGGCTCGGGGCGCCGACCCCGGCGATCTCTTCCGCCCGGCGCCGCGCCCGGCCCAGCGAGCGCAGCGGCCCGCCCGAGCTTCTTCCCTCGGTCAGGGAGATCGCCAGGTAGACCTCCGGGACGTGGGAGTCGAGGTCGGCGAGCCGCTCCTGCTGGGCCTCGAGATAAGAGCGCCAACGGTCGGCGTCAGCATGGCGGGGATCGGCGAGCCAGGCGAGCTCGGATGCGTATCGGTCGGCCGGATAGGAGCGGGCGACCCGCCAAAGCGAAAGGTCGGCACCGAGCAAGGAGACGAGGTGCTCGAGCCGGTGGAGCAGCGCCCACTTCTCGGCGGCGGGCAGCCAGGGATAGGAGAGGGTCCGGGCGCGGTAGAGCGCCGCCGCCTCACCGCCTGGGCCGATCAGGACGTTCTGACGCACGTAGCGCAGCGGGAAGCGGATCACGGCCGCAGCTCCAGGGTCTCCCCCGCCGCGAGCTCGACCCTGTGGCGCAGACGCGAGGGCGAGGTCAGCCTGCCGGGCAGCCTGGCGACGAGGCTCCGTCGAAGGAGCGGGCGCCGCACCGCGAGCGGCTCAGCGAGGTGGACGACGGCCGGGCCGGCGATGCGGCAGCGGCGCAGCAGCGGGC
>JACDGU010000154.1 GCA_013821475.1 Solirubrobacterales bacterium
GCGGCGGCGTCGGCCAGGCGCTGGACGACGAGCCGCCGCAGCGCCGGGTGCAGCTCGTCGAGGCGCTGCAGCGAGATCGTGCCGCGGGCGTTCTCCCCGGAGCCATCGATCTCGACCGCGACCAGGGCGTCGAGGACCTCGGCCTCGTCGCGCAGCAGCTCCGCGGTGCGCAGGACGTTCGCCGCCGCCGCCGGGTGGACCCGCGCCAGCTCCGGCAGCAGCCCGCTGCGGATCCGGTTGCGGGCGTAGACCGGCTCGGCGTTGGAGCGATCGTCGCGCCAGGGCAGGCCGCGCTCCTCGCAGTAGGCGGTGGTCTCCTCCCGGGTCATACCAAGCAGCGGCCGAGCGAGGCGGCCGTCCCGCGGGCGCATGCCGAGCAGAGCCCGCCGGCTCGGGGAGGAGGCGAGCCGGTAGAGGATCGTCTCGACCTGGTCGTCGGCGGTGTGGCCGGTGACGATCGTCGCCGGCAGCGATGTCGCCAGCCGCGCGGCGGCGGCGTAGCGGCTGTCGCGCGCCCAGGCCTGGAGATTGCCGGGGCCCTCCGGCCGCTGTGGGCGCTCGACCTCGAGCCGCAGGCCGAGCGACTCGCAGAGCCCGGCGCAGTGGCGCTCGTCCTCGTCGGAGTCGTCGCGCAGGCCATAGTTGACGTGCAGGGCGACCACCGCCTCGGGCCCGCGGGCGCGGACTGCGAGGTCGAGCATGCAGACCGAGTCGCGGCCGCCGGAGAGCATCGCGACGACCGCGTCGGGTGGCGCCACCAGCCCCCCGGAAACCACTCGCTCGAGCAATTCGTCGGCGTCCACGGAGTGAGTCTAGGAGCGCGGCCCGGCTCAGCCGGCGGCGCGGACGACGAAGAGCTCGGTCGGGACCGGGAAGCCCTTGAGGCTGACCTGCCCGATCGGCTCGAGGCCGAGCCGGGACCGTCCCTGAACTGCCTCGGCGACCCGATCGGTGACCAGGACCTCGCCAGCCAGCGCCCGGTTGACGACCCGGTGGGCGAGGTTGACCTGGCTGCCGAAGTAGTCGCCGTCGCGATAGACGGCGTCGCCGCTGTGGATGCCGACCCGCGGCTGTGGGCGCCGCGAGAAACGGCCGAGGAAGTCGACCGCCCACTCGGTCAGCGAGGCGGCGTCGGGCGAGACGACCATCACCTCGTCGCCGATCGTCTTCACTATCGTCGCCTCGCGTGGGAGCGTCGACTCGACCCCGGCGACGAAGCTCTCGACCGCGTCGAGGGCCTCCATGTCGCCCTCCTCCTCGGTGTAGCGGGTGAAGCCGGTGAGATCGATGAAACAGAGGGTGATGGTCACCTGGCCGAGCTCGATTTCGGCGGTGTCGCCCGCCTCGGACTCCATGTGGCCGACGACGTCCTGCTCAACGTAGAAGCGCAGGTAGCGGTTGTGGAGGTATTCGGTCAGCGGGGCCGCCAGGGGAAGGATGTCGGCGGCGAGGTCGCCCATCTCGGCCGCCATCTCGAGCTCTGGCACGGCGTCGCGGATCAGCGGCTCATGGACATAGAGGTGGAAGAGGCGGACCTCGGCGTCGGCGATCCGCCGCATCGACTGCACGTAGACCCGGACCAGCTGCAGGAAGGCGACCAGCGGCAGCCCGGCGGCAAGGACCCGGGCGCAGTGGCGCAGGGCCGCCGCGTCTTCGGCGGTGAGGTTGCGCTGCTGGCCTTTGGGGGTTCCGAGGATGACCAGGACCCGCTCGATCAACTCTGGTTCCAGCCCGGTCTCCTCGCCGATCTCCCCGACCGAGACGGTGCCGTGGGTGCCCGGCAGCAGATCCTCGGTGAAGCCAAAGGCGAGCCGGCCCTCGCGGCCGGCCCTGCGCAGGTCCTCGAGCGAGTAGCCGCGCTCGCGCATCCTCGCCACGACACGTGCCTGGGCCGCCGCGGTCGCTGTCCAGCGGCCCCGGCGGACCGGGACGATCTTCTCCTCGGCCCAGCGTTTGAGCGTGCTTGCCGGCACTCCGGAGCGACGCACGGCCTCGCTCAGCGATATGCGCTCGTCGGCCACGGGAGTGAGGCTAGCCCGGCGCGGGGATCGGAGCGCCGACGGGGCGGAAAGCCCGGGAGGTTTAGGGTCGGCCGCGCCGATGCCCGCCCGCCTGCGCCCAACCGCCCCGATCGCCGCCGATGCGGTCCTGGTCGGCGATCCCGGCCGGGCGCTGATGCTGGCCCAGGAGCTGCTCGAGGCGCCGAAGATGTGCAACCACGCACGGGGGCTCTGGGGGTATTCGGGGCAGGCGGTGGGCGGCGAGCGGCTGCTGACCGTCCAGTCGACCGGGATCGGCGGCCCGAGCGCGGCGCTGGTGCTTGGCGACCTCGTCGAGCTCGGCCTGCGGCGCGCCGTCCGGGTCGGCACCTGCGCCGCGATCTCCCCCGGGCTGCGCTGCGGTCGGTTGCTGATCGTGACCGAAGCCCACGCCTGGTCCGGGTCGCTCGACCGTGCGGCCGCGGTGGCGGTGCCGGACCCCGAGCTCTCCGCACAGCTGAACCGCCGGCTCGGCTCCGCTGCGGTCGAGGCGACCGTGGCGAGCCTCGACACCCTGCACGTCGGCGGCTCCCCGGCCCCGGTGCAGGCCGGGGAAGCGGCGGACATGCAGACCGCGACCCTCTTGCGCCGGGGCTCCGAGCTCAGGATCGCCCTGGCGGCGGTGCTGATCGTCACCGAGTCGGCGAGCGCCGAGCGTCTCGGCGACGACGGCTTGGAACTCGCCGCAAAAGCCGCGGGAAACGTCGCCGCGGCCGTACTTTCAGCCTAAGGTTGAGGGTTAGGTCCTGCTCTTCTTGCCAGCTTGACGGCGGATCGCGGCGACCTCTCGGGAGATCTCGTCGATCTGCTCCTCGACCTCCTCGAGCCGCTGCGAAAACGAGCGCAGACGCCGCTCCAGGCGCTCGACATCGGTCGCGGAGGAGAGGTTGAGGGCGCCCATCGCCGCCTGCTGCGCCTCGATCGCCTTCTCCCGGGCGCCAAACGCGGCGGAGATCGCGTTGTGCAGCGTCGGGTTGTCGATCAGAGCTTGCGCCAGCTCCCCGATCGCCTGCTCCGAACGGGCTCTCAGCCCATCCTGCTCGAAATCGTCATAGGTCACGCCCGCCCCTTTCGCCGCTCGTTGACGTCAGCTTAACGAGCCCATCCGATTCGGCTGAAACGCTGCGAAGTGCAGGCATGAAGATGATGTTGATTAAGGGCATGTTGGGGGGCGGCGCAGGCCGTTGCACCCCCCTGGGCGAAGGGGTAGCGTGAGTCCTCGGGTCGCTTGGGAGGGCAGGGTCGGATCGTCCGCCAGGCGCTGCAGCGAGCACCGGGCCTCATCGGGATGAGAAACAAGATCGCACTGATCGTCGTACTGGCCAGCCTGCTGGCGCTTTCCGTGCTGGGCGCGGGCCCTGCCGGCGCCGATCCGCTCGGCTCCAGTGCCGCGGTCGAACCAAGCCTGCCGCCGGCGGCGCCGACCGCCGCGACGACGGTTCCGTCGCTGCAGGCCCCGGCCTGCTCCAACGGGCTCGACGATGACGGCGACGGCCTGACCGACATGGAAGATCCCGACTGCAGCTCGCCGGCCGGCACCAGCGAGGCGCCGGAAGCCGCCAATGCCACGCCGATTTCCGGCTCGGCCCAGGAAGCCACCAAGCAGCGTGGCGGGGTCGAGGTGGGCAGCACGATCGACGGCAACTCCGCGGTGCCGAAGGATGTCCGCGGCGGCGTCACCCACAACGAAAGCCTCGGCGACACCAGCGGCGGCGGCGGCAACGGCGGCGGCCTCAAGGCGCCGAGCGCGACCGGTGGCGGCGATCAGCCGCTGGCCGAAGGCGGCGACGGCGGCTCGCCGTTCTCCGCCGGCGGCGCCCCCACCCTCGGCAACCCGACGACGACGATCGCGCCCTTCGGCCCGGCCCCGATCGGGGTCCCCAACTTCGTCATCGACTCCTTCGAGATCCCCCCCTTCTTGCTGCCGATCTACCAGGCCTGCGGAACCGAATATGGGATTCCCTGGGAGGTGCTCGCCTCGATCAACAAAATTGAGACCGGGTTCGGCACCAACCTCAACGTCTCGAGCGCCGGCGCCGTCGGCTGGATGCAATTCCTGCCATCGAGCTGGGAAACCTACGGGCTCGACGCCAACGGAGACGGGCGCAAGGACCCCTACAACCCGGTTGACGCGATCTGCGCCGCCGCCCACTACCTGAAGATCGCCGGCGGTACCAAGGACCTCTACAACGCGATCCTCGCCTACAACCACGCCGACTGGTACGTGCAGGAGGTGCTGCTCTACGCCCGCGCCTACGGTCGCCTGCCCTCGGACCTGATCGGCTCGCTGACGGGCCTGACCGAGGGGGCCCACTTCCCGATCGCCGCCGACGCCCGCTACGCCGACGACGTCTCCGCCCGCGCCTCGCTGAACAGCCCGGCGTCGAGCGCCAAGATCTCCTCCGCCGCCAGCGCCGCCGAAGTGATCTCCTCCTCGCCGACGCAGCGGGGCATCAACATCTTCTCCGCCGAGGGAGCGCCGGTCGTCGCCGTCAACGACGGCGTCATCCGCAAGATGGGCGACTCGGCCAAGCTCGGCAAGTTCGTCGTCCTCGAAGACACCTACGGCAACCGCTACACCTACGCCGGCCTGGGCAAGATCGTCCGCGCCCATCGCAGCGTCGTCACTCCGAGCGGTAAGGAAAAGCGATTGCCGGTCGAAAGCCAGGACCTCCGGCCGCGTCTGCGCGCGCTCCCCGGCCGCACCGGCGAAAGCGCCGCGCCCGAGAGCGAAGGCGAAGCCGCCGTCAAGAAGAACGCGCCCGTCACCACCAGCGGCGAAGGCTCGCTCGAGGTCGGCTCGAAAGTGATCGCCGACACCGTGCTGGGCCGGGTCGGCGGCCGCGAAGGCAAGATCGATCCGCACATCAACTTCTCGATCCGCCCCGCCGGCCGCGGCGCCCCGCGGATCGACCCGAAGCCGATCCTCGACGGCTGGAAGCTGCTGGAAGCGACGGCGATCTACCGCGCCAAGGGCAAGAGCCCGTTCAAGGCACAGCTCAGCGGTGCCGGGGTACTGCTGCTCTCCAAGGAAGACCTCGAGCAGCGCGTTCTCAGTGACAAGGGCCTCTCGATCTACCCCTGCGGCCGGGAAGACATCGAAACCGGTCAGATCGACCGCCGCGTCCTCGCCGTGCTCGAGTACCTGCGCTCGAAGGGGGTCGAAGAACTGACGATCACGGCGCTGAAGTGCGGCCACAGCATCCTCACCACCTCCGGCAACGTCTCCGAGCACACCACCGGCGACGCGGTCGACATCGCCGACATCGAAGGCATCCCGGTGACCGGTCACCAGGGGCCGGGCACGCTGGTCGACAAACTGATCCGCGACGTCCTCGCCCTACAGGGGACGATGCACCCCCACCAGGTGATCTCGCTCGAGGACCTGCCCGGCGAAACCAGTTTCGCCCTGCCCGACCACTACGACCACGTCCACATCGGCTACTACCCGGTCGCGACCGAAGCCTCGCCGGCGGGAGCGGAATTCTCGACCCTGCTGAAGCCTGAGCAGTGGCAGCGCCTGATCGGCCGCCTTGGCGAAATCGAAAACCCCGAAGTCCCGATCGGACCCTCGAAGTACTCGCTGCCCGACGAAAAGGAAGCCAAGAGCGGCATCCTCGGCAGCGGCCCGGCGGGCGAAGACTAAATCCCGGGAGAATCCCGGCCTCTGGCCAAGCTATTCGGATTCGCGCAGTTCGACTTCGCCGGCACTCTGCCACTGGCGGACGGCCGCTACCTAGCCCGCGGGGAGTCCGGCGGGCAGGATGAAAGCGTCCTCGTCGTCGAAACCCTCGGCGCCCCCGCCCCACCCCCCCGCCGGCGCAAGCGGGCCCGTGAAGCGAGCCGGGACGAGAAGCAGGCACCGCTACCGCTCTCCCGCGCTACTGCGATCCGGGCCTTCGCCCCCTTCGACGGCGAGGAGGACGCGGAGCGCTGGCTCACCGCCGCGACCGAGGCCGAGGACACCGCCGACGTCCTGGTCGGCGAAGGCATCGGCCTGCTCAATCGCGCCCTCCACGTCCACGCCCTCGCCGGCGCCGACCCCCACGCACACGAGCTCACCCCCGAGCGGGCGGTCGCGGTGCGGATCGGCTTCGGCAGCGGCGAGGAGACCGCCGCCGGTCGCTTCACCTCCGCCCGCCAGGTCGACGTCTGGGCCAGCGGCGCCTCCAAGCGACGCCGCCGCCAGGAAGATTTGCGGCCCCAGGAGCGCGT
>JACDGU010000155.1 GCA_013821475.1 Solirubrobacterales bacterium
CTCCGGAACCTCCCCGCAGTTCGTGACGGAGAGGTCTCCCCCTCCGCCCCTCGTTACGCCAACCGAGCCCGCTCAGACGTTGCTAGGAACCTCAGCCTCCGGCGGCGTAGGCGCCTGCTCGGCCCGCTCGAGCCCACTGGCGACACGCGACCCCAGTTCGGCGTCGACCTGAGTCCAGTAGGCGACGACCCGATCCTGCACCTCGCTGCTGACTTCGGCGCTGGCGTGGCCGACGACGTTTTCGACCAGCATCTCCCGCTTGGCGTCGTCCATCACCTCGCGGTAGAGCGTCCCGGCCTGACCGAAGTCGTCGTCCTCGGCGTGCTTTGGGTTTTCGTAGCGGCCGAGCTCGCCGCCGGCGACCGGCCAGCTGAGGTCGGCCCCGTTGTCGCCGTCGGCGACCGGGCCGCCTTTGGTGTTCGGCGCGTAGACCGGCTGGTCGCCCTTGTTGATGTAGGTCATCGGCCCGTCGAAGTTGTAGGAGTGGACCTCGACCTTGGGCGAGTTGATCGGCAGCTGCTCGTAGTTGGCGCCGATCCGGTGCAGGTGGGTGTCATGGTAGGAGAAGACCCGGCCCATCAGCATCTTGTCGGGGCTGAGGCCGATTCCCGGAACCAGGTTCGAGGGCGAGAACGCGGACTGCTCGACCTCGGCGAAGAAGTTGTCCGGGTTGCGGTCGAGGACCATCCGGCCGACCTCGATCTCGGGATAGTCGCCGTGGGGCCAGACCTTGGTCAGGTCGAACGGGTTGAAGCGGTACTCGAGGGCGTCCTCGAACGGCATCACCTGGACCATCAGCTTCCACTCCGGCGCGTTGCCGTCGTCGATCGCCTTGCGCAGGTCGCGGCGGTGGGCGTCGGGGTCCTGGGAGGCCATCTCGACCGCCTCGTCTTCGCTGTAGTTCTCGATCCCCTGAGACGTCTTGAAGGCGTACTTGATCCAGAACTTCTCGCCGCCGGCGTTCTGCCAGGAGAAGGTGTGGCTGCCGAAGCCGTGCATGTGACGCAGCGTGCGCGGGGTGCCGCGGTCGGACATCAGGATCGTCACCTGGTGGGCGCTCTCGGGCGAGAGGGTCCAGAAGTCCCACTGCATGTCGTTGGAGCGCATGCCGGTGTCGGGCAGCCGCTTCTGGGAGTGGATGAAGTCCTGGAACTTGGAGGCGTCGCGGACGAAGAAGACCGGCGTGTTGTTGCCGACCAGGTCGTAGTTGCCCTGCTCGGTGAAGAACTTCAGCGCGAAGCCGCGCGGGTCGCGGGCGGTGTCGGGCGAGCCCTGCTCGCCGGCGACGGTCGAGAAGCGGGCGAACATCTCCGTCTTCCTGCCGGGCTGGAAGAGGTCGGCCTTGGTGAACTGGCTGACGTCCTGGGTGACCTCGAAGGTGCCGTGGGCGCCGCTGCCCTTGGCGTGGACGACCCGCTCCGGGACCCGCTCGCGGTTGAAGTGCTGCATCTTCTGGACGACGTAGTGGTCGTGGAGGACGGTCGGGCCCTGCTCGCCGACGGTCAGCGAGCGTTCGTCGTTCGTCGCCGGGATGCCGGAGTCGGTGGTCGTGGTCGGTCGCTTGTTCTCGTCGCTCATTGTTGGTGGTCCTCCTGTTCGGGCTTCTATTTCTCAGACTTGGGGGTTGCTCGCCGCGGGCACGCTGGCGGTCTGGCAGTCGGGGCACAGGCCCCAGAAGGTGACCTCCGCCTCGTCGACCGCGAAGCCGCCGGTACTGGCTCCGGGCTCGAGGCAGGGCGCGGCGCCGACGGAGCAATCTATGTCCTGGGTGGCGCCGCAGGCGCGGCAGACGACGTGGTGGTGGTTGTCGCCGACGCGGGTCTCGTAGCGGGCCGGGCTGCCGGCCGGCTCGATCCGCCGCAGCAGGCGCGCGGCGGTGAGCACCGCGAGGCAGTCGTAGACCGCCTGGGTGGAGACGGAGTCGCCGCCGGCGTGGACGCGGGCGATGATCTCCTGCACGTCGGGATGGCCGGAAAGCCCGGCGACCGCGGCGTAGACGGCGATGCGGGGGCCGGTCGCGCGCAGGTTGCTGCGGCGCAGCTGCTCGGCGATCTGCTCTTTGCTGGCAAGCACTGGGGGCAGGGTACCTAAATTGGAAGGGTTCCAAAGTAAAGATCTTGAGATCTGGGTCCAGGGGCGGGACAGGGGGAGGTCCTCCCGTCACGAACTGCGGGGAGGTTCCGGGAGGACCTCCCCCTGTCCCGTCGCCGGTCCCGGGTCTCTCGATCCGGAGGGGCCTCGGGTTCAGAGTCCTGCCTTTTGGAGATTTAGAGGAGGGTGCCCAGTGCGTGGCCTAGGGCTACGGCGGCGAAGCCGATGACTATCGAAGCTCCGATGTTGATCCAAGCCAGGCGGGCCAGGTGGGCGGTGGCGAGGCGGTGGGAGTCGAGGATCCAGGTGGAGAAGGTGGTGAAGGAGCCGATGCCGCCGCCGGCGACGATGGTCAGGGCGGCGCCGTGGAGGGCGGCGCCGGCGACGAGGCCGAGGGCGAAGGCGCCGGCGAGGTTGACGGCGAGAATGCCGAGTGGGAAGGGGGCGCGGACGCGGGCCGAGACCTCGGCGTCGATCAGGTAGCGAGCGGCGGCGGCCAGGCCGCCGAGAAGCCCGACCGCGATCCAGGCGGGGATGCTCACGCCGCCGACCGCCGTGGCCGCCGCCGCTCGAGGCCGATCCCCAGGCGGACGAAGGCGTAGCCGAGCGCGACCGTGACCACGCAGTAGAGAGTCGCCAGGCCGAGCACGCCTTCGTCGACCAGGTTGAAGAGCTCCAGCTGCAGGGTCGAGAAGGTGGTCAGGGTGCCGCAGATCCCGGTGCCGAGGAAGGGGTGGTGCAGGCTCTCCTCGGGGTGGTCGCGGAAGCTGGCGAAGAAGTAGCCGAGCAGCAGGGCGCCGCCCATGTTGACGGCGAAGGTCGGCCACGGCCAGGTGCCGGCGGGCGGCGGAAAGGCCTGCGCCAACCCGACCCGGATCAGCGCCCCGGCGACGCCGCCGAGGTAGATCGCCGCCAGCTTGCGTCGGTCGTGAGGGAGGGGGCGCATTCCCACAGGCTGCCATCAGCGTCGGTGGCTGCACAGCAGCCTCGCGCGGCGCCTACCGTCGCACCGTGCAGGGCCGCAGGAAGGTGCCCGAGAGGCGGGTGCCGTCGGCGAAGGCGAATTCGCCGCGGGCTTGGAGGCGGCCGGTTTCGCAGCGGGCGTTGACGTAGGAGTACTTCTTGCCTTTGTAGGTCCATTTCTTGCCGATCTTGAGGCTGCCGGAGATCGGGACTCCGGCGCCGCCGGCGATCGGCGGGATGGTGGCTTTGGTGCGGTAGCCGTAGATCCCCTCGTGGATCGTTTCGATCACGACGGGGACGATGTAGGTGGTCGGGGCTGGGACCCGGAGGTAGGCGTGGGCCAGGACCGTGGGGTCGCCGTGCTTGGGCGGGCCGTTGAAGAGGGTGATCGGCGAGCTGGCCTTGATCGCCCCCTGTTCGGGGAACTTGACCACGGCCGAGCCGAGGCCCTCGCCGACGATCGCGCCGGGGCAGGTGCTGCGAGCGGTCTTGGTGTCGGTTGCCGCGAGCTTGCCTTTGGTGCAGACTTCGAGGCCGGTCGTCACAACCGAGCCGTGGCGGTCGAAGAGGATCGTCAGTTCCTTGAGGACCGGCGGCAGGGCGCCGGAGGCGGTCGAGAGCTTGCCGCCGCCGTGGAGGGTGATCGGGGCGTTGGTGTGGCGGGGAAGGGCTTTTGGCGAGAAGCCGCCTTCGGCTTCGATCACCAAGTCGCCGGCGTGGAGGGTGAGGGCGTAGACAGTCGCAGCCCCCACGCTGAACAAGACGACGGTCATTGCCGCCACGATCATGGTCTTCTTTCGCATCTCATTCTCCCTCTCGAGTCGGTGGCGGTTGGCCTTCGGCGAAGGCGCCGCGGACGATCGTTCCCAAGGCTGCTGTCGTCGCCTGCGCGTCGTGGCGGCCGCTGCCGAGCTGCTGCAGCCCCATTCCGTACATCAGGGCGACGACCGAGCGGGCGTGGCGGGCGGCATCGGGGACACGAAGGGCCTCCAGCGCAGCGCCGGCCAGCTCCTCGTAGGCGAGGAAGCAACGCTGCGATGCCGGGCGCAGCTGCGGGTCGCGAGCGGCCTGCAGGTGCAGCTCCATCTCCGCCAACGGCTCGCTGCGAGCAAGGCCCGCCGCAATCGCCTGCTGCACCTCCCCAGAGATCTCTCGGAGGCTTGGATGCGGCCGGCGGGCGCGAAGGCCATCGGCGATCGCGCTGATCCGGGCGACCTCTTCGCCGACGTAGAGCAACAGGCCCTCGCGCAGCAGCTCGGCCTGGCTGGGGAAGTGGTAAGTGAGCGTGCCGAGCGAGACCGTCGCCGCCTTGGCGATGCGGCGGTTGCTGAGAGCGCCGATCCCGTCGTTGGCGATCAGCTCGAGAGTGGCGTGAAGGATCCGCTCGCGAGCACCGGCGGCCGTGGACTCTTCGCTGACATCTACGGTCGTGGCTGGGGTCATCGGCTCGGTCTCTGGTCGTTCGTTCGGACGAACTAATATCAGACGACCGTGTCCGGCGCTCGAATTCGGGCCGCTTTGTCGTCCGGCGTAACATGAAACTGTTCATGAAATTCGCGCTTGGCGCGACGTACGAAAAAGGAGAACCGCATTCCCATCGGAGTCCCCCCCGTAGAGCTGGAGCACCTGCCTCGGGCGCCGCTCAAGCTGGCGATCGCCCAGGTGCGATTCGCACCGGTCTTCGCGGTCGAGCAGGCGGCAGTTGTGGCGGACTTTCAAGCAGGCCTCGGCGAGCGCTACCTCGCACAGGCGCCGGTGCGGCCGATGGACCAAGGCCAGGCCGGGGCCGAGTCGGTGTGGCTGTTCCGCGACCACGAGAAGGACTGGACCGTGTCGTTGAGCGCCACCAGCCTGGCGCTGGAGGCGATCACCTACGTCGACTTCGATGATTTCGCCGGCGAGCTGGCGGCGATCCTGCAGACCCTGGAAGGGGTCTTCGAGCCCCGCCAAGAGGTGCGGCTCGGAGTCCGTTACGTAAATCGGATCGAAGACGACCGCCTGCAGAAGCGGGGGGTCGGGTTCTTCGTCAACGAGCAGCTGACGAGCCCGGTGGGCGGAGACCTGGGCGGCGATCTGCAGAGCAGCCTCTGCGAGCTGCGCTTTCGCGAGCGCGGTGGCCACGTAACGATCCGCCACGGCTTGGTCGAGCCCTCTACCTACCTGATCGACTTCGACCACTTCAGCGAAGGGGAGCGCGATTTCGCCCCGAAGACGATCGTCAGGCGAGTCCAGCGCTTCCATGCGCTGATCGAGAGGCTCTTCGTCTGGTCGATCAGCGAGCGCTACTTGAAAGAACTGAGAGGGGCAGGCAAATGAGCAGCGTGGTGGCCGAGGGAACCTGGCGGGCCGGACTGGAGGGCATTTTCTCGTTTCTCGACTTCAGCGACGAGGACCGGCCGACCGGCTGGGAGCGAGGCTTCTCGATCTGGGGCACAGGCGTGACCATCGTCTCGGAGAAGATATGGGTGAGCGGGCAGACCAGGCCGGGAGCGAGCGCGAAGGCGGGGGTGGTGCCGATCGCCGACACAAGCCTGCGCGGTCAGGCGGCTTCGCTGGCCGTCGAGGCGCCGCATGTCGCCTCGACGGCGACCCCGGCGCCGCGGCTGAGCGGCAATTTGGCCGAGGACGTGCACGCGGTCTGCGGCCTCACGTGGGCGCAGATCGCCGAGGTCTTCAAGATCAGCGAGCGGGCGGCGGCGGGCTGGCGGGCCCAGGGGGTTCCCGATCATCGAGTGCAGACGATGGAGGCATTGCGGGCGATCGGTGCGGTGCTGGTCGGTGGCCTCGGCCCCGAGGGCGTCGGCGAGTGGCTGAGCGGCGGCCGTCCTTCGCGGCTGGCGCAGATCAGGGACGGCAAGGGCGAGGCGGTCGCCGCGGAAGCCCTCTCCTACCGAGACTCCCCGGCCACCTAGCCCTCCGGCGCGTCTCAATGGCACTCGACCCCGAGCCCTTGCGCGAAATCCCCTTCGGAGAAGGCTCGGAGACGGTCTTCTACCGGACCGTGCACATTCCCGCAGGAGGTGATCCAGACCCGCTCTTCGCCTACCGGGAGTACGGGCGCTGGCCAACCGCCTGGACGCTCTACACGGGGACGAGCGAGACCGTCGCCTGGGCCGAGTACTGCCGCAACCACGCCGCCGATGTCGAGCGCTCCGACGTCACCGGCGGCGTCGGCGTGAGCGCCGCCTCGCTGCCCTCC
>JACDGU010000156.1 GCA_013821475.1 Solirubrobacterales bacterium
TTCGACCTGAGACCACTGCGGCTGTCCGCCGGCGAGCTCTGTAGCTCGAGGCGCCAAGTGCAGCAGTTGCCGGTAACCGGGAAGACAACCCCGATACCGGGAGGCCCGGGTGTCCTGGGGGGATGTGGGCTTGGGGGGAACGGGTCGGAGCCCGCTCGCCTCCTCGCCGCACGCCATTGACGGCGGCGGGCTCAAGGGCGTAGGAGGCACTGCGCATCTCGGTGTCCTCGCGAGCTCGCGTGCAGAGCACGCCACGCTCGCTGCGTCCTTGAGCTGCTTGGCCTCCTTCGCCCTTGACTGAATCGAGGTCTGGGGCGTCGCCGCCCCGGCCCTCGATGAAGCTGCGCGCTGCTTTGTCCTCGGTCACTCCCCGTAGCTGCGCTACGAAGAGCTCCCTGCGTCCTCGCACCGCTTGGCCCGGCGCTCGCCACTGGCGCACGTCTCGTCGGGTCGCGGGCTCAAACAACAGATGAAGTTGATTTGAATCGACACGGGCCTCAACGTCAGGTGTCAGGTGGCGACTGCTCTGCTCACGCACCGGCGGGCTGATCACAACTGGAGCGCTCCCGCCGGTGCTCCCGCGTCCGCTGCCGCCTGCCTTCGTGGCGGATATCGGCGGGAAGTGGCCTGTTAGAAGACTTGCCGAGGACGCACCTGGCGCGGCGCGCTCCGGCGTCCTCGCTGCGGCCGGCTCGCTCACGTACCCGGAGTACGCTCGCTCGCCGTCCTCGCTGCGTCCTTGGCCCGCTTGGCCAGGAGCGCCCTCGGTAAAGGGAAACGAAAGACTTGACAGCGAGAGCGCCTCGGCCCCCACCAGCGAAACGGACGGCGAAGAGTTAGCGGGGCGAAGGCCGGTAGGACCGTCGCCCCGCGAGCGCAACCGCGCAGGGAGCACGGTCGACGCTTGGATCGCGCCTTCGGTTGGGAGGCCGAAGCGACGCCTGACGCGGCCAGCCAGGGAGGACAGCCGACGCCGGGTGGTCGGGCGCGGGCTCGAGACGAGCGTCGACTTGTCCTCGATCGCTACTCGTACCTCGTCCGAGGTCCGGTTTGACCCGGACTGCGCTCGATTGTGGCGGCCAAGGCCGCCCACGCTCGCTGCGTCCGAATCAAACCCATCCCTCGGGCGCGAGTCCGAGGGCGAAGGAGAAAAAAGATGAACAACGTGAACATGGTCGGTCGTCTGACCCGCGATCCCGAGTTGAAGGACACCCGCGCGGGCTCGGTCTGCCAGCTGCGGATCGCCGTCGACAATCCCGGTCGCGGAGGCGAGAAGGGCGAGCCGACCTACATCGACGTGGCCGCCTTCGGCAAACAGGGCGAAGCCTGCGCGTCGCACCTGTCGAAGGGCGAGGAGGTCGCGGTCAGCGGCCGGTTGGTCTTTCGCGAGTGGACGGGGAAAGACGGAGTCAAGCGCTCTGCACACTCGGTGAGGGGAAGTGTCAAGTTTCTTGAGCCGAAGTTTTCTAACCCGGGCGAGCACCGGGCCTCGGAGCGCCAGGAAGTGATTCCTTTCTGAGTTCGAGCGCACAGAAGAGGTGGCGGGGCGGCGCAGGGAGCCGCCGCCCCGCGGGCGCGACTCGGACTCGCCAGGGAGATGAGTCGACGCCTTTGCGGCGCGGGCAGCCGCGGCCGACCCGCACCGGGTTGACGGATGCGCTGAGCCCCTACCGCGCTCCGAAGCTGCAACCCTGAAAATCATCAGAATCCGTATCCCCCTGTCCCTGAGCGCTCGATGTGGCGCTGTTGAAGAACTTCCCTGTAGCCGATTCCCTGCGTCCAACCCGGTCGGACGCTCAGCGATTGGGGAAGATAAACAGATGCACCTATCTTTGTCAACAAAGAACTATGGCCCATTTCTTGAATTGGCCGGGGCAGTGGTAGTTTTTCCCATCAGAAAAGGGAATTGGCCACCTCAGGTTGGCTTTGGATCAAAAACATCTGCCTATCGATTGACAGCTACCTGATTCAGCCGCGGACCTGACAGGGACGCAAGAAGGCGGCGCTGAGGAACGTGCCGTCCTTGAACTTGAAGCTGCCCTTGGCGTCGAAGTGGCCGACTTCGCAGCGGGCGTTGAGGTAGCTGTGCACCTTGCCCTTGAAGGTCCACTTGCGGCCGATGTGGATCGAGGCGGAGACCGGGATTCCGGCGCCGCCGGCGATCTTGGGGATCTTGGCTTCGGTGCGGTAGCCGAAAGCACCCTTGTGGATTTTTTCGATCACGATCGGGACGACGAGGGCGACGGGAACCGGGATCGTCACGTAGGCGTGTGCAAGAACGGTGTCATCGCCGTGCACCCTTGGCCCGTTGAAGAGGGTGATCGGCGAGGAGATCGGGATCGGGCTCTGTTCGGGAAACTTCACGACGGCGCCCCCGACCCCCTCCCCCACGATCGCATTCGGGCAAGCCTTGCGGGCGGCGGCGACAGTCTGCGACTGCAACTCGCCGGCGGTGCAGCTTTCGAGCCCGGTGGTGTCGAGGGCACCGTGGCGGTCGAATTCGAAGGTCAGCGTTTCGAGAATCGGCGGCAGTTCCCCGGAGACAGTCTTGATCGAGCCGGAGCCGTGGATCGTGATCGGCGCGTTTTCGTGCTTGGGCAGCGCCTTGGGAGCGAAGCCGCCATCGGCGGTGATGACGATGTTGCCGGCCCGGACGACGATGGCATAGGCGGCCGTCGCCGCCGAGGCGAGGAGAACCATCGCAAGCAAGACGAAGATCGTGACCCGCTTGCGACCTTGAATTCGCTCCATCCCAATGGAAAAGATAGACCTCTACATCTACTGATGTCAAGGTCCAGCTCAGCGGCAGGTCTCCCCCTCGATTCATTTCGCGCGATTTTTTCTGCCTATTTGCAGTAGATAATCCAACAGAGGATAAGAAAAGCTCGCTTACGCTTAGGGCTGGCTCTCTTGCACCCAGCTTCGCGCTCCCCACCGCCTCGATCGCCGCCGGCTGCGGCTCGCTGAGCCGCGGAAAGGCGACGTGCGGCGGACAGGATTCGAGCCTTTGATCGACGCTCAACCTCGCACCCGGCAGGTGCGGAGCAAGGTGGAGGTGAGTGAGCGACCGTCGGCGAAGCCCATCGAGGCGCGGGCGAAGGGGAAGATCGCGGCGGTGAAACCGGCCGGTGCCGCGCAGCTGGCGCTGAGGTAGGCGTGCTGCCGGCCGCGGTAGGAGTAGCTACGGCCGAGCCGGAGGAAGATCGATTCCAGATAGCCGTTGCGGTTGACCGAGGGGGGTATGGCGCCCGAGATCGTCGTGCCGAAGGTGCCGGACGTGCGGCGGATCGAGAACTCGATCACGTAGGTGGTCGGCGGCGCCCGCTGGTAGACCTGCGCGAGGATCGTCGGACGGCCGCGGCTGCGGCCGTTGAAGAGGAGGACGTTGCCACGCAACAGCGGGTTCGCCTGGTTGGGGAGCGAGCTCCTGGCGACGATGCCGCCGGAGCCGACCAGGGCCGGGCCGCAGGCCGCCAGCGCTTCGGCGGGGTTGGCCGGGTCGATCTGGCTGCGCCGGCAGAGCGGCAGCCCGGCGGTGCTGAGCCGGCCTTCGCGGTTGAGGGCGACGGTGATCTGGCGCAGGGCCGGTGGCTGCTGACCGGTGAGGACCCGGATCCGGCCTTCGATCCGCACGGAAATCGGCGCCGTTGTGGTCCGCGGCAGCGCCTTCGGCGCGATGCCGCCGTCGAAGCGGACGAAGACATCGCCCTTCTGGGTCAGCTCGGCCGACGCCGAGGCGACGCCGAGCGCGGCCAGGACGAGGGCCGCGAGGGCAAGCGCCAGGCGCACGCGACGCCGGCCACTCCCGCCTACTGCGCGATCGTGCACCACGGCTCCCGCCCGTGCTTCGCCATCCGCAGCCTGCGAACCCTCGCCATCGAGCGCGCCTTGGCCCCACGCACGGCGGCCCGTGCCGCAGTCTTGGCGGCAGCGGTTGCGTAACGGCTGCCCGCCAGGCGCGCCGTGGCCCGCTGCAGCTTCGATTCCGCCCGGTTCAAGGCGACTTCGGCCGCCTGCACCCGGCGGCCGGCCGCCGAGCAGCGGGACGCGATCTCGGTGTAGGGGCCGACGGAGCCGGCGGCGCCGCCGAGGACGAGGCTGTAGGCGTCTCCCGAGCCTTCGCTCGGCGTGACTTCGACGAAGTACTTCTGCGGCGGCAGGTCGACGGTCGTGGTCCGGGTTTCGCCATCGCCGAGGTATGGCAGGGACCGGACCGGCGTCGCCGTCGCGTCGAGGATCGCGGCGTTGATGCCGGAGAGCCCGGCGTTGCCGCCGAGGTTCTGTGCCGTCAGAGTGATCTGCGCGGTGCCGGGCACGGTCACGTAGAAGTAGTAGAAGTCGCGGTCGACGGGGGTCTCGATCGCGGCACCGTAGGTCTGCCCAAGTGCAAGCGGCCCGAAGGCGGCCGCCGTCGAGTCGTCGGGCTCAAAGGATGCCGCCGCGGCCGGGCGCGCCGACCAGCAGAGCAGCGCCGCCGCCGCCAGCGCCAGCGCCGCGAGCCCGATGCGTGCCGCGCCTGCCGGCCGTGGCCCTAGAGGGGCAGGGGGAAGCCGGTGAGCGCGGCGACCTTCCATTCGTCTCCTTCGCGATTGAGGGAGAAGCCAGAGGCCGTGCCCTCGCCATCGGTGTAGATCAGGAACGCCTGCTCGCCCTGAACCCGCAGGCTGAGGGCTTCGATGTCCGCCGCCGAGCGCAGCTGGGCGGGCGAGGCCGGAGCGTCGAGCTGGGAGAGGCCCTTTTCGCACGCTTCGGCCGGGGGACCGTGGGTCTGCTTGGCGAGCAGTTCGAACTGGCGGGCCATCTTCACCGAGTAGGTTTCGCAGGCGGCGCCCCAGTCGCCTGCGACCTGAGCCTCGAGGTAGCGCTTGAC
The DNA here is from genome assembly GCA_013821475.1 of Solirubrobacterales bacterium. Lineage (GTDB taxonomy): Bacteria > Actinomycetota > Thermoleophilia > Solirubrobacterales > 70-9 > VAYN01. The sequence goes on from JACDGU010000156.1 coordinate 4,871, forward strand.
CACCGCCGCCCCCTGGATTCGTTCGTCGGCGCTCGACTCCGTGCCGTACGCCTGGACGCTGTTGTCGCCGCCCTTTACGGTCGGCACCCTCGGAGCGACCGCGCTGGTCCCTTCGTTGGGGAGCGGCGCCGGGTTCGTCGGCTGCCCGCTTTCGGCCTTCTTCTCGTTGGTCGCGGCCGACTTGCCCGATTCGCTCTTGCCCGCCCCGACTTCCCCTTCGGCCGCCGGTTCTTCCTGCGTCGCGCCACCGGGCGACGTCGTCGCTTCGGCGGTCGTCGCAGCGCTGCTCGAGCCGCTGTCGCCACCGCCCCCGCAGCCGCCGAGGGCTAGAGCGAGGACGGCAATCGCGATCGTGACCAGAGCGGCCGGGAGCCTCATCCCCTGACCTTGCAGGTGTCGGTCAGGGTCGAGCCGACAGTGGTCCCGTCGGAAAACGAGAACGAGGTGCGCGCCAGCGGGAAGAGGACGAGGCCGAATCCCTTGGGTGCGGGACACCCCGCCGAGACGTAGCTGTGCCGGCTGCCTTCGAACCCGTACTTCCGCGAGAGCGTCATTTCGATTCCGGTCAGGTTGCCCCAGCTGAGCAGCGCTTTGGGAATGGTGGTGCTGAGGACGGTCCCATAGGTGCCGTGGTCCAGCTGCTTGACCGCGAAGGGAATCACGAAAGAGGTCGCGAACGGGTGCGGCGAGTAGATCTGGCCGAGCAGCACCGGCTTGCCCTTGAGTTCGCCGTTGAAGACGAGCAGCCGGCCGCTCGCCGCGTACGGTTCCTGGTTGCCGAGCGAGACCTGAGCCGAGAACTTGCCTTCGCCGACCAGCGAGGAGCCGCAGTTGGAGAGGGCACGCGCGCTGGATGCGGGCTGGATCCGGCCGATCGGGCAGACCGGCAGGCCGGTGGCGTCGAACTGGCCGTGGCGGTTGATTTCGATCTTCAGGTTCTGCAGTTTCGGCGGCGCGCTGCCATCGGTGGTGGTGATGTTCCAGCCGACTTTGACGGCGATCGGGGCGCTGCCTTGGCGCGGCAGCTGCTTCGGCGAGAGCGAGCTGTCGACGTTGACCCGCAACAGCCCTTTCTGGACGATCTCGGCCCCAGCCAAGGCGGCGCCGGCCGCCGCGAGCAGGGCGACGACAAGCAGGGCGGCGACGATTCGGCGGCTCATCGGGCCCGCCGCGACTGACTCAGGGGCGCGGCATGGCGGGGCCGGCGATGCC
>JACDGU010000157.1 GCA_013821475.1 Solirubrobacterales bacterium
GAGCAGAGGAGTGAACAATTGAAAGGGCATCGGACCTATGTCGATGGTTGGAGCTAAGCAATGCCTTGGACGAGGTCTGATGTCGGAGCTTCGGTACGAGGGCGTTGGCATGGGAACGTGCGTGGCGCAGGCAGGGGGCAGGGAGGTGGTTAGGGGAAAGAGGAGCAAGCATGGGAGGGCATGGAGCGGGCCGAGCGCGATTGAAGTTGCGGTCGAGGTTCGGGAGTTCGGAAGGATGATCCGCAGAGCGGGTCGCCGAGCATTTTGGACCGGATACATCGTTATGCTGGTCTGTGCGTTCGCCGTCCCGGCGTCCGCTTCCGCCGCAGTATCCCGCCCCTATGTCGGCTCGTTTGGGCCGGAAGGGCTTGGATCAGCCGCCAAGTTCGAACAGCCAGGGGCCATTGCCACCGACGCCGGTACCGGTGCAATCTACGTCGCCGACACCGGCGCCGGTTCGGTTTACAAGTTCGGCGCCGACGGAGAACCGATGCTGTTCTCGAATCTGGGCTCATCGCACCTCGATGGATTCTCCTTATTGAATCCCACTGAATCGCAGATCGCAATAAGTCCAACCACGCACGATCTATACGTCGTGGATAACGGGGCGAAATCGATCAAAGCGTTCACCGCCGCCGGCGACGCGAGTGTGTTCTCCGCGCTGGGCACCTCCGAAATCGTTGCCGGGGAAGGCGAAGAATTCTGCGGCGTCGCCGTCGACTCGAGCGGCGATCTCTACGTCGGCGACTATCGCTCCGGCGTACACGTCTACGCCCCGACCGGCGAATTGATCACGACCGCAGCGGTAGAAGGTATCTGTAATGTCGCCGTCAACGAAACCGGCGATCTTTACGCGAATCACTATCAAGGCGCCGTCGAGCGGCTCGTTCCCTCCGAATATCCGCCGACGCCCGCGACGACCTACTCATCCCTAGGCACCATCGATGAAAACGTCAATTCTGCCGTCTACGCCGACCCCACCGCCGGCGACGTGTTCGTCGATGAGGCCGACGCTATCGTCGAGTTCGATCGGACGGGAGCATTGCTCTACCGCTTTGCCAACGCGGGCGAAGGGGCTATCTCTTCCTCCGAAGGCGTCGCTTTTATTGCCGTCTCGCAGCGTGCGTATGCGTCCGACCAAGCTTCCGGTCGCGTCAAGGTCTTCGGCGAAGCCGGACAACCCGAAATCCTCTCGCAGTCCGTCACCGCCGTCGGCCCTGAGGGAGCAACGCTTCAGGGCCAGGTGAATCCCAACGGATCCGAAACCACTGCCTTCTTCGAATACGGCCTCGAACCGTGCTCGACCGGCGCCTGCAGCAAAACTACCTCGACCGCCCTCGGAGCGGGCGAAACCGTCAAGTCGCTCAGCTTCGATCTCGGCGGCCTCGTGCCTCGCGCGACCTACTACTACCGCGTCGTGGCGACCAGCACGGCAGGCACCATGACCGGCGCCGACCGCTCCTTCACCACCCTCGCGCCCCAGGAACCCGTCGGCGGCGGTGGCTGCCCCAACGAAGCCACCCGCTCGCTGCTCGCCAGGGCGCTGCCCGACTGCCGCGGCTACGAGCTGGTTTCGCCCATCGATAAAGTAGGCAATGACATCCGCTCTTTACCAGAAGTGTCGAAATTTCCAACCGCCGTCGACCAGAGCACGCCCGACGGCGAAAGGCTCACCTTCTCCACCTTCGGCGCCTTCGCCGAACCGCTGGGCGCGCCCTACATCTCCCAGTACCTCTCGACTCGCGGCACCGGCGGCTGGTCCACGCGTAACTTGACTCCTCCGCGCGAAGGACCAGACCAGAAATTTGCCAACGAGTTCAAGGCCTTCACCGCTGACCTCTCGTCCACCTGGGTCGTCCACACCGAAGGCCCGTCCCTAGCGCCTGGAGGCCCCGCCGCCGGCCCTACCCTCTACAAGCGCTCGAATGGTTCAGCGACCTACGAAGCGATCAACACCGGCGCCGACTCCGAGTTCCTGCTCGAATCGCGATTCCCGATCCAGCTGCAGGGCGTCTCCGAAGACGGATCCCACACCCTCTTTCGCGTCCCAGTCGAATCAGAAGGCGCTTATCGCCTCTTTGACCAGGTCGCGGGGTCTCTGCACGAAGTCAGTATTCTGCCCGACGGATCGCCCTCTCCGGGTACGTCGAGCGCTGGGTACGCGGGCAATGGCGGGGAAGGTGGCCCGATTGCGGTCCTCGACCATGCGATGTCTGCCGACGGCTCGCGTGTGTACTGGACTGCGCGGGCCAACTTTGGGGCTGGACCGATATACGTCCGAGTAGGTAACAGCGAAACCCGACCAGTCTCGGAAACCGTTTCCGGCGGTGATGCTCAGTTCTGGCTCGCTAGCTCCGATGGCTCACATGCGCTCTTTTCCCTCACGGATGGCGAAGAGCAGGGCGGGCTCTATGAGTACTCCTTTGCCTCCGGAGCTTCTGAACGTCTTGCCGGTGAACTCGTCGGCGTTGTCGGCGCCAGCGAAGACCTCTCGACGGTCTATTTCGTCTCCGAAGAAGCGACCCCGGCCGGTGGCGCTACCGGTGAGCCTAACCTCTATGTCGCCCGAGGTGGCCAGCTCGAACTTGTCGCTACCCTTGCTTCAGGCGACAACCTGTTGGCCGTGAGCAAGGTATTTCCATCGCTCGTTAACCCGCACCCGACCCAGCACACGGCGTCGGTCTCGGCTAACGGCGAGGTCGTCGTATTCACTTCGCTGGGCAGTCTCACTGGCTATGACAACCGCGATGCGCGCAGCGGCGAACCCGACAACGAGGTCTACCGCTTCGATGCCAGGACGTCAAAGCTGACCTGCCTCTCCTGCGATCCGACCGGCGCCCAGCCCGGCGGTCGCGAAATCGTCTACCGTGAAGGATTTCGTCCGGCGCTCTGGTCTGCCGCCCAGGTCCCTGCCTCGCAGACCCCGCTGTTCGACCCCCGTGTCATCGCCGACGAAGGCAACCGCGTCTTCTTCGACGCCTACGCCTCGATCCTCCCTCTGGACACCAACGGCAAGGAGGACGTCTACGAGTGGGAGGCTCCCGGAACCGGCACCTGCGCCGATACCAGCTCCGACTACTTTGCCTCGAATGGCGGTTGCCTCAGCCTGATCTCGACCGGCGCCGATTCGCTCGATTCCGAATTCCTCGACGCCAGCCCAGCTGGCCGCGATGTCTTCTTCTCCACCGCCCAGTCTCTGATCGGGACCGATCCGGGCGCCATCGACATCTACGATGCCCGCGAACTCGGTGGCTTCCCCGAACCGCCCTCCCCCCCGACCGCCTGTCAGGGCGAGGCCTGCCAGGGGGCGACCGCCTCCACCGACCAGACCCCCCCGCCTGGCTCTGCGGCCTACGCCGGCCCTGGCGACCGCCGTCACAGGACGAAGCACCACAAGAAGCACCACCACAAGAAGAAGCATCACGCAAACGGGCACCGCCCCCACCATCCGAAGGGAACCAATCACGGCCGGAGGAACGCAAAATGAAGCGCTTCATTCCCCTGCTTGCCTCCCTCGTTCTGCTGACTTGTTGCGCCGGCTCCGCCCAGGCCGCCTTCGGCCTCAGCGAATTCAGCGTCGCCTTCCGCAACGCTGACGGCACCCAAGCCACCCAGGCCGGCTCTCACCCTTATGCAATGACCACCGTGTTCCGCCTCAATAGTCACACGGTTTCGGGAGAAAGTGGAAGTGGTGTGTTCCCCGACCAGGAACTGCGGACCCTCTCTCTGAGTCTTCCGGTCGGCTTCGTCGGCAATGTCGTCTCGCTTCCCCGTTGCTCCTTCGTCGACTTCAAAACCGTAGACGAAGAACCCGGGCACGACGCGCCGACCTCGTGTCCCGACTCGGCCGCCGTTGGCGCCGTCGGTGCCTATCTCCTCGGCGGGACCAGTCAAACGGCGCAAGCCGCCGTATACAACCTCGAGCCGCCGCCGGGAGACGTCGCCGCCTTGGGTTTTCGCGTCGCGACCGTTCCGGTCATCGTCGAACTCCGCATCAATCCGATCGCTCCGAACAACGTTGTCGCAATCGTGCCCAACTTGACCCAGGCAGCGCTGACCGGCTCCTTTCTCGAACTATGGGGAAATCCCAGCGACCCCTCGCACGACCCTTATCGAGGCAGCTGCCTGGACCCCGCCGCCGGGCCCCCCGAACTTGGCGAATTCGTCTCACGCGGGGATTGCCCGGTGTCCCAGACCGGGCCTTTCCTGACTCTGCCCCGCGCCTGCCAGGCCCCCGGCCTTGTCACCTACTCGGCCCTCTCTTGGCAGGGATCTACCGATGTCGGCTCGACCACGACGCAGGCCACCAACGGCTGCAATCGCCTCGGCTTTGCTCCCACCATCTCCGCTCGCCCCACCTCGCAGTCGGGCGGGTCCGCGGCTGGCTTGGATTTCAGTGTGAACGTCGAAGACTCCGGGTTGACTTCCTCCGCCGCCCTCGCCGCGTCCGACATCAAACACACCGTCGTCACCCTGCCCCCGGGCTTCGTCACCAACCCCTCCCTCGCCGAAGGACTCCAGGCCTGTAGCGAGGAAGCCCTCGCCCGCGAAACGCCGAGCTCACCTCCCGGCGCCGGCTGCCCGGAGGCCGCCAAGATTGGAAGCCTCGAAGTCGAAACCCCGCTGCTCCAGAAGACCCTCGCCGGCTCCCTCTACACCGCCACCCCGTACCACAACCTCGCCGGCGACTCGCTGCTCGGCGTCTACCTCGTCATCAAGGACCCCGAACTCGGCGTTTTGATCGAGCAGCCGCTGAAGGTCACGCCCGACCCCGTGACCGGGCGCCTCGCCGCCAGCGCCGAATCGATCCCCCAGCTCCCCTTTTCCCACTTTCGCCTCTACTTCCGCTCGGGCGAACGCGCTCCCCTGACCACTCCCTCCACCTGCGGCAGCTACCAGGCCAGTGCCGTCTTGACTCCCTGGTCCGGCGGACCCCCGGTCCCCAGTACCTCGACCTTCGAGATCACCACCGGTCCGGCCGGCGGTGCCTGTCAGGCCGCCGCCCCGCCCTTCGCGCCCGCCTTCGAAGCCGGCACCGTCAGCCCTCTCGCCGGCGCCCGCACCCCGTTCGTCTTGAAGCTCAGCCGCGCTGCCGGCTCGCCCCAGCTGCGCTCGATCGAAACTACCCTGCCCCAGGGTCTACTCGGCAAGCTGGCCGGCGTCAGCGAGTGCTCGGACGCTGCCATCGCCGCCGCTCAAGGGCGGGAAGCACCCAACCTGGGCGCTCTCGAGCTCGCCGCCCCCAGCTGCCCGCCGGCCTCCGAAGTCGGCACCGTCACCGTCGGCGCCGGCTCTGGCGCTCCCACCTACGTCCGCGGCCGCGCCTACCTCGCCGGTCCCTACAAGGGTGCCCCGCTCAGCCTCGAGATCATCACCCCCGCGGTCGCCGGGCCCTTTGACCTCGGCACGGTGGCGGTCCGCACCGCCCTCTACGTCGATCCGATCACCGCTCAGATCCACGCCGTGTCTGACCCGATCCCTTCGATCCTCGCCGGGATCCCACTCGACATCCGCTCGATTGCGATCGACCTCAGCCGGCCGAAGTTCACCCTGAACCCGACCAGCTGCGACCCGATGGTTGTACTCGGGGCGACGACCTCGACCCTGAACCAGACGACGGCGCTCTCCAGTCGCTTCCAGGTCGGCGGCTGCAACGGCCTCGCTTTCAAACCCAAGCTGGCCCTCAGGCTCTCCGGCTCGACCCAGCGTGGCAAGAACCCCGCCCTGAGGGCGGTCCTCACCCAGGCCAAGGGACAGGCGAACATCGCCAAGGTGTCGGTCGTCTTGCCAAAGAGCGAGTTCATCGACAACCGCCACATCAACAACCCCTGCACCCGGGTCCAGTTCAACGCCGGCGCCGGCAACGGTGCCCAATGTCCAGCGAAGTCGATCCTTGGCCACGCTACCGCCTATACGCCGCTCCTCGAAAAGCCGCTCAAAGGCCCGGTCTACTTCCGCTCCAACGGCGGCGAACGCCAGCTCCCCGACCTCGTCGCCTCACTCGGTGGCCAGGTTCACCTCAACGTCGTCGGCTTCATCGACTCGGTCCACAAGAAGGG
>JACDGU010000018.1 GCA_013821475.1 Solirubrobacterales bacterium
GGATCAGAGTTCTCTGGCGCTGCTGGCGCGATGAAGTCCCTTATGACCCTAGGCGCCACGGCAACTTCAACCGCTTTCAGACGGCGGGGGGTTGACACAGGACGTCTCATGCTGCCCCCTGCCCCTCCGGCTCACCGAAGAGATGGGCGAGACCCTGGGCGGCGAAGGAGACCGTGAAGAGGACGAGGACGAGGACCGCGGCGGCAAGGCCGGCATGACGGTCGGAGAGGCCGACGAGCAGGACCGCGGTCGCCATCAGCCAGACCCGGCCGAGCGAGGTCGCGGCGACGATGCCCATCGCCTTCTGGCGGTTGCCGGCTGCGAGCTCGGCCCTCGCGCGGCGGCTGGCGAAGATCTGGACGCCCCTCTGGATCAGCCAGGAACCAGCAGCAACCACGTACCCGAGCAGGGGAAAACCGCCGAGCAGAAAAACTAACAGCGCGGCGGCCAGCACTAGTAGGTCGACGTACTTGGGAGGAGACATAAAAGACGCCCGGCTCAGGGAGAGCGGGCGGACTCGCGACTATACCCAAACGGCCGCACAATTGGCTTTGGGAAGCCACTTCGTGAGGGTTGCCACTACCCGCCCGGCGGCTCGGCCTCGAGCGCCTCGAATTCACCGGTCTCGGGATTGATCCGACCGCGGCGCAGCTTGAGGATCTCGAGCACGAAGACCAGGTAGACGCTGGAAGCCAGCGCCACCGCCAAGCAGGCGCCCATCACCAGGGTCCAGAGGAGGTTGAAATGGCCGTGGTTGTCGCTGTAGGGGACGAAGCGCAGCGCCAGCGCCAGCCCCGCCATGATCAGCGTCCAGGCGTAGAGGTAGGCCACCGTGCGGCGCTGGGAGAAGCCGATGTTGGCCATCCGGTGGTGGAAGTGCCAGCTGTCGGCCTGGTAGATCGGCTGGCGGTATTTGAGCCGCTTGGCGACGACGAAGCCAGTGTCGAGGATCGGCACCGCAAGCACGATCAGCGGGAAGGCAAGGGCGATCACCGCATTGGTCTTCAGCGCCCCCTGGACCGAGGCGGTCGCCAGCAGGTAGCCGAGCAGGTTGGAGCCGGTGTCCCCCATGAAGCTCGAGGCGGGCGGGAAGCCGTGACGGAGGAAGCCGAGCGCAGCGCCCGCGGTCAGCGCTGCCAGCACGCCGGCGGCATTGCGTTCGAGCGAGAGCGCGATCGTCGCCAGGGCGATCGCGGCGATCGTGCAGACGCCGGCGGCAAGACCGTCGACGCCGTCGAGAAAGTTGATCACGTTGACGGTGGCAACGATCCCGAGCACGGTCAGCGGATAGGCGAGCCAACCGAGTTCGAAGCCGCCGACGAACGGCAGCGTCAGGTTGTCGACCCGGACCCCGGCGAGCACCGGGATCAGCGCCGCGGCGATCTGACCGAGCAGCTTCGGCAGCGCCGGCAGGCTGTAGACGTCGTCGACGACGCCGACGGCGGCGATCGCCACCGCCCCGAGCAGGATCGAGTGGCTCTGGCCGTCGCCGGGCAACCAGATCCAGCCGGAGACCTCGACCGCGGCCAGGATTGCCAGCCCGGAGAGGCGCGGCATCGGCCGGTCGTGGAGGCCGCGCGCGGTCGGCTGATCGATCGCCCCGACCTTGTAGGCGAGCTTCTCGGCGTAGGGGACCAGCAGCCAGGCGATCGCCGCGGCGGCGACGAAGGCGAGGACGGCGTCGGTGGTCGTCGGGGCCATTCGCTTGGGCCCGGCGGAAAGCGGGCCGGTTCAGGCTACTTGAGGTTGAGGTCGGCGACCGCGCCGAGCGCGCCCTCGACCAGCGGCGCCGGGTCACGCGGGTGCAGGACGCCGACCCGCGTCGAGCGCTTGGCGAGGGCCAGCGTTGCCGGATCGTCGAGGACCTGGAGGCGTCCGTCGGCGATCAGCGCCTCGTCGACGCCGCCCATGCGGCCGGTGAAGGTGGTGAAGACGGGGGTGCCGAGGGCGACGGCCTCGCGGTTCATCGTGCCGCCGGCGCTGACGACGAGGTCGGCGTAGGCGATCAGGCTCTGGGCGTCGATCGCGCGCTCGGGTACGAGCAGGTTGGCGGCGCCAAGCGCGCGGGCCGCCGCGCCCTGCTCCTCGGTGCGGGGGATGATCACCGCCTGCGCCTCGCCGTCTGCGGCCGCGAGCCGCTTCAGCGTCTCGCCGTAGAGGTCGTTGCGGGCGTGGTACTCGGAGGTCTCCGGCGGCGGGCGGACGACGACCAGGACCTTCTCGCGGTCGAGGCCGAGCTCGTCGAGCACCCCCGGGTCGGGCTCGAAATCGGCCAGGTAGTACTCCTCCTTCAGGCCCGGGTAGCGGACCAGCTTCGACGCCTTGGCGCCGATCCGCTCGAGGCGGTCGACCGGGATCGACTCGGGGGCCAGGACCCGGCGCGCCAGCCGGAAGGCGATCTGCCGCTGCAGCCGGGCGAACTCGTAGTCCTGCAGCTGCACCGAGGGGACCCGGAAGAAGTAGGAGACGACGGCGAGGTCGACCGAGCCGTGGCCGATCGCAAGCTGCGGCCGCTGGTCCCAGACCACCCGCGCCAGCCGTGAAGAGCGGCTCGCCAGTGCCCAGGCCTTACCCAGCCGCGAGGCGCCGCCGTGCTCGCCGACCGTCGTGTACGGCAGCCCCAGACGGTCGAGGATGCCGAGCGTCTGGCCGTACTCGCGGGCGGTGATGAAGACCTCGTTGCCCTGAGCCTCGAGCCTCTCGATGATCGGCCGCAGCACCAGCGGGTGCGCCGCCGCCGTGCAGTCGACCCAGACCTTCAAGCGATCAGACGGAGGCTGGGGTCAGCTGCGGGTAGAGCGGGTAGCGGTCCATCAGGGCGCCGGTGCGGGCGGAGAGGTCGGACCTCTCGGTCTCGAATCCGTCGCCGAGGACGGCGGCGATCACGGCGGCGATCTCGGTCATGTCGTCCTCGACCATGCCGCGGGTGGTCAGCGCCGGGGTGCCGATCCGCAGCCCCGACGGGTTCATCGGCGGCCGCTCGTCGAAGGGGATCGCGTTGCGGTTGACGGTGATCCCGATCGCCTCGAGCCGGTCCTCGGCGCTCTGTCCGTCGAGCCCGGTCGGGGTCAGGTCGACGAGGACGAGGTGGACGTCGGTGCCGCCGGTCAGGACCGGGACCCCTCCGGCTTCGAGGCCCGCCGCGAAGGCCTTGGCATTGGCGATCGTCTGCCGCTGGCGGGCGCGGAAGGGCTCGGTCGCGGCGATCCGCATCGCCACCGCCTTGGCGGCGATCGTGTGCATCAGCGGCCCGCCCTGCTGGCCGGGGAAGATCGCTTTGTCGACAGCTCTCGCGTACTCCTCGCGGCAGAGGATCATGCCGCTGCGGGGCCCGCAGAGGGTCTTGTGGATCGTCGTCGTGACGATGTCCGCGTGCTCGACCGGGTTGGGGTGCTCGCCGGCGGCGACCAGGCCGGCGAAGTGGGCCATGTCGACCATCAGCTTCGCCCCGACCGAGTCGGCGATCTCGCGGAAGGCCGGAAAGTCGAGCTGGCGCGGGTAGGCCGACCAGCCGGCGACGATCATCGCTGGGCGGTGCTCCTCGGCGAGGCGGGCGACCTCGTCCATGTCGACCAGGAAGTCCTCGCGGCGGACGTGGTAGGCGACCGGCTGGTAGAGCTTGCCGGAGAGGTTCAACTTCATCCCGTGGCTGAGGTGGCCGCCGTGGTCGAGGGCGAGGCCGAGGATCGTGTCGCCGGGCTGGATCAGCGCCATGTAGGCGGCGTTGTTGGCCTGGGCGCCGGCGTGGGCCTGGACGTTGGCGTGCTCGGCACCGAACAGCGCCTTGGCGCGGTCGATCGCCAGCTGCTCGGCGACGTCGACCTCCTCGCAACCGCCGTAGTAGCGGCGGCCCGGGTAGCCCTCGGCGTACTTGTTGGTCAGCACCGAGCCGACCGCTTCGAGCACCGCCTGGGGCACGAAGTTCTCCGAGGCGATCATCTCCAGCGTCCGCTGCTGGCGGTTCAGCTCGGCGTCGAGGACGGCCGCGATCTCGCCGTCGACCTCGGTCAGCGGAGCGGTTTGGAAGTTGTCGGGAAGCTCGCTCACGGGTGAGGGGCGACCATAGCAACGCCCAGGGATAGTCTGGCGCCGTGAAATCGCGCCTCGCCGTCCCTCTCCTCGCCATCATCGCGGCGACCCTCATGCCTGCCGCGGCGAGCCAGGCCGAGGCGACGAATCCCTGCACGACGCCGCAGGCAGCGCACCTGCTCTGCCCCAACCTGAGGATTGGACCGCCCTCGGGGATCTACCTCCAGGACGCCGGCCGAGGCCATCAGCTGCTGCGGGCGACGAGCGACGTCCGCAGTCGCGGCCGCGGCCCGATGGAGCTGCGCGGCACCCGCGACGGCCACAGGTCGATGCGGGTCAACCAGCGCATCTACAGGGCCGGTGGCGGCCAGATCACGCTCCGCACCGACGCCAGCCTCCACTTCACCGACGTCGGCGAGTACTTCGGCGGCACCTACTGGAAGGTCCACCAGCTGGCGCGGTTCGAGCTGCGTCGCGCCTCTTCCGACGGCAAGGTCGGCGCCGTCGTCAGGGACGGTCCGAAGCTCAACTACTGCCTGCGCGATCTCGAGCGGACCCGGCCGGGAGCGCGCTCGCCATCCGCTCGCCACTACCCCGGCTGCAGCCAGGACCCCGACCAGGACCACATCGCCCTCGGCACCTCGGTCGGCTGGTCGGACATCTATCCGGCCGACTACGACAGGCAGTGGGTCAACGTCGCCGGACTGCGCGGCTGCTTCGCGCTGACCCTGGTCGTCGACCCCAAGCACCTGCTGTTCGAGTCCAACGAGCACGACAACGCATCGCACCGGCTGCTACGGCTGCCATTCGACGGCCGCACCGGCTGCTGAGGCGTCGTTAGCCGAGGCCGGCGGCGGCCAGCGCCGCGGCCAAGTCGCCCTGGGAGAGCGCGCCCTGACGGAGGATCTCCCAGCCGCCGTCCTCCTCGATCGTGGCGATGTCGACCACGGTCGATGGCAGCCCGGTCAGCTCGCCGCCGTCGATCGCGAGGTCGGCGCCGGCCCGGATCGAGGCCGGGACGGCGGCGAACCTGGACGGCGGCGCTTCGCCGCTGAGATTGGCCGAGGTCTGGAAGACCGGACACATCGCCCCGGCCAGGGGGCCGGCGAGAAGGCGGACGCCGAGCCGCTCCGGGTCCTCGCGGCAGGCCAGTGGGTAGCGGCGGCCCGGATTGGCGAGGACCAGGGTCACCGGCCCCGGCAGCAGGGCGCTGACCGCGGCGGCCGTGTGCGGGCCAAGCTCGGCGACCAACTCCCGCATCGCCAGCGGCGAGAAGTACATCACCGCCGAGGATTTGCCCTCGTCGCGCCCCTTCAGCCGATGGATCCGGCCGATCGCCGCCCAGTCGAGCGGGTCGCAGGCGAGGCCGTAGAGGCCGTCGGAGGGGAAGACGACGACGCCGCCTTCGCCGACGCAGGCCTGCAGGTCCTTGCGCGCGGTCGGGCTTTCGGCGAGGACGACCCTGGTCTGCTCTCCCTGGCTCACGGTTTTCCCAGCACTACCCGCTCGATCCCGGCCAAGTCATCCCTGGTCTGGATCGAGCCGAATCCAGCGCCCTCGAGCAGGACGGCGACCGCAGCCGCCTGGCCGTCCCCCACCTCCAGCGCCACCGCAAACCCTCCCGAGGTCGCAGTTGTTGCCGCTATCCGGTCAGAAATACGACCTCGAGGGTCGAGGAGGGTGCGATAGGCGTCGAGGCCGTCGCTGCCGGCGAGCAGCGCCTCCCGCGGCTCCCACTGCGTCACCTCCGGCTGCAGGCCCGGCCACTCGGCCTCGGCGACGTAGGGAAGGTTGGCGAGGATCAGATCGAACTGCCGCCCCTCGGGAACCGAGCCGGCGAGGAACTCGACCCGCTCGGCGAGGCCGAGGCGCGAGGCGTTGGCGCGGGCGACCTCGAGCGCCGCCGGCGAGGTGTCGGTTGCCGTCACCTCGCAGCCCGGCAGCTCGTCGGCGATCGCGAGGGCGATCGCGCCGGAGCCGGTGCCGACGTCGAGCACCCTCGCCGGCTCGCGCTCGAGCGCGACTTCGACCAGCAGCTCGGTCTCCGGCCGCGGGATCAGGACCCGGCGATCAACGGCCAGCTCGATCCTGCGAAACCCTTTGCGGCCGAGGATGTAGGCGACCGGCTCGCGCCGCAGCCGCCGGCGCACCGTTTCCCCGAAGCGCCGCGCCGCCGCCGGCGACACCTCGGCCCCGGAATCGACGACCAGGCTTGCCCGCTCGACCCCCATCGCGTCCGCAAGGAGCAATTCGGCATCCAGCCTGGCCCCTTCCACCCCGGCGGCCCGCATCCCATCGACCGCCGCGTGCATCGCTTCGCGAACTTCAGCCAACGGTGGCCGTCTCCAGCCGCTGCCTCTTCTCCTCGGCAGAGAGCGCGTCGGTGAACTCGGAGAGGTCGCCGCCGAGGACACCGTCAAGGTTGTGCGAGGTCAGCTTGATCCGGTGGTCGGTGACCCGGCCCTGGGGGAAGTTGTAGGTGCGGACCTTCTCGGAGCGCTCGCCGCTGCCGACCTGAGCCTTTCGCTCGGAGGCGATCTTCGCCTGCTGTTCGGCCAGCTCGCGCTCGTAGAGCCGCGCCCGCAGCACGCGCATCGCCCGGTCCTTGTTCTGCAGCTGCGACTTCTCGTCCTGCATCGAGACGACGATGCCGGTCGGTTTGTGGGTGATCCGCACCGCCGAGTCGGTCGTGTTGACCGACTGCCCGCCCGGCCCAGAGGAGCGGTAGACGTCGATCTGAAGATCGTTCTGGTCGACCTGGACTTCGACCTCCTCGGCCTCCGGCAGCACTGCGATCGTCGCCGTCGAGGTATGGATCCTGCCCTGCGACTCGGTTTCGGGGACCCGCTGGACCCGGTGGGTGCCGCCCTCGTACTTGAAGACCGAGTAGGCGCCATCTCCCTTGACGCCGAGAGTGACGTCCTTGAAGCCGCCCATCTCCGACACCGACTGCGAGAGGATCTCGGTGGTGAAGCCGCGCTCCTCGGCGTAGCGGGTCAGCATTTTGTAGAGGTCGCCGGCGAACAGCGCCGCCTCGTCGCCGCCGGTGCCGGCGCGGATCTCGACGAGGACGTTTTTGTCGTCATTTGGATCGCGTTCGACCATCGCCAGCCGGATCTCCTCTTCGAGCTCTGCCAGCCGCACCGGCGCCTCGTCGACGACCTTGCGCATTTCCTCGTCCTCGCCCTCGGCGAGCAGCTCCCGCGCTCCTTCGAGGTCGTCCTTCAGGGTCGCGTACTCGCCCGCCAGCTCGCGCGCCGGCTGCAGGTCGCGGTACTCGCGCCCGACCGCGGCATAGCGCTCGCGGTCGGCGATCACCGCGGGGTCGGACATCTGCGCCTCGAGCTCCGAGAAGCGCGCCTGAATCTGTTCCACCAGCTGCCCAATCATCGACGCAACCCTAGACGGCGAAAACCAAGCAGGTCGGGGGATGCAGGGAGGTCGGCCAGGGGAGCGCACTCCAGTGCGTGACCCGCAGCCGACCGACCGAAGACCCCGAGATGCGCCGGTTTGCAGCCGTCTAGGCCACGATCTCGATGTGCTGCTGCTTAGCGGCCTCCTCGGGATTCTCCCGGGCGAGGACGGCGTTCAGCGAGGCGATTGCGACCGCCAGCTGCTCTTCGTCGGGCTCGCGGGTGGTCAGGTTCTGCAGCATCAACCCGGGCCACATCACCGCCCGCACCCAGCGTTTACGACGGTTCTTGCCAGCCCACTTGATCACCTCGTAGGAGAGGCCGGCGATCAGCGGGATGCCGAGGATCCGCGAGAGGACCAGCCAGTACCAGGCGGGCAGCCCGATCGGAGCGAAGACGAAGATCGCCAGGACCATCACGATCAGCAGGAAGCTGGTGCCGCAGCGCGGGTGCAGGCGCGAGTAGAGCTTGGCGCGCGCGGGCACCAGCTCGTCTTCGGCCTCGTAACAGGAGATCGTCTTGTGCTCGGCGCCGTGGTACTCGAAGACGCGCCGCAGGTCCGGCATCCGGCTGATCGCCGCGATGTAGCCGATGAAGATCCCCGTCCGCAGCAGGCCCTCGATCAGCCAGAAGAGGAAGGGCGAGCCGAGCTGGTCCTTGATCAGGCTGGTGAGCCCGACTGGGACGACGAAGAAGAGGCCGACCGAGAGCAGTAGCGAGAAGGCGATCGTCAGGCCCCATACCCAGCCGCCGATCTCCTCCTTCTCGCCCTCCTCGTCCTCCTCCATCTGCGCGTTGGCGGAGATTGCCAGCGCTTTGAAGCCGATCTTCATCGACTCGCCGAGGGCGACGACGCCGCGCAGCACCGGCAGTCGCCAGAGGCGGTGCCGCCGGGCCCAGGGGACGAGTTTCTCCGACTCGATTTCGATCTGGCCCTCGGGTGTGCGGACGGCGACGGCCCAGACGGTGACGCCGCGCATCATCACTCCCTCGAGCACCGCCTGGCCGCCGACCGGCGCGTCGCGTTTGGCGACAAGGGCACCATCGGGCATGCGCAGCGGGTCCCCCCCGTTTTTGGAGGGAAGCTGGGATGCCTGTGCCGAGCCCGCCGGCGGGCTCACCGGTTACTTCCCTGCCCGGTGCTTGGCGGCGCGACGCTGGAAGCGCTCGACGCGCCCACCGGTGTCGACCAGCTTCTGCTTGCCGGTGTAGAACGGGTGGCACTCGGAGCAGAGCTCTACGTGAAGGTCGTCTTTCGTCGACCGCGTGTAGAACTGGTTGCCGCACGAGCAGTGCACGTTGGCAAGCGTGTAATCGGGGTGAATTGCAGTCTTCATACGTAGAAGTCTAGAGGAGTGCGCAAGTGCTGCCGACAGAGACAGGTGGCAACCGCAGGCCCGCCAGCGCAAACGGGAGCCCGGCGGAGCCTGGCCAACCGGGTGGAGCTCATCGACCTCGCCGGCGCCGAGCTGCTGGTGCGCTCAAGGAGCAAGCGGGACCGCAAAGCTTTCGAGCAGCGCAAGGAGGACTTCGGTCACCTCGGCTCTGCTCGCCGGGTCCTCGGAGCGGGCGACCAGCATCGCCGCCTCGTCGAGCGCGCCGATCAGCAGGTGCGCCATCGGCTTGACCGGCAGCGGGCGGATCTCTCCCGCCTCGATTGCGGCGATCAGGCTGGCCTCGATCAGTCCCAGTCCATTGGCGGCTGCGATCTCGCGCCAACGGTCCCAGCCCAGCACCGCAGGGGCATCGTGCAGCGCGATCCGCTGCAGCTCCGGCTCGGCGCACTCGTCGAGAAAGGCCCCGATTCCCGCCTTCATCGCCGCCAGCGGGCTCTCCAACTCGGAGCCGAGGACGATCCGGGCGACGCGCTCGGTCGACTCCGCCTCGAGCCGCTCGTAGACGGCCTCGAGCAGCTCGGCCTTGCCGCCGAAGTGGTGGTACAGCGCGCCCCGGGTGACCCCGGCGGCGCGGACGATCTCCTCCGCCGCGACGCCGTCGTAGCCGCGTTCGGTGAAGAGGCGGCGAGCGGCCGACATCAGCGCCGCCCGCGTCGCCTCGGAGCGTTCGGTCTGGGATTTACGACTTACGTTCATGCTGTATGTATGTTACCCTGAATCAAAGAATTAGATGTACAGATCTAGCAGGGGCCTCATGCCCACGATTGTTCCAACCGGAGGGGTCTGAGATGGCGAACGAGCGTAAGGAAATCGAGCTGCCGTCGGGGCGGATTCGCTACCGCGAGGCGGGGAGCGGGCCGCCGGTCGTCTTCGTCCACGGCTACCTGGTCGACGGGCGGCTCTGGGACGGGGTCGTCGACCGGCTGGCCGACCGCTGCCGCTGCATCGCACCGGACTGGCCGATGGGCGCGCAGCAGGTCGCGATGAACCCGACCGCGGACCTCTCCCCGCCCGGGGTCGCGGCAACGATCTCCGACCTGCTCGAGGCGCTCGACCTCGAGGACGTTACGATCGTCGGCAACGACTCCGGGGGCGCGATGTCGCAGGTCCTCGCCACCCGCCACCCCGGGCGGATCGGCCGCCTGGTCCTGACCAACTGCGACACCCACGAGAACTTCCCGCCCGGGATCTTCAAGGCGCTGCCGCCGCTGGCCAAGCTGCCGAGGGGGATGGCGATCGTCGGCGCACCGTTCCGGATCGGCGCCCTCGGACGCCTCTCCTTCCGCCCCTTCGCTAGGACCCGGATTCCCGACGAGCTGGTTGCCTCCTGGCTGCGGCCGGGGCTCACCGACCCGGCGATCAACCGCGACCTGAAAAAGGTCACGGTCGGGATGAACAAGCGCTTCACGCTGGAGGCGGCGGCGAAGCTGAAGGGCTCCGAGCTGCCGATCCTGATGCCCTGGGCCCCGGGCGACCGGTTCTTCCCGATCTCCTACGCGCAGCGGCTCGCGGCCGACTGCGCGAACGCCCGGATCGTTGAAATCGAGGGGTCGAAGACCTTCGTCCCGCTCGATCAGCCCCAGCGCCTCGCTGACGAGATCGCGCAGTTTGCGCAATCGTCGTAACCGCCAAAGCGAACATACGTTCCCAGAAAGTCGCAAAGTGCAGATATTTCGTCCGACTGCAGGGGGAATCTTCCTCCACCCCCTACACGACGGAGAGCTATGGCACAGCAGATCTTCGACCAGAATCGCCCCCGCAGCACGATGGCCCAGCGCCTCGACGAAGCCTTCGCCGGCTGCGACGTGTGGACGCTGGCACCGCCGACTCAGCGGCGCAGCAGCCTCGACCTCAGCCCCCGCGCCTCGAGCACCTCGAGGATTCTCGGCAGCGCGGCGGCGGTGCGTACCCAGGAGCCCGGCGCGCTGTAGTAGTCGGCGTCATGCAGGAGCAGAATGTCCCCGGCGTGGACGTCGGTGGTCAGCCGACGCGTGATTGAGGCCGGCGTCGCGCGGCGGCCCCAGTCCCTGCCCCATTGCGACCAGAGCACCGGTCGCCAGCCGCGGCCGCGAATCGCCCGCAGACCGACGGCGCTGAAGATCCCGTAGGGCGGCCGATAGTCGCTGACCGCCTGGCCGCTCGCCTCCTCGATCGCCGCCCTCGCTCGCTCGGCGTCCTCGAGCAGGTCGCGGGCGCCGAGTCGTAGCTGGTTGCGGTGACGATGGCAGTGCAGCTCGACCCGGTGCCCGGCGGCGACGATCTCGGCGGCCAACGCCGGGCGCCTCTCGACCTGCTCGCCGGCGAGGAAGAAGGTCGCCCTGGCGCCCGCCTCACGCAGCGACTCCAGCACCGCCGGGGTGCCCTGCGGATGGGGACCGTCGTCGAAGGTGAGGGCGACGCCGTCTCCCCCGTCCTCGCGCAGCTTGATCCCGAGCCCGTCGCCGAGCCTGGGCACGACCGGCGCCAGCGCCGGGCCGACATGGAAGACCGTCGCCGGGCCGAGCCCCGCGGCGGCCGCGACTCGGATCAAGGAGTGGAGCTTGCCGCGGTTTCCTGCGAACCGGTGCCGGCGGACGCCGACGGGACACTGCTGGAGGCTGCGGGTGCCGGAGTGTCGGAGTCCTTGCCGAAGTGGATCCGTCCTTTGAACGGATTCGCGACGACCCGGTAGGGACTCTCGGTATGGACCGCCGCGAGCACCATCACCAAAAGGAAGATCGCGACCGCCGCAGCGGCAACGGCCCGCGCGGTGCGCAGGCGCCAGACCGGCTGCAGGCGGACCCTGGGCCGCACGGTCAAGGCCCGCGAGGCGATCGAGGGCAGCGAGGCGAAGGAGGAATCGGGCGACTGACGCTCGCGGGTGACGTGGCGCAGGACCGACTCCAGCTCGTGCTCGGAGCGCGCCACCTCGGCCAGCCCGAAGCGTTCGTAGGCGGCGTTGTTGGCGCGCAGGTGGCCGGCGGAGAAGCCGTAGGAGACGACGGGGCAGCCACGGATGTGGGCCTCGAGGACGGTCAGCCCGGCGGTGGCGTGGATCATCGCGTCGGCGGCCGCCATCCAGTCGCTCATCTGCTCGGTGAAGCCGAGGACGCGGACCCGGTCGTTGTCGGCGAAGCGCTGCTCGAGCCTCTCGCGGACCCCCTCGTTGCGACCGGTGATGCAGGTGACCAGCGTGTCCCCGTCCGACTGCGCGGTATCGATCGCGCCCTCGAGGTCGCCGATCCCCCAACCGCCACCGGAGACCAGGACCATCCGCGCGTGGGCTGGGACGTCGAGCGCCTCACGGGCGTCGCGCCGGGTCCGCGGCATCAGGAACTCGCGCGAGATCGGCGGCCGCGCCCACTCGACGGTGCCGGGGCCGACCAGCCGCTCGACTTCCTCGATCGACTCGGGGTGGGTGACGTAGTGCAGGTCGACGCCGGGGTGGGCCCAGTAGCGCAGGCCGGCGAGATCGGTGATCGCCGACTGCACCGGGATCTCCAAGCGACGGTTCTCGCGCAGCATGCCGAGCACCGCGGTGACGCCCGGGTAGGTCGAGATCACGACGTCGGGATCGTGGGCCTCGACCACCTTCATCAGGCCGCGGCCGGAGAAGATGTAGCCGAGTTTGTGGAAGAGCCAGCGCGCCGGGGCGAACTTGGTGATCAGCCAGTACTGGATGTCGAACAGCCAGGGGGCCCAGCGGAAGGTCACTTTCGAGCCGTTGCGCAGGACCGAGGCGCTGAGCTTGCCCATCGCCTCGAGCCCGTTCTCGATCGTCACTTCGGAGTCCGGGAACTCTTCTTCGAGATCGGCCTTGATCACCCGCGCCGGCAGGTCGTGGCCCTCGCCGATGTCGGCGCTGAGGACGAGGACCCGTGGCGCCCGCTCCTCCGAGCGGGAAGCGCCGGCGAGCAGCGCGCCGGCGGCGTGGTCGTTGCCGTTCAGCGACGGCCTCTTGCCGGGGATCGGGTCCGGCGGGCGAGTCGTGCAGCGGACCCATTCGACGTACCGGCGGACGCCGTCCTTGAAGCTGGTGTCCGCTTTCCAGCCGAGCTCCTCCAGCGCGCGCTGGTTGGAGATCGCCTTGCCGGGGAAGTCGCCCGGGCGCGGCGGCGTGTGCACGATCTCGCAGTCGTCGGTGTTTTCCTGCACCCGCTCGGCGATTTCGAGGATCGTCACGACCTCGTCGCCGGAGAGGTTGTAGGTGCGGCCGCCGGCCTCGGGCGCGAGCGCGGCGACGATGCCGTCGGCGAGGTCCTCGACGTAGATGAAGCTGCGGGTGGTGCTGCCGTCGCCGGCGATCGTCAGCGCCTTGCCTTCGAAGGCGAGGTCGGTGAACTTGGCGACGACGCCGGCGGCGCGGGCGCGCGGCCCGTAGGGGATGCCGAAGCGCAGGACCGTGCTCTCGAGGCCATAGAGCTCGGCGTAGCCGGCGCAGTAGGTCTCGCCGGCGAGCTTGGTCGCGGTGTAGATGTGGCGCGGCGCCGGGATCGGCGTTTCCTCGTCGACGCTCTGCTCGACGCAGTCGCTGTAGACCCAGGTAGTCGAGCCATAGACGACGCGGCCGACCTCGGCGCCGGCGGCGGCCTCGAGCACGTTGAGCGTGCCGCGAGTGTTGACCTCCTCGGCCAGGACCGGGTCGGCGAGGACGTGGCCGACGTCGGCGACGGCGGCGAGGTGGATGACCGCGTCGCAGTCGCGCATCGCCAGGTCGAGATTGGCCGGGTCGGTGATCGAGCCGGTGAAGGTCTCGACCTCGAGCGGCGAGTGGTAGGGCGAGGCACTGAGATCGAAGATTCGCGGCGTCATCCCCCGGTCGCGCAGGCGGTCGACGACGTGGGAGCCGATGAAGCCCCCTCCTCCGGTTACCAGGACCCTCACGGTTCCTCCTTATGGTTCAACGCCGCCTCGCGGCTCTCGGGGCGGTAGTAGAGCGGCACGCACCAGTGGTTCTCGGCCACCCAGTCGGTGTTCGGCAGCTCGTCGAAGCGGCCCATGATGCGGTGACAGGGCTGGTCGTAGACCTTTCCCGTGCTCTTGTCGAGCTCTTCGAAGACGATGTACTTGTAGAAGCCCGAGGTCATCCCCTCGGGCAGGGCCAGCCGGGCCGGGTGAACCGGGTCGAGGTGCTCGCGGGCGTACTCGTTCTTCCAGGCGACGATCTCCGCCATCCGCTCGGCCTGGACCAGCGCCAGGGCGGCGGTGAACTCGCTCATGCGGAAGTTGAGGCCGTCGACCTGATGATCGAACTTGCCGTAGTTGCGGAACTTCTTGGCGAACTCGATCAGCTCCTCATTGCCGGAGACGAGCACGCCGCCCTCCCCGGTCGAGACCGTCTTGGTCGCGTAAAGCGAGTAGACGCCGGCGTCGCCATAGGCTCCCGGCCGCTCGCCGTTCCAGCCGGCGCCGTGGGCGTGGGCGCAGTCCTCGAGCAGGAAGATCCCCTGAGCGGCACAGTATTCGGCGATCTTCTCGGAGTCGAAGGCGATGTGGCCACCGATGTGGACGAGGATTGCGGCGCGCGGCTTGGTGCGCTCGGCCTTGGCCTCGAAGTCCTCGAAGGACATGCAGAGGTCGTCGCGGCGGCAGTCGACGAACTCGACCTCGGCCCCGGCGCCGATCGCCGCCAGCGGCGTCGCCATGAAGGTGTTGGAGGGGCAGAGCACCGTCTCACCCTTGACGCCGGCGAACTCCAGCGCCGCCAGGGCGCCGCCGGCCCAGCTCGAGAGGCCGAGGCTGGGAAGCCCGTTCCACTGCGCCCAGCGCTGCTCGAAGGCGTCGAGCAGTGCGCCCTCGGACCACTGCTCGGAATCGAGCACCTGGGTCCAGAGCTCGAAGAGCCTGGCTCGGTCGCGGTGATCGAACCCGATTGCGAACTTGGTCGCGTCGAGCCGGGATGTCGCTGGGGACCCTACGATGGCTCCTTGGTGAGTGTGACTGAGGGTATTGCCCGGCGGGGCTAACTGGTTATCGCCAAAGGCGGGCGGGAGGCTAGCAGCGAAGCCGGACTCAAAGCGCCGGCCCGGACAACCTTTAGCTCCCACTTAGCCCCTTTTCATGCGCCCTCGGGCCGAGTTCAATCGTTCGCGTGGGCGCTCTCAATCACCGCCGCGACCGCCTTCGAGCTGGCCAGCAGGATCACCCCGGAGAGCGAGACGAGCATGAAGCCGACCAGCGCCGCCCCGTCGCCGGGCGTCGTCGACCACTTCTCCATGAAGATCAATGGCGCCAGGATCACCGGCACCATCACCTGCACCGCGAACATCACCGGTGCCACTCTGGTCGCCGGCCCGCTCTGCAGAGCGCTCATCTCGCTCAGCAGCGCCAATCCCTCCGAGGCGGCCGCGGTGGCGAGCCAGCCCACCGCCACCAGCAGCAGCCCCGCCGCCAGTTCGTCGGTCAGCAGCTTGCTGGCGATCGCCGTCCAGGCGTAACCGAAGCCGGCGCCGATCACGGCAACCGTCCCCGCTCCCGATGGGCGCCTGCGCAGCACATAGGGCAGCGCGATCGGGATCGCGACCAGGCCGAGCGCCACCGCGATCGCAACCGTCCCCGAGTGGTCGGTGCTCCGGTCGGGCGCCGCCCAGGCGACGCCCGCGACGCCGGCGACGATCGCCGCCACCGCCAGGTACTCGCGGCGCCCGGGCCTCTCCCCCAGCCTCGTCACCCCGAGCCAGAGCAGCACGATCAAGCCGCTCGCCAGACACGGCTGGACTACGGTCAGGGGCGCCAGCAGCAGCGCCGCGATCTCCAGCGGCCAGCCGAGCAGCCCGAGCAGCGTCGCCCCGAGCCATTTTTTGTTGCGGATGAGCTTCCCGATCAGGGAGACCCGCAGCGAGTGCTCCGCCGGAACGTCCCGAGCCTCCATCGCCTGCAGGGCGATGGAGGTGTTGTAAAGGATGGATGCCCCCACGGCACACAGGATTCCGAGACCCAGCATCAGCCGAGCCTATTCAGAACGCCAGAAGCCAATATGGCGGGCACCTTGCCCCGGCCCCGGCGAACCCATGGTTCCTTTTGCACGCATTTCGCGTAAAAGGAACCACCGCTTCGAGTGCCTACATCCCGCGGTTCCTTAGTTACGCGATCCGTGCAAAAGGAACCACGCGATGGGGAGCCCCGCTCTCAGGCGCTACCCCTGGGAGGAGCCTTCCTCTCCCGGCGATCCGGAAGGAGGTGCCGAGAACGTAGACCTCGCCCGCAGGCGCCTATGCTCGGGGCGCCCGCTACGCCAGCGCTCTCAGGTCTCCTGGTATAGAGGGCCGTCGCCGCCCTCGGGCAGCGTCAGGCGGCCGCCCTTGGCGGTGATCGCGCCGCACTGGACGCAGTTGGAGGCGGTGACGTGGACGTTGACCTCGGCGGCACCGCTCTCGAGCTCGGCGTCGGGGATCTCGTAAACCTGGGCCGGGCACATCGAGACCCAGGTCTGGGCCACCTCTTTCGGCACCCGGGTCTGGATCCGGACGTGGTTGGGAGCGTCGTCGCGGGTGGCGTTGCCGGAGAGGAAGACCGAGTCGAGCTTGTTGAAGGTGATCTCGTTGTCGGCTTTGACGTACATGTCGCCGGCCTTGCCGATCTCCATCTCGTTCTCGGCGTCGTCCTCCTGCTTCCAGTGACCGCCGGGGAAGGCGCCTTTGGTGACCGTCATCGCCGAGGCGAGCGCGCCGCCGACGAAGAAGCCCTTGGAGAAGGGCTGGCGCATGTTGCGCGACTCATAGAGGTCCTTCTCGATCGCCGAGTTGTGGACCCGCTCGTCGTAGGCCTCGAAGTTGACCGAGTCTTGCTTCAGCGCGTCGACGATCGCTTCCGCCGCGTACATCCCGGCGTGCATCGCGTAGTGGACGCCCTTCAGGGTCGGGATGTTGACCATGCTCGCCGCGTCGCCGGCGACGACCATGCCGGGAACCGCGAGGCGCTTGGGCATCGCGAAATAGCCGCCGGAGGGAATCGTCTTCGCCCCCCAGGCAACCCGCTTGCCGCCCTCGATCAGCTTCTTGATGAAGGGGTGGGTCTTGAACAGCTGCAGAGCGTCGTGAACGCTGAAGGTGGCGTCGGTGTAGTCGAGCCCGGCGACGAGGCCGATGCAGATCTTGTCCTCGCCCATCGGGTAAATGAAGCTGCCGCCGAACTCGTTGTATTTGGCGCCTTTGCGCAGTGGCCAGCCCATCGTGTGGATGACCCGGTCGAGCGGCTCCTTCACCTCCCAGACCTCTTTCACCCCGAGCTCCCAGCGCATCGGGTCGGCACCGTGCATGTCGAAGTAGTCGTAAGCGGCGTAGGTGAGGTGGCCGACGGTGCCCTCGGCGAGGACGGTCGCCCTGGCGACGACGTCGGACCCCGGCTCGAAGTTGCCGAGCTCTTCGCCGTCCTTACCGCGGCCGCGGTCGCCGGAGCGGATGCCCTTGACGACGCGGTCCTCGACCAGCAGTTTGGTCGCGGCGGTCTCGGAGAGGATGTAGACGCCGGCCTCCTCCGCTTTCTCGGCGAGGAAGCGGCCCAGTTTGGCGACGGAGGTGACGTAGTTGCCGTGGTTTTTGAACCCCGGGGGCGGCGGTTTGACCGGAATCGCTTTCTTCGAGGTCAGCATGTAGACCGCGTCCTTGGTTACCTCCTGGTAGACCGGCCACTCGGACTTCGGCAGGTCGGGGAACAGCTCTTCCATCGCCGAGGGCTTCATGTTGGCCCCCGAGAGCAGATGCGCACCGGCGACTTTGCCCTTCTCGATCACCGCGACCGGGACTTCGCCCAGCTTCTCGGTCAGCTCCGGCTCGTTCTCGAGCAGCTGCATCACTTTGTTGGCGCAGGCGAGCCCGGCGGGGCCGCCGCCGACAATCGCCACGCCAACCTCGATCCGCTCGTCCTCGGCGTCGGTTGGCGGACCGATCACGGTCGCCGGGTCGAACGGGGGCGGGAACTCGCTCGGTGCTACTGGCATCCGCTCAGCCTGCCTTCTTCGCTCTGATCGCCTCGGTCAGCTTGGGGACGATCTTGTGCAGATCGCCGACCACGCCGAGATCGGAGAACTCGAAGATCGGCGCGTTCGGGTCCTTGTTGATCGCGAGGATGTTCTCCGAGTTCTGCATCCCGACCTTGTGCTGGATCGCCCCGGAGACGCCGGCCGCGAGGTACAGCTTCGGCGCGACCGTCTTCCCGGTCTGGCCGATCTGGGCGGCGTAGGGGTACCAGCCGGCGTCGACGACCGCGCGGGTCGCGGCGACGGCGCCGCCCATCGACTCGGCCAGTTCCTCGGCCAGTTTGAATCCCTCCGCGGCACCGAGTCCGCGGCCCCCGCCGACGAGGATGTCGGCGTCCTCGATGTTGACGTCGGCGCCACGCTGCTCGCCGCGCTGGACCATCGTCGCCTTGGTCGACCAGGGCGAGAGCTCGACCTCGACGTCGACGACCTCGGCGCTGCCGCCGGTCTCCTTGATGTCGAACGCGTTGAGGCGGCTGATGATGATCCCGATCTCACCGACGTAGCCGACGTCGGCGATCTGGGAGTCCTGCAGGATCGGCCGCTCGGAGACGAGCTTGCCGTCCTGGACCTTGACCTCGGTGACCTCCATCGTCACGCCGGCGTTGAGGCGGGCAGTGAGCCCGGCACCGATCTCGAAGCCGAGCAGGCCGCCGCCGAACAGGGCGTAGGAGATGCCCTCGTCGGTGATCACCTTCGCCATCGCGTCGACGATCGGCTGAGCCAGGCCCTCGGGCACGGTCTTGGCCCGGTAGACCTTGGCGGCGCCGTACTTGCCAAGTCCGGCGCAGGCGTCGTCGGCGATCCCGCCGACGACGAGAGCCGCGGCGTCGCCGCCGATCTCGCCGGCCAGCTTGGCCGCCTCGGAGATCGCCCCGAGTGAGTTTTTGTTGAAGTTGCCCTCGTCGTCATGCAGGGCGTAAACCAGGATGCCTGCCATCTAGATCAATTTCCTCTCGTCAAGCCAGGCGACGATCTTTTCGACCGTCTCGTTGGTGTCCTCGTCCTCGATGATCTCGCCGGCTTCCTTCGCCGGCGGCGGGTTGAGCGCCAGGACGGTGGTCTTGGAACCGGCCTCGCCGACCATGCCGTCGTCGATTCCGACGTCGCCGGTGGCCTTGGTGTCGAGCGGTTTTTTCTTCGCCCCCATAATCGCCTTGAGGCTGGGGTAGCGAGGCTCGTTGATCGCGTCGCCGACGCTGATAACCGCGGGCAACTCGACCTCGACGGTGTCGTAGCCGTACTCGGCCTGGCGCTCGCAGCGGAGCTTGCCGTCGTTGACGTCGATCTTGATCACCTGCG
Organism: Solirubrobacterales bacterium; assembly: GCA_013821475.1. Lineage (GTDB taxonomy): Bacteria > Actinomycetota > Thermoleophilia > Solirubrobacterales > 70-9 > VAYN01. The sequence goes on from JACDGU010000018.1 coordinate 19,098, forward strand.
TCAGCGAAGGCATCTGCAGGTGGTCGGCGACGACGGCGCCGATCGTGTAGCACTCGCCGTCATCGGACTGCTGGCCGAGCAGGACCAGATCCGGGCTCTCGGACTCGAGAACCTTGGCCAGCGAGTAGCCGGTGGCGCAGACGTCAGAGCCCGACAGGGCGTCGTCGGAGAGGTGGACCGAGCGGTCGGCGCCGAGGGCGACGGCCTTGTGCAGGGCGCGGACGGCGGAACCGGGGCCCATGGTGACGGCCACGACCTCCTCCACCGGGATCGCTCCACCCTCCTTGATCTGCATGGCCGCCTCGAGGGCGTGCGTATCAAAGGGATTGAGGTTTTTCTCGCCGCCGCGGTCCAGACGCATCGTGCTGGGATCGATGCGCTTCTGAACGGCGGCGTCCGGAACCTCCTTGACGAGGACGCAGATCTTCAAGTTGAAGCCTCCTTGGGGATGAGTCTCAGGTCTTCGCGGGCTGCGCTTGGCGCCTCGCTGGCCCGTTGCGGGCGGGGATCTTATCGGTTGTCAACCGGTCGTTGACTGACCAGTCAATCAATGATTATAACCGGCCCGGCAGACCTATGCACGGATCGGTGTTGAAAGCGCCTATACGGCGCGTGCGTGGCGTTCCGTGGCGGCGCCGCGGATGTACTCGACGATCTCGTCGGTGCCGGCGCCGGGGGTGAAGACTTCGGCGACGCCGAGCTTCTTCAGCTCGGGGATGTCGTCGGCGGGGATCGTGCCGCCGACGGTGACGAGGACATCGTCGACGCCCTGTTCCTTGAGGATCGCGACGACCCTCGGAACCAGGGTCATGTGGGCGCCGGAGAGAATCGAGAGGCCGACCGCGTCGGCGTCCTCCTGGATCACCGTCTCGGCGATCTGCTCGGGCGTCTGGTGCAGGCCGGTGTAGATGACCTCCATACCGGCGTCGCGCAGGGCGCGGGCGATGATCTTGGCGCCGCGGTCATGGCCGTCGAGGCCGGGCTTGGCCACGACGACGCGGATCTTACGGGCGGTTGCGGCTTCCATCGGCGCTGCCAAGCCTATTCGGTCCGCGTTTGCAGAGGGCGGCTGCGGCACGTGACGGCAGCCGTCCGTCGGTCGCGAGCCAGGAGCCGGCGAGGATCAGGAGCAGCCCGAGAACGGCGCCGAGGCCCGGCGCCTCGCCGAGGAAGGCGACGCCGAGCCCGACCGCGATCACCGGGTTGACGTAGGTGACGACGAGGGCTCGCCCGGGACCGGCCTCGTCGACCAGCACCGCCATCAGGACCATCGCGAAAGCGGTGCAGAGCAGGCCGAGGACGATGACCGAGGCGAGCGCGCCGCCGCTGGGCGATACCGCGGGCAGGCTGGTGGCGGCGAGCGGCGCGAGTAGCAGGGCGGCGATTGCCAGCGAGGCGCCCATCGCGGCGATCGGGTCGAGGTCGGCGAGGTGCCGTTTGAGGACCATCGGCCCGACCGCGTAGCCGGCGGCGGCGACGAAGATCGCGGCGACGCCGAGCAGCTCGCCGGAATCTGCGGAGACGTCGAGGCCGACCAGGGCGGCCACCCCGGCGAGGCCGACCAGCAATCCGCACAGCCGCCGGCCGCCGACCCGCTCGGCCGGCTCGAAGCGGATCGCCAGCAGCGCCACCAGCAACGGCGCGGTGGCGATCACGATCGCGGCGGTCGAGGAGGTGACGCGCTGCTCGCCGACGGCGATCATCGGAAACGGGATCGCGATCTCCGCCAACCCGAAAGCGGCCAACCAGCGCCAGCGACCGCGCAGCGTCGGCAGGGTGCCGAGCCGCCAGGCGATCGCCAGCAGCACAACCGCTCCCAGCACGACGCGCGAGAAGGCCAGGGCCACCGGCGGCATGCCGCCGTCTACCGCGATCTTGATCAAGAGGTACGGCGTTCCCCAGACGACCGAGACCGCCGCGAAGGCGACCCAGGCGCGCCTGCTCATCGCCGGTTCGAGCGTGCGGCCGGGAAGCGCCGAGTGGGAGGTCTGCGGCGGGCGGCGAGCCGCGAGGCGCCGAAGCCGGCGACGGCGGCGAGGAGCGTCACCCCGATCGCGACCAGGCGGCGGCCGAGTCGCTCGAAGCGCATCGTCTGCCAGCCCTCCTCCCTGGCGATCGCCGCCAGCGGCGGGTCGGGGTTGACCGCGACCGGGTTGCCGACCGCGCGCAGCATCGGCAGGTCCGAGAGCGAGTCCGAGTAGGCGTAGGAGGCCTCGAGGTCGATGTCGTGGCGCTCGGCGAAGGCGTGCATCGCCTCGACCTTGCCCGGGCCGTAGACGAAGGGGCCCTCGAAGCGACCGGTGAAGTTGCCGGCGCCGTCGACCTCGTAGCCGGTGCCGATCCCGCCGTCCATCCCCAGCACCCGGGCCAGCGACTCGACGATCCCGTTGCCGGCGGCGCTGACGATGAAGGCCGGACGGCCGGCGTCCTGGTGAGCATGTACCTCGACGAGCATCTGCGGGAAGACGCGCGGCAGAATCCCTGCCATCACCTCCGGCTCCATCCGCGCGATCGTCTTCTCCGGGACGCCGCGGATCAACTCACGAGCGACGCGCAGCACGTCGCCGGTGCGCTCGTCGGTCGTCCCCCGCAGTCGGTAGCGGAGGTGCTCGATGCCCCAGCTGGCCAGCTGGCGGCGGCCGATGATCCCCTGCTGAGTGGCGACGCGGGCGAACTGCATGCTGCTCGACCCCGCCATCAGGGTCTTGTCCAAGTCGAAGAATGCGGCCGCCCGCCTCATCGCGATCTGACGGTCCAGGTGCCCGCGTTACTGCGCGGGCACCTCAATCACGATCGCGTCGCCCTGACCGCCGCCGGAGCAGATCGCGGCCACACCGAGACCCCCACCGCGCCGCAGTAGCTCGTGGACGAGGGCGCCGACGATCCGCGAGCCCGAGGCACCGACCGGGTGGCCGAGCGCGATCGCGCCGCCGTTGACGTTGACCTTCTCCTCGTCGACTCCCAGCATCCGCACCGAGTTCAGCGCGACCGAGGCAAAGGCCTCGTTGATCTCCCAGAGGTCGACCTCCTCGGGGCTCTTGCCGATCTTCTCCAATGCCTGCTTGGCGGCGTTGGCCGGGGTCCTGGCGAGGTAGGCGAAGTCGTCGGCGACGGTCCCGTAGGAGAGGACCCGGGCCAGCGGCGTGCGCCCTTCGCGCTGCGCCCACTCCTCGGAGGCGACGACGATCGCGCCGGCGCCGTCGTTGACCCCCGGCGCGTTGCCGGCGGTGTGGGTGGCGTCGCCGCCGCCGATTCCCTTCAGCTTGGCGAGCGTCTCAAGCGTCGTGTCGGGCCGGATCGCCTCGTCGGTCTCGACCGTCGTCTCCGCCTTGCGCGACTTGACGGTGACGCCGACGATCTCGTCGGCCAGACGGCCGGCGTCGGTCGCCTCGGCGGCGAGCCGGTGCGAGCGCTCGGCGAAGCGGTCCATGTCGACCCGGGTGATCTCCAGCTCGTTTGAGACCTCACTCGCCTCGTTGATCATCTGCTTGCCGGTGAAGGGGTTGGTGAGGCCGTCGTGGGTCATCGCGTCGATCGCCTTGACGTCGCCCATGCGGAAGCCGAAGCGGGCGCCGGGCAGCAGGTAGGGCGCCTGGCTCATCGACTCCATGCCTCCGGTGACGGCGACTTCGGTGTCGCCGGCGCGGATCGAGAGGTCGGCGAGGCCGAGCGAGCGCATGCCCGAGGCGCAGACCTTGTTGATCGTTTCCGACGGCACCTCCTTGGGGATGCCGCCCTTGATCTGAGCCTGGCGCGAGGGGATCTGCCCCTGGCCGGCCTGCAGCACCTGGCCGAAGACGACCTGCTGGACCTGGTCGGGAGCGACGCCCGAACGCTCCAGCGCGGCCTCGATCACGGTCCCGCCGAGGTCGGTGGCATCGAGCGAGGAGAGGGCCCCACCCATCTTTCCGAAGGGGGTGCGTGCGGTACCGAGGATCACTGAGCTGGGCATCTACTGCCTTTCTTCTCCGATTTGACTGAATCCGGCCATGCGGGCGCCAAGCCCAGCCGGTGACGATACCGGCCGCCTTTGCATTCCGCGGTTCCTTTTGGACGGTATTCGTGCATAAGGAACCACAGGACGGGGGGAGCGCAATCCGTAAACTCGCGGCCGATGAAGATCGAGATCAAGCAGAGCGAGGCGGCCGAGGTCGGTGCCGACCTGGCGGCGATCGGTCTCTACGAGGGCGAGGCACTGCCGGCGGCGGTCGCAGGCGCCCCCGGGGCCGCTGCCGCCAAGGGCTCGTTCAAGAGCCTCTCCGCGGTCTTTCCCGAGTCCGGGCCCCGCCTGCTCGTGGTCGGCCTCGGCAAGCACGAGGAGGCCGACGCCGAGCGCCTGCGGATCGCCGCCGCGGTCGCGGTCAAGGAGGCGGCCCGGCTCGAGGCGGGTTCGCTGGCCTGGCAGCTGCCCGAGCTCGGCGACGAGGCAGCCGCCGCCGAGGCGATCGTCACCGGCACGATCCTCGGCGCCTACCGCTTCGATCGCTTCCGCGCCGAGCCCGACGAGCCGGTGCCCGAGGTCGAGTCGCTGACCCTGCTCGCCCCCGCCGCGGTGGCCGACGCGGTCGAGCTGGCCCGCGTCTGTGCCGTCGCCCAGAACCGCGCCCGCGACCTGCAGAGCACCCCCGCCAACTTCGCCACCCCGGGCTTCCTCGCCGCCCGCGCCGAGGAGATCGCCGCCGGTGCCGAGGAGATCACGGCCGAGATCCTCGGCCGTGAGCAGATCGTCGCAAAAAGGATGGGTGGCCTCGCCGCCGTCGGCCAGGGCGGCCCCGAGGACCCGCGAATGATCGTCCTGCGCTACTCGGGCGGCGGCAGTGGCCCGACCCTCGGCCTGGTCGGCAAGGGAGTCACCTTCGACACCGGCGGCATCTCGCTCAAGCCCGGCGCCGGGATGCAGGAGATGAAGTACGACATGTCTGGTGGCGCCGCGGTGCTGGAGGCGGTGGCGGCGATCGCCGAGCTCGGCCTGGCGCTGGAGCTGATCGCGGTCGTTCCCTCGACCGAGAACATGCCCTCCGGAACGGCAGTCAAGCCCGGCGACATCATCACCCAGTACAACGGCAAGACGGTCGAGGTCAACAACACCGACGCCGAGGGCCGGCTGATCCTCGCCGACGCGCTCGCCTACGCGGTCGAGCTCGGCGCCGAGCGGGTCGTCGACATCGCCACCCTGACCGGCGCCGTCGTGATCGCGCTCGGCTCCACCTTCGCCGCGGTGATCGGCAACGACGACGCACTCGCCGACGAGGTCATCGCGGCCGGCGAGACGACCGGCGAGCTGACCTGGCGACTGCCGCTGCACCCCGAGTTCAAGGCGATGATGAAGGGTACCTTCGCCGACCTCTCCAACCTCGGCTCCAAGCGCGAGGCGGGCACGATCACCGCCGCCTCCTTCCTCGAGGAGTTCGTCGACGACACCCCCTGGGCACACATCGACATCGCCGGCACCGCCTGGGACGTCGGCCGCGAGTACACCGGCAAGGACGCCAGCGGCTATGGCGTGCGGCTGCTGGTCGAGCTGGCGCGTCGCCAGACCGCCTGAGCTTCCCGCCGCCGCCATCGCTCAGACGGCGCCGAGGATCATGCAGGTCGTCGTTCCGTGGCCGAGCAGCTTGCCGCTGTCTGCCGCGGTCAGCGTCGCCTCCGCGGTCGCCTGTCTGCGGCCGCGGTAGAGGACGGTCGCCTCGCAGAGGACGCGGCCGGTGTCGCGGCTGATCGGCCGCACGAACTTCGCCTCGAGGCCGAGCGAGGTGTAGCCGACGCCGGCCGGCAGCGTGGTGTGGACCGCACAGCCGAGTGCCGAGTCGAGCAGGGTCGCGGCGTAGCCGCCGTGGACGACGCCGATCGGGTTGTAGTGCTCCTCCCCCGGTTCGCCCTCGAAGACAACCCGGCCCTCCTCGAGCTCGACCGGGCGCAGGCTCATCGTCACCGCGATCGGCGGCGGCGGCAGCTCTGCGCGCCGGCCAGCACGACTCCGTCTTCGCTCATCGGCTGCCGGCCTGCCTGGCCGGGGCGCTCGCTCGGCGCGCCGGGGGCCGGCCCGCCGGGTAGTGCAGATCGGCGGCGATCTCCTCGGCGCTGATCACGATCCGCGGCCGCTTGCCGCGCTGATGCCTTCTGTTGAGCAGCCTCATCTGACGCCTCCGATCGGCGACCTTCACGTTGGTTTCGTCAAGCAACTGACAGGACCCTACCTCAGTCAGTTGTTTGATGCAACCGAGTGTGCGAAGATTCACATGTGCTCAATCACGAGTATCCGGGGCAGGTCTGCTCGATCGCCGAGTCGCTCGAGGTGATCGGCGAGCGCTGGTCGCTGTTGATCGTCCGCGACGTCCTCAACGGCAACCGCCGCTTCGGCGAGATCCAGGAGTCGCTGGGAGTGGCCCGCAACGTGCTCTCCGCCCGCCTGCAGCGGCTGATCGCCGAGGGAATCCTCGAGCGCCGCCCCTACCAGCAGAGTCCGGAACGCTTCGAGTACTTCCTGACCGAGAAGGGGCTGGACCTCTGGCCGGCGCTGATCGCGCTGCTCAACTGGGGCGACCGCTACTCCTCGAACCCCGACGGGCCGCCGAAAATCATCATCCACAAGGTCTGCGGCGGCCACGTCAGCGACCGCGGCGTCTGCGCAGAGTGCGGTCAGGTGCTGAATGCCCGCGACGCCCGCCAGATCCCCGGCCCGGGCCGGCCCGCGGCGCTCGCTGGACTCGCCGCCAAGGCGTAGGAGTCTCCCTTGCCACCAGCCGCCGCGCACCCGCTAGCGTTGGTCGGGAGATCGAATCGGGTGAGCGAGCACTGAGGAGGAGCGAGATGGCGACTGCAGCGGAGCTTCAGGTCAAGCAGAGGATCTTCATCGGCGGCGAGTGGGTCGAGCCCAGCGGTACGGAGCCGATCGAGGTGATCAACTCGACGACCGAGGAGGTGATGGGCACCGTTCCCGCCTGCACTCCCGAGGACGCTGACCATGCCGTCCGGGCCGCTCGCGAGGCGTTCCCCACCTGGTCGCAGACCTCCCGCGAGGAGCGTGCCGACTACATGACCGCCATCTCCGCCGGCCTCGCCGAGCGCAGCGACGAGATCGCCGCGACGATCTCCCAGGAGCTGGGAATGCCACTGAAGCTGAGCCAGATGATCCAGGTCGGCCTGCCGATCGCCCAGTTCGGGGCGATGTCGAAGCTGATTGACGAAATCGCCTGGGAAGAGGAGATCGGCAACTCGCGGGTGCTGCGCGAGCCGCTCGGCGTGGTCGGCGCGATCACCCCCTGGAACTACCCGTTGAACCAGATCGCCTGCAAGGTCGCCCCGGCGCTGGCGACCGGCTGCACCGTCGTCCTCAAGCCGAGCGAGGTGACGCCCCTCAACGCCTTCCTGCTGGCCGAGGTGATCGAGGCCGCCGGCCTGCCGGCCGGCGTCTTCAACCTTCTCACCGGCACCGGGCCGGTCGTCGGCGAGGCGATCGCCGCCCACCCCGGCGTCGACATGGTCTCCTTCACCGGCTCGACCAGGGCCGGCAAGCGGGTCAGCGAGCTGGCCTCGGCGACGGTCAAGCCGGTGGCGATGGAGCTCGGCGGCAAGTCGCCGAACCTGATCCTCGACGACGCCGACCTCACCAGGGCGGTGCCCGACGGCGTCGCCAAGTGCTTCCTCAACTCGGGCCAGACCTGCAGCGCCCTGACCCGGATGCTGGTCCCGCGCGAGAAGCTGGCCGAAGCGGAGGAGATCGCCGCAGCGACCGCCGAGGCGTTCACCCCCGGCGACCCGTTCGAGTCCTCGACCAAGCTCGGGCCGCTCGTCTCCGAGCTCCAGCGCCAGCGCGTGCGCGGCTACATCGAGAAGGGCGAGGCCGAGGGCGCCAAGCTCCTGACCGGCGGCGCGGAGGCGCCCGAGGGCCTCGACCACGGCTACTTCGTCCGCCCCACCGTCTTCTCCGAGGTGACGCCGGAGATGACGATCGCCCGCGAAGAGATCTTTGGCCCGGTGCTGTCGATCCAGCCCTACGACGGCCTTGACGACGGCGTCCGGATCGCCAACGACAGCGACTACGGCCTCGCCGGCGGCGTCTGGTCGGCCGACAGCGACCGCGCGATCGAGGTCGCCAAGCGCATCCGCACCGGCCAGATCGAGATCAACGGCGGCGCCTTCAACCCGTTGGCCCCGTTCGGCGGTTATGGGCAGTCGGGGCATGGCCGAGAGAACGGGCGGTATGGCCTCGAGGAGTATCTGCAGGTGAAGTCGCTGCAGCTGTAAAGCAGGCAGGGCGAGGGGGACGGGGGACCCCTCGCCCTCACGAACTGCGGGGAGGTTCGGTTGAGGGGTCCCCCGTCCCCCTCGCGCCCGTCTGCTTCCAGCTTCAGAAGGTTGGTTGCTCAATCCAAAGGCCGGACCCGCTCCCTCAGCTTCCGTGAGCTGGGCCGCGGATTCGGGCGCTTTCGAAGCTTTCGGGACGGTTCGCACGGGGTCGAGGGGGACCTCTACCGAACCTCCCGCTGTTCGTGAGGTGGAGGTC
>JACDGU010000019.1 GCA_013821475.1 Solirubrobacterales bacterium
GCGTGGCCGCGGGGCTCGGGGAGCCGCCGGAGCCCGCCAGCGAGAAGGCGCCGACCGCAATCACCGCGACGACGACGGCACCGCTGCCGGCGGCGATCGCACGGCCACGGCCGTCGAGCTCGGCGGCGCGATCCTCGAGCGGCCACAGCAGCGAGCGCTGCAGCGCCCAGGCGAAGCGCTCGAACGGCCAGCGAACGACCTCGAAGCCCGACCTGATGCCGTCGCCCAGACGCCAGAAGAGCTTGTCCTCGAGCGTCAGCGCGACGTCCTCGAGGGCGGCAGGCAGCTTGGGCCGCCGCTCGATCGGAGCGGGCGCCGCGGGCCGACGCTCAAGGTCGCCGTTTATCGGAGTCTGATCGTTGTCCATTACCGGGATTTGAAGTTCCTGTGTAGCTGTTTAGCTTAAGCCGGATCGTAAATCTGCACTAACTCGATCAAGAATGGCGCTCAAGCCTCCCTGACTTTAACCGGGGACCTTAAGAGCACCTATGCATGGTCTTTGTCGGCAGAACTGGACGGATAGATGAGTCCGGGAACAAAATCCGAACCGTCGGGCTCAGGCCACTGCGACCGGGGCCCGCTCAAAGACCAGCTCGCCGTCGAGGGTCTCGACCAGGATTCGGTCGCCGTCGCTGAACTCACCCTCGAGGATCCGCAGCGCCAACTTGTCAACGAGTTGTTTCTGCACCACCCGCTTCAGCGGCCGGGCACCGTAGATCGGGTCGTAGCCGAGGTTGCCGAGCAGGGTGCGGGCGTCGGCGGAGAGCGCGATCTCGATCCCGCGCTCGCGCACCCGGTCGACCAGCTGGGCGACCTGGAGCTCGACGATGCGGCCGATGTCCGCCTTCGAGAGGCGGTGGAAGATCACCGTGTCATCGATCCGGTTGAGGAACTCGGGCTTGAAGGTCGCGGTCAGCGTCTCCTCGATCTGCTCGCGGATCGCCTCGTCGACCTGCTCGCCGACGATCCGGTCGCTGCCGACGTTGGAGGTCATGATCAGGACCGTGTTGGTGAAGCTGACGGTGCGACCCTGGCCGTCGGTGAGGCGGCCGTCGTCCATCAGCTGCAGCAGCGTGTTGAAGACGTCGGGGTGGGCCTTCTCGATCTCGTCGAGCAGCACCACCGCGTAGGGCCGGCGCCGCACCGCCTCGGTCAGCTGGCCGCCCTCCTCGTAGCCGACGTAGCCGGGTGGGGCACCGATCAGCCGCGAGACCGTGTGCTTCTCCATGTACTCGGACATGTCGAGGCGGATGATCGCCCCCTCGGAGTCGAACATGAACTCGGCCAGCGCCTTGGCCAGCTCGGTCTTGCCGACCCCGGTCGGGCCGAGGAAGAGGAAGGAGCCGATCGGCCGGTCGGGGTCGGAGAGCCCGGCCCGCGAGCGCCGCAGCGCGTTGGAGACGGCGGCGATCGCCTCGTCCTGGCCGACCACCCGCTCGTGCAGGCGCTCCTCCATCTGGATCAGCTTCTGGACCTCGCCCTCGAGCAGCCGGCTGACCGGGATCCCGGTCCACTTGCCGACCACCTCGGCGACGTCCTCCTCGGTCACCTCGTCGGAGAGCATCGAGGCGCCGCCGGCGTGCAGCTCGGCGATCCGCGCCTCCTGATCGGCCACCGTATTTTCAAGCTCGGGAATGTCGCCGTAGCGGAGCTTGGCCGCCCGCTCGAGGTCGGCCCCGCGCTCGGCCCGTTCGGCCTCGCGCCCCGCCTCCTCCAGTCGCGCCTTCGACTCGTTGATCGACTCGATCGCGCTCTTCTCGTTCTGCCAGCGGGCGTTGACCTCGTTAAAGCTCTCGTTCAGCTCGGCGAGCTCCGCCTCAAGTGCGTCGAGTCGGGCCTTCGAGGCTTCGTCGGTCTCCCGCTTCATCGCCTCGCGCTCGATCTCGAGCTGCTGGATCCGGCGTTTGACCTCGTCGATCTCGGTCGGCATCGAGTCGATCTCGATCTTCAGCCGCGAGGCCGCCTCGTCGATCAGGTCGATCGCCTTGTCGGGCAGGAAGCGGTCGGCGATGTAGCGCTCGGAGAGGGTCGCGGCGGCGACGATCGCCGAGTCGGTGATCCGCACGCCGTGATGGTTTTCGTAGCGCTCCTTGAGCCCGCGCAGGATCGCGATCGTGTCGTTGATGTCTGGCTCGCCGACCAGCACCGGCTGGAAGCGCCGCTCCAGCGCCGCGTCCTTCTCGATGTGCTTTCGGTACTCGTCGAGCGTCGTCGCGCCGACCGCGCGCAGCTCGCCCCGGGCCAGCATCGGCTTCAAGAGGTTGGCGGCGTCGACCGCGCCTTCGGCGGCACCGGCGCCGACGATCGTGTGCAGCTCGTCGAGGAAGAGGACGATCCCGCCCGCGGCCTCCTGCACCTCTGAGAGGACCGCTTTCAGCCGCTCCTCGAACTCGCCGCGGTATTTGGAGCCGGCCAGCAGCGAGCCGATGTCGAGCGCGATCACGCGCCGGTCGCGGAGGCTCTCGGGGACGTCGCCCTCGATGATCCGCTGCGCCAGCCCCTCGACGATCGCGGTCTTGCCGACCCCCGGCTCGCCGATCAGGACCGGGTTGTTCTTGGTCCGTCGCGAGAGCACCTGGATCACGCGGCGGATCTCCTCGTCGCGGCCGATCACCGGGTCGAGCTTGCCGTTGCGCGCGTCGGCGGTCAGGTCGCGGCCGAATTTCTCCAGCGCCTGGGCGGTGTCCTCGGCGTTGGGCGAGTTGACGTGGCCGGGGCCCTGGACGTCGGCGACCGCCTTGGCGAGGACGTCGTGGGCGGGGAGCAGGTCGGAGACGCCCGAGCCGGAGTCCGCCAGCGCCAGCAGCAGATGGCCGATCGTGATGTAGCTGTCGCCGAGCTCGGCCATCTCCTTCTCGGCCTGGCGCAGCGTCCCCGCCAGGGTCGCGGACATCCGCGGCTCGTCGCCGGCCTCGCCGAGGGTCGGCAGCGCGCCGAGCGCCTCGGCCGCCCGGGTCTCGAGCGCGCCGACGTCGGCGCCGACCTTCTGCAGGACCGGGACCGCCATTCCTTCGGCCTGCGCCAGCAGCGCGACGAGCAGGTGGGCCGGGGTCATCTCCGGGTTGCCTCCCTGCCGCGCCAGCTCCTGCGCCGCCGCCACCGCTTCCTGCGATTTGACGGTGAATCGATCTGCCTGCATCAACCCCGTTCTCCTCTCGTCTCAGCTTCCAGCTCTTCGATACGGCGCCGCGCCCGGCCCAGTTCGGCGTTCAGTCTCGTCATCCGCTCTTCCAGCGCCAACACGGTCTCGACCCCGACCAGGTTCAGCCCTTGCGCGGTCATTTCCTGGATCCGCCGCAGCCGTTCGACATCGCGCTGGGAGTAGAGGCGGGTGTTCTTCGGCGAGCGCTTGGGGGCGATCAACCCCCGCGCCTCATACATCCGCAGCGTCTGCGGGTGCATCTCCGCAAGCTCGGCGGCGACCGAGATCATGAAGACGCCACGCTCGTCGTCGATCGTGATCTCCACCCGGCTGCGGCGTGTCGCTGCCATCAGGCGCCCGCCTTGCGCAGCAGCTCCTCGCGCGGGTCGGCGCCGTTGAAGGCCTCGGCCAGCTTCTCGGCCGCCTCGCTCTGCTCCTCGCTGAGCTCGGTCGGGACCTCGATCTCGAGCCGGTAGCGGATGTCGCCGCGGCCCTTGCCCCTGGCTTTCGGCGGGCCCTCGCCTTTCAGCCGCTGGATCGCGCCGTGCTTGGTGCCGGCGGCGACCTTGATCTTCTTCGTGCCCTCCAGCGTCGGCACCTCGATCGTGCCACCGCGCAGCGCCTCCGGGATCGAGATCGGCACCGTCACCTCGAGGTTGCCGTCGTCGAGCCGCTTGAAGACCGGGGATGGGGTGACCCTGGTGGTCACGTAGAGGTCGCCAGAGGGACCGCCGCGCGGTCCGGCCTCGCCCTTGCCGGCGAGCCGGATCCTGGACCCGTCCTTGACCCCGGCGGGGACGTTGACCTTGTAGCGCTTGGTCTGTTGGGTGAGGCCGGAGCCGCCGCAGGTGGGGCAGGGGTCCTCGATGATCTGGCCGGCGCCGCCGCACTGCGGGCAGGGCTGGCTGATCGAGAAGAAGCCCTGGCTCTGGGCATCGATGCCGCGGCCTTCGCAGCGCGGGCAGGTGACCGGGCTGGTGCCCGGTTTGGCGCCGGAGCCGTGGCAGGTCTGACACTGCTCGGCCTTCGGCACGGTGACGCTGATCTGCGCCCCGTTGACCGCCTGGTCGAAGCTCAGCGGCACCTCGGTCTCGAGGTCGCGGCCGCGGACCGCCTGGGCCTGCCCCCGGCCGCCGCCGCCGCGGAAGATCGAGGAGAAGATGTCGCCGAAGTCGGCGCCGCCGAAGCCTCCGGCCTGCGCCCGGCCGCCGCCGCCGAAGGGGTTGCTGCCGCCAAAGCCCGCGAACTGCCCCCCCTGGTCGTACTCCTTGCGCTTCTCGGGGTCGGCGAGGGTGTCGTGGGCGGCGGAGATCTCCTTGAATTTCTCCTCCGCCGCCGGGTCGTCGGGGTTGCGATCGGGGTGGTACTGACGCGCCAGTTTGCGGTACGCCTTCTTGATCTCCTCGTCGGAGGCGTCCTTGGATACTCCCAGCGTCTTGTAGAGCTCGTCAGCCAATCGGTCCCCCTACTCGCTGACGACCACCCGGGCCGGCCGGATCAGCTGGTCCCCGAAGCGGTAGCCCTTCTGCATCGTCTCGACGACGATGCCGGGACCGGTCCCCTCGACCGCGAGCTTGGAAAGCGCCTCCTGCCAGGTCGGATCGAACTTCTCCCCCTTCGGGTCGAAGCCCTCAATCCCACCCCGCTCAAGCACGGCGCAGAGCTCGCGGTGGGTGAGCAGGATCCCCTGCGCAAGCGGCTCCTCCGGAGCCTGATCGGCGCCGGCGTCGATCCCGGCCGCGGCCAGAGCCCGTTCGAGGTTGTCGATCACGCCGATCATCCCGACCGCCATCTCCGCCTTGCCCCGCGCGTTCGCGCCCTGGACCTCGGCGCTCATCCGCTTGCGGTAGTTCTCGAAGTCGGCTTTCGTCCGCCGCGCCAGGTCGAGGTACTCGTCCCGCTCCTTCTGCGTGTCGGCGAGGAGGGCGTCGAGATCCTGCTCGACCTGACCGGCCGCGTTCTGATTTGGCGGACCCTGGGCCGCTGCGGCTGGGCCCTCACCCGCTCCCGAGGGAGTCAGATTGCGATCGGGATCGGGTGAGGGCTGGGCTGAATCAAAACCCGACATCTCCTCCGCTTCGCGTCCGGGGATGTCGGGGCGGGGCGGCCCTTGCTCAGCGCTCACTTGCTCTCACCGTCGTCAACGACCTCGGCGTCGATGACCTCCTCCTCGTCGTCGGACGAGTCGGCGGAGCCGTCGGCCGTTGCGCCCTCCTCCGACGCGGCCGCGTAGATCTGCTCAGACGCCTTGGTCATCACCGTGTTCAGTGCCTCGGTCTTGGCGTCGATCTCCTCGACGCTCTCGGCACCGAGCGAGTCACGCACTCCCTTGACCGCCGCCGCGACCTCGTCCGCGGTCGCCTCGTCGACTTTGCCGTCGGAGTCGGCGATCGCTTTCTCCGCCTGGTAGGTGGCGTTCTCGGCGACGTTGCGGGCCTCGGCCAGCTGGCGCTGGCGAGCGTCCTCCTCGGCGTGGGACTCGGCGTCGGAGACCATGCCCTGGATCTCCTCGTCGGAGAGGCCGGAGCCGGATTTGATCTCGATCTTCTGCTCTTTGCCGGTGCCCTGATCCTTGGCGCCGACGTTGATGATGCCGTTGGCGTCGATGTCGAAGGTGACCTCGATCTGCGGCATCCCGCGCGGCGCCGGTGGGATTCCGGTGAGCTGGAATTTGCCCAGGCTCTTGTTGCCACTGGCCATCTCGCGCTCGCCCTGGAGGACGTGGATCTCAACCGACGGCTGGTTGTCGTCGGCGGTCGAGAAGGTCTCCGACTTCTTCGTCGGGATCGTCGTGTTGCGCTCGATCAGCCTCGTCATCACACCGCCTTTGGTCTCGATCCCCAGCGTCAGCGGGGTGACGTCGAGCAGCAGCACGTCCTTGACGTCGCCGGCCAGCACGCCGGCCTGGATCCCGGCGCCGACGGCGACGACCTCATCGGGGTTGACCCCCTGATGCGGGTCCTTGCCGGTCAGCTCCTTGACCCGCTCGCGCACGGCGGGGTTCCGCGTCATGCCGCCGACCAAGACCACGTGGTCGATGCTGGCGTCGGCGTCGTCGAGCGCTCGTTTGACCGGGCCGACGATCCGCTCCAGCAGCTCGCCGGTCAGCTCGTTCAGCTTCGAGCGGCTGAGCTTGAGGTCGAGGTGCTTGGGCTGACCCTCGACGGCGGTGATGAAGGGCAGGTTGATCTGCGTCTCCTGCGTCGAGGAGAGCTCGATCTTCGCCTTCTCCGCCGCCTCGTAGAGGCGCTGCAACGAGTTCTTGTCCTGTGAGAGGTCGACGCCCTGGTCGCGTTTGAACTCGGCGACCAGCCACTCGACTATCGCTTTGTCCCAGTTGTCGCCGCCGAGGTGGTTGTCGCCGGCGGTTGCCTTCACCTCGAAGACGCCGTCGCCGATTTCCAGCACCGAGACGTCGAAGGTGCCGCCGCCGAGGTCGAAGACGAGGATCGTCTGGTCGGCTTTCTCTTTGTCGAGCCCGTAGGCCAGGGCCGCCGCGGTCGGCTCGTTGATGATTCGCTTGACGTCGAGACCGGCGATCTTGCCGGCGTCGGTCGTCGCCTGGCGCTGGTCGTCGTTGAAGTAGGCGGGGACGGTGATCACGGCGCTGTCGACCGCGTCGCCGAGCTTCGCTTCGGCGTCGGTCTTCAGCTTCTGGAGAATCATCGCGCTGATCTCCGGCGGGCTGTACTGCTTGTCGCGCACGTCGACGCGGACGTCGCCGTTGGGGCCGGCCTCGACCTTGTACGGGACGATCGTCTCCTCCTCTTTGACCTCCGCCTCCTTGCGGCCCATGAAGCGCTTGATCGAGAAGATCGTGTTCTCCGGGTTCATCACCGCCTGCCGTTTGGCCACCGTGCCGACGAGGCGCTCGTCGCTCTCGGTGAAGGCGACTACGGACGGGGTGGTGCGCCCGCCCTCCGCGTTCTCGAGGACGGTGGGCTCGCCACCCTCCATCACTGCGACGCACGAGTTGGTCGTGCCGAGGTCAATCCCGATCGTCTTTGCCACTTTTCCGCGTACCTCCAGGGGTTTCGTTGTTCAAGCCTAAGAAATCTAAGTGGCAGTATGGCAGATCACGAACGAAGTGCCAACCACGAAAAGGGAGGGCGCCACGCGGGCGCCCTCCCTTGGAACCGCCGGCGGCCGGATCTATTTGAGGAAGCTCAGCGAGCTGAACAGGCCGGCGTGGTCGGAATCCCACCAGCCGTTGTGCATCTCGCGGCCGGTGACCGTCGAGGAGATCAACTTAATCTGCTGCGGGTCGTTGGTCATGATGTGGTCGACCTTGTGGTTCATCTCGGATTTCTTCCCGGCCGTCAGGTCGGTAGAGGCTTCGATGCAGCAGCCGGTCGGCTTGGTCGCCGAGCGCTCGCGGAAGCCGGCCCGGGTCAGCACCCGGTAGGCCTGTCCGTCGCCGGGCTTGACTTCGGTCTTGGTGTCCGAGTTGAGATCGCCGACCAGGATCACCGGCAGTTTGCCCGTCGCGGGGCCGCCGGGGGCGACCAGCTCCGCCGCCTGCTGGGCGCGGATACTCGGGTATTCCGCCTCGTTGTCGAACGCCTCGAGATGGGCATCGACGAAATGGAACGGCTTGCTGCCGCGCACCTTCGCATCGACGCTGGTCCAGCCGCGGGTGACCGCGATTTCCTTGCTGCCGGCGACTTTGACGACCAGCAGGTGGCTGAAGTTGCCGCTCTTGGGGTTTGAGGTGGTGATGTCCGAGTGGAGCCGGACGAGGATCACGTCACGCATCGTCAGCCGGCCGTTGATCTCGGCGTTGGCCAGCAGTCCGGTGCCGCCGGGGCCGTCACCGGGGACGCCGTTGACGTCAGCCGGCGCCTCGAAGTCGAACTCGTTCTGGACGACGACCGGCCGGTAGAGGTTGCCACCCTTGTTCAGCTGCGCCAGCAGCAGCTTCAGGAAGTCGTATTTGACCGTCGTCGCCGCCGGCGTGTTCGAGAAGACGGGGCCGAGCGAGGGCGGTGCGGTCCGCCACAGCGCGACCTCCTGTAGGCCGACGAGGTCCGGTTCCTCGGTGAGGATCTCCTGCGCCAGGCCTCTGGCGCGGACCGGGAAGTTGCTCGCTTCGACGGTCCGGAAGATTTCGCCGTTGGCCTCGATGAAGGCTTCGGTCGAGGTCGACTGGATCGCCGGCGTCAGGTCCGCGCCCAAGTAGAGGTTGCGGGTCATCACGTTGACGACCTTGCCTTTTGGCGGGCTCGCATTGGCCTGCGCGCCCATGGCGAGAACCAGGCAGCCCAGCGCGGCCAGCGGCAGGAAAAGGGCGAGCCGTCGGCTCGGTGCGGTTCGGTGAATCAAAGTCTTGCTCCTCCTGTTTCCCGCCCCCCTGCCGGGGCGGTGGTGAATTGGAGGCGCTCCCTCGGCGCTCGCTCAGACGCGGGCGCCGACGCCGTACTTCTAGAGAACCAACCATAGGCGAGATCGGCTCGGTGCCGAGGGGGAAATCAGCCTTCGCCGGCGGTGTTGCCGACGAATGCGGCGACTTCCTTGGCCTGCTGCGGGTTGAGGATGCCGGCGGGCATGCGGCCCGGGGTCGAGCTGTCGAGCCCGTTTTCGACCGCCGACAGGACGCGCCCTTCGATCGATTCGATTTCGCTGGCCGGCGCCGGACCGCCCGGAGCCAGCAGTTCGTCGAGGTTCGGCCCGTAGTTGCCGTCGGTGCCGGCGGAGTAGAGCGTGTGGCAGGTGCCGCAGTTGGTCTGGAACAGCGCCTGGCCGCCCCCCAGGTTCCCGGCGACGGCGTCCTCGCCGCTCTTCGCGTCGCCGCGCGAGTGGAAGACCAGCCAGGGGATCGCGACCGCGAGGACCACGACCAAGAGACCGAAGACGATGAAGGTTCGTTTGCTCATTTAGCGGCGGGGATATTACCCGCGCCCCCCCGGGACATGGATCGCGCTTCGCTCAGTCGCGCTCATCATTACCGGGGATCTCGCTCCTTCGCTCCGCGCTCAAGGCCGCGGTACCAGGGGCACATCCGGCGTAGCGCGCACTCCTCACAGCGCGGCTTCGGGCGGCAGAGGGTGCGTCCGTGGCGGATCAGGTTCATATGCAGCTCGTAGGCGTCGGCGGGGTCGACGACGGCCAGCATCTCGTCGTGGGCGCGCTCGAGGGAGGCCCTCGGCGGGAACAGGCCGAGCCGCCCGCCGACCCGGTGGACGTGGACGTCGACCGGGATCTCGGGGATGCCCCAGGTGAAGATCAGGACACAGGCGGCGGTTTTGCGGCCGACGCCCGGCAGCCCGAGCAGGAACTCGAGCGACTCCTGGCGCGGGGCGGTCTCGGTCCAGTCGAGGTCCGGCTCCTCGCCGAGCTGCTCGAGGATCGACTGGATCCGCGGCGCCTTCTGCCTCGCCAGGCCGCCGGGGCGGATCGCCTCCTCGACCGCGGCGACCGGCGCGTCGCGAATTTCCTCCCACTCGGGGAAGCGCTCACGCAGGGCGGCGAAGGAGCGGTCGCGGTTGCGGTCGCTCGTGTGCTGGGAGAGCACGGTCTTGATCAGCTCCGCGATCGGGTTGCGGTGTGGCTCGTTGACCGGCTCCCCGTACATCGTCCGCAGGCGTTCGCGGATCGCCCGCACGCGGCGCCCCTCCGGTCGCTTCCAGGTCATCCGCGGACCCTAGATGGTCGATTCCACCCGGCAGCTGCCGTCAACCGGCGGATTACAATCGCCTGTTCGTGTCCGCCGCCTTCGCCAGCGTCACCGCCAGGTTGCCCAAAGGTTGGGGGGACCTCGGGCGCCAGCTGGGGATCCTGGTCGGCGTCGACGTCATCTACGAGTTGGGTCGCGGCATCGCCGATTCGAGTGAAGCCGACGCGATCGCCCACGGCGCCCAGGTGATCGACTTCGAGCGCTCGACCCACACGCTCTTCGAGCCCGACCTGCAGAAGTTCTTCCTGCCGGCGCACTGGACGATCGACCTCGCCAACCAGCTCTACCTCAACGCCCAGTTCTCGATCGCGCTCGGTTTCCTCGTCTGGCTCTACCTCTTCCGCAACGAGTCCTACAACTTCGTCCGCAACATGTTCGTCGTCTCGATGTGCCTGGCGCTGATCGGCTACGTCGGTTTCCCGACGGCGCCGCCGCGGCTGTTTCCCCACGACGGCTTCGTCGACACGATCACCGAGTTCTCCAAGGTCAACCACGACTCCGCCCTGGTGAAGATCTTCATCAACCCCTACGCGGCGGTGCCGAGCATGCACTGCGCCTTCGCGCTGATGATCGGCGCCACCGGGGTGATGGTCTGCCGGCACTGGTGGGCGAAAGCGCTCTGGGCAGCCTGGCCGCTCCTGATCGTCTGGGTCGTGATCGTCACCGCCAACCACTACTGGGTCGACTGGGCCCTCGGCTGGATGGTCGCGGGCGCCTCGGCACTGATCGCGCAGCGGCTCCTCGCCCGGGTCAGGCCGGAGTCCTGGGCCTGGCGCGCCCGGCCCACCCGCGAGGTCGAGGCCTAGAAGGCCAGGCCGAATTTCCGGCTGCCCGCTTCCCAACCTCCTCCCGAACGTCTAGCCTCATGCCAATGCAATCTTCGGCGCCCCCAAGGGCCCCCGGCCCTCGTCGCAACGGCCGCGCGACGAGCCGCAACGGGCAGGAGCTCCGCTCCTATGCCCGCGACCGGCTGATCGAGTCCCGGCTGACGCCGAACGCGATCTCGATGGTCGGGCTGGTCGGCAACCTGGTCGCGGCGGTGCTCGTCACGCAGGAGCTCTTCTTCCTCGCCGGCATCGCCTTCGTCCTCGGCTCGGTGATGGACACGCTCGACGGCCGCTACTCGCGGATGTCCGGCAAGGGGACCCTGTTCGGCGCTTTTCTCGACTCGACGCTGGACCGGATCGAGGAGGGAATCGTCCTCGCCGCGGTCGCCGGCTACTTCGCCAGCCGCGGCGAAGATTTCGCCGCGGCGATGTGCGTCGTCGCCGTCCTCGGCTCGCTGATGGTCTCCTACACCCGCGCCCGGGCCGAGGCTCTCGGCGTCGAGTGCAAGGTCGGCTTGGCGACGCGGCCGGTCAGGGTGGTGCTACTTTCGATCGGGTTGATCTTCGCCAAGGGCGCTGGAATCGGAGATTTCGAAATTCTGGCGCCGGCGATCTACGTGATGGCCGCCCTCACCATCTTCACGGTGTTCCAGCGCGTTTGGCACGTCAGAAACGAGCTTCTTGCCGCCGAGGTCAACGGCGCCCTCGGCGAGGGCGAGGCGGATGAGCTGTAACCAGCAAGGCCGCCGGGTGTGTTCAGCCACTCAGCGCGATCCCAGGAGGACTTCCATTTCATGAGTGAGAGCAACGGAGCAAACGGCAGCACCAACGGCCACGGCAGCGTCAACGGCATCGGTCGCTCGGACGAGAAGGTCCGCGTCGCGATCGTCGGGGTCGGCAACTGCGCCAACTCCTTCATCCAGGGCATCCAGTACTACAAGGACGCCGATCCGGCCGACGAAGTTCCCGGCCTGATGCACGTCGAACTGGGCGGCTACCACGTCCGCGACGTCGAGTTCGTCGCCGCCTTCGACATCGATTCCGAGAAGGTCGGCAAGGACCTCTCTGAGGCGATCTGGTCGGGGCAGAACAACACGATCAAGTTTGCCGAGGTGCCGCATCTCGGCGTCAAGGTCGAGCGCGGGATGACCCACGACGGCCTCGGCAAGTACCTGAAAGAGAAAATCACCAAAGCGCCGGGTCCGACCGCCGACATCGTCGGCATCCTCAAGGAGAGCAAGGCGGACGTCCTCGTCTGCTACCTGCCGGTCGGCTCCGAGGACGCGGTCAAGTGGTACGTCGAGCAGGCGCTTGCAGCCGGCGTCGGCTTCGTCAACTGCCTGCCGGTCTTCATCGCCCGCGAGGACTACTGGGACAAGCGCTTCGAGGATGCCGGCCTGCCGATCATCGGCGACGACATCAAGTCCCAGGTCGGGGCGACGATCGTCCACCGCCAGCTCGCCCGTCTCTTCCATGACCGCGGCGTGCGGGTGGAGCGGACCAGCCAGCTCAACGTCGGCGGCAACATGGACTTCTACAACATGCTCGAGCGCGAGCGGCTCGCCTCCAAGAAGGAGTCGAAGACCAATGCGGTCACCTCGATCATGGGCCACGAGCTGCCCGCCGAGGACGTCCACGTCGGCCCCTCGGACTACGTGCCGTGGCTGACCGACCGCAAGTGGGCGCACATCCGCGTCGAGGGCAAAGCCTTCGGCGACGTGCCGCTGACGGTCGAGCTCAAGCTCGAGGTCTGGGACTCGCCGAACTCGGCCGGTGTCGTGATCGACGCCGTGCGGCTGATCAAGCTGGCGCTCAACAACGGGATCTCCGGTCAGCTCGACGGCCCCTCCAGCTACCTGATGAAGTCGCCGCACACCCAGCGGCCCGACGACGAGGCGCGCGAGCAGACCGAGGAGTACATCGCCGCCAACGCCCGCGGCAAGAAGGCCGCCTCGGCGGCCCCCGTCGAGGCACCGAGCACCACGCAGGCCTAGCTTCGAGGAGCCCGCCTGCGGCGGGCTCCTATGCTTGGCTTCGATCGTGCCTGACGCTCCGCTCTCCATCGCCCAGGTGGCGCCCTTCCGGCGCGGCGTCGAGAACCCGATCAACGAGTTCGCCGATCGCGTCACGGCGGAGCTCGAGCGGCGCGGGCACTCAGTGGTGCGGCTGGGCACCGGCGAACCGGTCAAGAAGCTGCTGAGGACGACGCCGCTCGACATCGTCCACGTCCACGAGCCGTTCGCGCCGAGCGTCGCCTCGGCGGCGCTGCGCCACTCCTTCTCGCTCAACGTCGCCACCTTCCACGCGCCGCAGGAGCGGGTCCTCTCGACCCAGGTCGCGCGGCCGCTGGTCGAGATCTTCTTCGGCCGGATCGACGCCCGCACGGTGACCAGCGTCGCCACCGCGCAGCTGCTCGACGGCTACTTCCCCGCCTCCTACGAGCTGGTCGAGCCGGCCGGGGGGGAGCGGGACTGGGCCGCTGTCGCCGCCGAGTTCGAGGCGATCTACCGTCGCCTCGTCGCCCGCCGCCACGACGACTCCGGCGACCCCGAGCTGCGGGCGCGGCTGGCCGGGCGCGAACTGATCGAGGTCGACCTGCACATGCACACCGACCACTCCGGCGACTGCGCGACCCCGGTCGAGGTGCTGCTGCAGACGGCGCGCGACCGCGGCCTCGGGGCGATCGCGATCACCGACCACAACGAGGTCTCGGGGGCGCTCGAGGCGCGGCGAATCGCGGAGAAGATGGGCGACGTCAAGGTGATCGTCGCCGAGGAGGTGATGACCGCCGAGCAGGGTGAGGTGATCGGCCTCTTCCTCGAGGAGAGGATCCCGAAGGGGCTGACGATGGCGGCGACGATCGCCGCGATCCGCGACCAGGGCGGGCTCGTCTACGTGCCGCACCCATTCGACCGCTTCCACTCGGTGCCCGACTACGAGCACCTGCTCGAGATCGTCGAGGAGGTCGACATCCTCGAGGTCTTCAATCCGCGGGTCGCCCTGACCGCTTTCAACGAGGAGGCCGAGCGCTTCTCCCGCAAGTACCGGATCGTCCCCGGCGCCGGCTCCGACAGCCACGTCGCCCAGGGTCTCGGCAGCGTCCGCGTCCGGATCCACGACTTCGACGGCCCGGCGGAGTTCCTCGAGGCGATGCGCGACGCCGACATCACCCGCAAGCACAAGAACCTGGTCTACGTCCAGACCCTGAAGCTGCTGCAGACGGCAGGGCGGCCGAAGGCGCCGAAACGGCGCGTCGCCGACGCCAAGCCGGTGCGCGGCGGCAAACCCCGCAAGCGGGGGACGCGGGCGTGAAATTCCCCGCCCGGGCGAGCAAGAGCTGATGCAGGCGGGGCGCAGCAAAGGAGGCGTGCCCGGCCCGTCAAAGATGGACTCGGCGATGCGAGGCACCGACGACGAGATCCGCGAGAAGTACCTGGAGCGCGCAATTCGCGAGCTCAACCAGATGACCCATGAAATCCAGGAGTGCCGCCACTGCCCGCGCGGCAAGCTGATGCCGGTGCTCGGCTCCGGCCATCCCCAGGCGGACGTCTTCATGCTCAAGCAGGCGCCGATGACGGCGGAGATCGAGGAGGGCGTCGCCTTCTACGGCCGCGCCGGCAACGCGCTGATGAAAAGCTTCAAGCGGCTCGGCATCGACCCGCTCGTCGTCTACGGCACCCTCTGCGTCAAGTGCCCGATCGCCGAGCCCGACCTCGCCCCGCAGGAGTGCGTCGGCCGTCTGGTCGAGGAGCTGGCGATCGTGCAGCCGAAGATCGTCGTCGTCATGGGCGAGCCGGCGCTGCGGATCCTCAACGGCCTGCAGGTGCCGATGTCGCGCCCGATCGAGGATCGCGAGGGAGACATCCAGGCCTTCACCCCGACGATCGACGCCCTCTACGTCCCCGACATCGACCTCTCGCTCGACGAGGAGGGCGCCAAGCAGCGCTTCTGGCGCGCCTTCAGGACCCTGGGCGTCTGGTACGAGGACCTACCCCCGTACTGACCGGCGAGTGATGCATTGATGACCCTATGGGGTCTACAAAGCATCACTCGGTGAGGGATCAGGGGGCGGCGGCCTCGGCGACGGCCGACATCGCGGCGACGTTGGCGCTGGCGAGGCCGCGGACGACGATCGTGTCGAGGGCGGTGTATGTGGCGAGCTGGGCCTGGGCGTCCTCGGCGTCGGCGGCGGCGATGCCGACCGTGCCCTCGGGCTCGCCGAGGCGGTCGAAGTGGTTGCGGTAGCCGGGGTGGAGGTCGCGGTAGAAGGACTCCTCCTTGGCCAGGCGCTCGGCGGAGTCGGGGCCGACGGCGGTGCGGACGTAGCCGAAGATCGGCGGAGTCTCGGGGCGGACGCCGTCGGCGCCGGCTTCGACCTCGGCGCGGGCGCCGGCGGCGTAGTCCGGCGTCATCCAGTTGAAGAAGGCGCCGTCGTACTCGGCGCCCGCCAGGGCGCACATCTTCGGGCCCATCGCGGCGAGGACGAGGCGGATGCCGGGAAGCTTTTCGCGCAGCTCCGGGAGCGCCTCGCGCATCGCCGTCAGCGGCTTCTTGGTGAAGCCGGCGCCGACGCCGAGCCAGAGCTTGGCGGGATCGATCCCGGTCCGCTCGATGTCGGCGGCGATCGTCTCCGGCGGGGTGCGATCGATCGCGATCACGCCGACGCCGAGCTCGATCGTCGGCGCAGCGGCGGCGAATGCGGCGAGCGTCTCCAGGCCCTTGGCGCCGGGATGGTCGTTGGACCAGATCGAGGTGTAGCCGAGCTCGGCGCAGCGTGCGGCCAGCGGCTTGGCGACCTCGGGGTCGAGTCCAGCGGCGACTCCGAAAGCTCTGCCCATGGTCAGGAGCTACCCGGCCCGGACTTCTCGAACAGGGCGACGCACTCGATGTGCGGGGTCTGGGGAAACATGTCGACCGGCTTCACTTTCTTCAGCGTATATCCGGCCTCGACCAGCTGCGCGGCGTTTGGCGCCAGCGTCGTCGGGTTGCAGGAGACGTAGACGATCTTCTTCGCTTCGCACTCGAGCACGCGGCGGACGATTTTCTGCGAGAGGCCGGCGCGCGGCGGGTCGATTACAACGACGTCTGGCTTGCCGGCCTTCTCAACCAGGTCGCGGGTGCCGGTGCGGGCGTTGGCGGCGACGAACTGGACGTTCTCGATCCCGTTGTGCTTGGCGTTGCGCTCGGCGTCGGTGATCGCCTCGGGGACGATCTCCAGTCCCCAGACCTCGCCCGCCTGCGCCGCCATCGTCAACCCGATCGTGCCGATCCCGCAGTAGAGGTCGAAGACGCGCTCGTTGCCGCTAAGCCCGGCGAACTCGGCGGCGACGGCGTAGAGGCGCTCGGCCATCTCGGTGTTGGTCTGGAAGAAGGCGCCGTGGGACATCGCCAGCTTCAGGCCGCTCAGCTCCTCGCGCAGCAGCTCCTCGCCGAGCACGCCGGTCGGGCCTTCGGTGTTGCCGGAGTCGCCCTCGATTGCGGTGTGGAGGTCGACAGGCGGCCGCGGCAGGCGGCTCGCGGAGGTGACGAGGCGGGTTTGGATCTGGCCGGTCCGCCGCCCCTCGCGGACGACGAGATTGCGCAGGATCCCCTCCTTGGCGCGGCTGTCGTAGACGGAAATCGCGTCGAGGCGGGCCCAGTCGCGGACCGCGTTGCGGGCGGCGTTGCCGGCCTCGGTCGCGAGCCGGCAGTCCTCGACGTCGACGATCAGGTCCCAGCGGCCGCGGGCATGGAAGCCGAGCGCGACCTCGCCGTCGTTCTCGCCGAAGGAGTATTCGAGCTTGTTGCGGTAGCGCCACTGCTCGACGGCGGGGACGATCTCCTCCAGCTCGAAGCCCTCGAGGGCGCCGATCCGCCTCAGGGCCTCGCCGACCTGGTCCTGCTTGTGGCGCAGCTGGCTCTCGTAGGGAAGCCCCTGCCAGGGAGCGCCGGGGCAGGGCTCGCCGCCGTGGACGCAGCGGTCGGGGAGGCGGTCGGCGGCCGCCTCGAGCAGCTCCAGCGTCCGCGCCTCGGCGAAGCGCTTCTTGCCTTTGGTGATCTCGACCAGGACGCGGTCGCCCG
This sequence comes from Solirubrobacterales bacterium, assembly GCA_013821475.1. Classification (GTDB taxonomy): domain Bacteria; phylum Actinomycetota; class Thermoleophilia; order Solirubrobacterales; family 70-9; genus VAYN01. The sequence goes on from JACDGU010000019.1 coordinate 16,703, forward strand.
GGAGCGCACCGGAGACGAAGACGACGAAGCCGTCGGCGCGGGCGAGGCCGCGCCCCCCGAAGGCGAGCGACTCGATCTCAACCTCGAGCTGCTCGCCGCGACGGGGGCCGCGGGCCGCCGGCACGGTGCCGGTGGCCTCGCTCACCTAGCCGAGTTTTTTCCGCGCCCGGCGCGCTGCCTGGGTCGCCTGCTTGCGGACCGGCTCTGCCCGGCCGCCGACCTCTTTGCGCGCCTGCTTGATCAGGCGCTCGAGCTCGCCGAGCAGCGAGTCGGTCTGTTTGCGGCCGCGTTTGACGAGTTCGCCGAGCAGCTTCTCGGCGTCGCCGCGGGTCATCCGCCCGCGCTTGACGGCGTCGTCGACGATCTCCTGGATGCGGTCGCGGCTGAGGGTGACGCTCTCCTCGAGGCTCTCGCGGAACTGGGCGACGCTCTTGTCGAGTCCGCTGGTGGCGGTACCGGCTTTTTTGGAAGCCGGTTTTTTCGGCGAAGATTTTTTGCGGGCGGGTGCTTTTTTCGGTTTCGTCGCGGCTTTCTTAGCTTTGACTTTTGGCTTGGCAGCGGCTTTAGCTTTTTTGCTGGATTTGCCGGCTGCTTTTTTCTCTGCCATCTCGACCTCCAGAGTGGATGTTTGCCCGCGAATGTGCGGCTCGACTATGTCAACTCCGCAGCAGCAGTGGCTCGGCCGCGGCAAATTGGGCCTGCACGGGAGCGTGATCGGAGAGGCGCAGGGCGCGGCCGTCGAGCGGCAGCTCCCGGCGCTCGGGCTCCCAGGCGGTCGCCGGCTCGAGCACCTCGAGGCCGCGGGTCAGCAGGTGGTCGATCGCCCGTGGCCCGGTCGCTCCCGTCAGCCCGAACTCCTCGGCCAGGCGGGCGAAGATCTCCGGGTTCTCCCCCGGCCGCAGGTTGAGGTCGCCGCCGAAGATCAGCGGCGCTCCCTCGGCCCAGGCGCTCGCGCCCTGCGCGGCTTTGAGCAGGTCGGCTTCGGCCAGCGGCGGCTGGTCGTTGGTCGCGTGCAGGTTGGCGATGCAGAGGCCCGAGGCGGTGCGGGTGAAGGCCATCGAGCGGCGCTCGGGCCGGCCCTCGTGGATCTCCAGCTCGCGCCGCTCGGCGATCCCGCCGAGCCGGCCCGGGACCCGGATCAGGGTCAGGTTGGAGCCACCCTCGCCGGAGGCCATCAGGTCGGGGTTCTGGCGCGCCAGAAGTTCGCGCACCGGCCCGAGCGCGTTGCGCGAGGTCAGGACCCGGTGCCACTCGGCGCCGCAGGCGGCGGCCAGTGGCTCGGCGAAGCGTGGCGGCGTCTCCTGCAGCAGGGCTACGTCCCAGGCAGTGGCGGCGAGCAGGGTCGCGAACTCCACGCTCAGGTCGCGGTTGACCTGGACGTGGGTCTCGTTGCGCTCGTCGATCCGCAGCAGCCGCGAGCGCCAGCTGCGCAGCTCCGGGTCGGGCGGGAAGTCCCGGCCGTGGAAGAGGTTCCAGGCGATCGCGGTCAAGTTCACGGCCCGTAGTATCCGCCGCTTGACGCGCAACTTCATCACCGGCGAAGAGTTCGGCGCCTTCGAGCTCGGCAAGCTGCTCGAGCGGGGGGCGGAGCTGAAAGCCGGCCGCGGCGAGGGCGTCGGCCGCGACTCGCTCGCCGGCAAGAGCATCGCCCTCGTCTTCCAGCGACCCTCGACCCGGACCCGGATCTCCTTCGAGGTCGGAGTCGCCGAGCTGGGGGCGACGCCGATCGTCCTGCGCGGCGACGAAATGCAGTTCTCCCGCGGCGAGTCGGTCGGCGACACGGCGCGGGTGCTCTCGCGCTACGTCGACGCGATCGTGATCCGCTCCGGCTCCCACGAGGCGGTCGTCGAGCTGGCCGAGGCCGCCGACGTCCCGGTAGTCAACGGGCTGACGCCACTGCACCACCCCTGCCAGGCGCTGGCCGACCTGCTCACCCTGCGCGAGCGCTTCGGCGACCTCGACGGCCTCCGCCTCGCCTACGTCGGCGACGGCAACAACGTCGCCCGCTCGCTGGCGATCGTCGGCGAGCTGGCCGGGGTCGAAGTCGTGGTCGCGGCGCCGCCCGGTTACCAGCTCGAGGAGGGGCACGGGGTGAAGCTGACCGGCGACCCGCGCGCCGCCGCCGACGGGGCCGACGCCCTATATACGGACGTCTGGATCAGCATGGGGGACGAGATCGAGGCCGACCGCCGCCGCGCCGACCTGGCGCCGTTCCGGCTCGACGCCGACCTGCTCGCCGCTGCCAAGGACGGCGCGATCGTCCTCCACTGCCTGCCGGCGCATCCCGGCGAGGAGATCACCGAGGAGGTCCTCTACTCCGACGCCTCGGCGGTCTTCGACGAGGCCGAGAACCGGCTCCATGCACAGAAGGCGCTGCTGGAGGCGCTGCTTCTCGCCTAGGCTGGCGCTCCGACCGTGTACCCGCGCATCGAAATCGGCCCGCTGACGCTGCAGACCTTCGGCCTGATGTTCGCCTTTGCCTTCCTCGCCTCGGGCGCCCTGGTCTGGAAGCGGCTGCGGGAGATCGGCAAGCCGGGGGACTGGGCCTACGAGATGGGGTTCGCGGCGCTGCTCGGCGGGATCGTCGGCTCGCGCGTCTACTTCCTGGTCCAGAACTACAGCGAGGTCAAGCACGACCTGCTCGGCAGCCTCTTCTCCGGCGCCGGCCTGGTCTGGTACGGCGGCGCGATCGGCGGCGCGCTAGCCGTCCTCGCCTGGGCCTGGTACCGCGACTTCCTCGGTCTCACCCTGCTTGACGTCGCGGCGCCGGCGCTGGCGCTGGGCTACGCGATCGGCCGCTGCGGCTGCCAGCTCTCCGGCGACGGCGACTACGGCAAGCCCTTCAACGGCTTCGGCGCGATGTCCTACCCGAACGGGACCGTCCCCACCGAGACCCCCGTATACCCCACCCCGATCTACGAGACGCTGGCGATGGGGATGGGTGCCTGGCTGCTCTGGCAGCTCCGCGACCGGGTCCGCGCCGGGGTCCTTTTCGCGATCTACCTGATCTATGCGGGGACCGAGCGCTTCCTGGTCGAGTTCATCCGCCGCAACACCGACGACGCGGTCGGATTGACGACCGCTCAGCTGGAGAGCCTGGGGATGATGCTCGCCGGAGCGATCTGGATCGCTATCGTGATCCGCTGGCACGGAGGCATCGGGCGCCAGACGGCGAACGATGCGGTGCAGCCCGCCGTCTGAGCGGGCTCACGGCCTCGATGTTAGTCTTGCGCAAGAACTTTCGAGCGATCAATCCAGGGAGGAACGGCGGGCAATGGCGGCGATAGACACTCAGAGTCAGGAAGGGCCTTCGGCAAAGACCGTCGGCGCGACCCTCGACGACGCCGCGGAGCGACTCGCTGCCGCCGGAGTCGAGAACGCCCGCGCCGACGCCGAAGCGCTGGTCGCCGACGCGATGGGCCTGAGGCTCTCCGAGCTCTCGCTCGAGAGCGGCGACGTGATCGACGCCACGGTGGCGGCGGAGATCGAGAAACGGGTCGTGCGCCGGGTCGACCGCGAGCCGATGGCCTACATCCTCGGCCGCGCGCCCTTCCGCGGGCTCGAGATCGCCGTCGACGAGCGCGTCCTCTGGCCCCGCCCCGAGACCGAGCTGCTGGTCGAGGTCGGCGTCAAGCTTCCCGACGGCGCCCGCGTCCACGAGGTCGGCACCGGCTCCGGCGCGATCGCGCTGGCGCTGCTGTCCGAGCGGCCCGACCTGCGGGTCACCGCCTCGGACCTCTCGCCCGAGGCGGTCGAAGCGGCGCGCGAGAACGCCGAGCGGCTCGGCCTCGATCTCGAGGTCAGCGTCGGCGTCGGCCTGCCCGACGAGCTCGAGGACGTCGACCTCGTGATCGCCAACCTTCCCTACGTCACCGACTCGACCATCTTCGAGCGCTCGCCGGAGATCCAGCGCGAGCCGCGGATCGCCGTCACCGGCGACTGCGGCGAGGATGGCCTCGGCGTGATCCGCGGGCTGATCGCGGAAACGCCCTCGGGCTGGAAGCTGGCGATGGAGCACGACACGCACCACGGCCCGGCGATGCGCGAGATGCTGCGCGACGCGACTACCCTTCAGGACTATGAAGGTGACGAGCGGGTGACTGTCGGCAACGCTCCATGACGCTCGGCAGTAAGCGATGAGCGAGGCGCCGCCGGAGGCTGAGTCGGCGCCGGATACGACTGGCGACCGCTCGGCGGCGGCCAGCGAGGCGCAGCGGCGGGCCAAGGTCGAGCGGCTGCGCGCGGCGGGGATCAATCCCTATCCGCACTCGTTCGAAGGCCGGACCAAGATCGAGGCGGTGCTTGCCGCCCACGACCCGGCCGAGCTGGGCGAGGGCGAGCACGAGCAGTTCTCCTACCGGGTGATGGGCCGGGTCACGGGCAAGCGCGGCCACGGCAAGGTCGTCTTCCTCGACGTCCGCGACATCACCGGCCAGGTTCAGGCGGTCGCCCGCCGCGACACGCTCGGCGAGGAAGTCTTCGAGCGGGTCGAAGACCTCGACATCGGCGACCTGGTCGGCATCGAGGGGCCGGTCTACGTGACCAGACGCGGCCAGCTGGCGATCGGCGTCCGCGAGTGCACCCTGCTGGCAAAGGCGCTGCTCGATCCGCCGGACCTCTTCCACGGCATCTCCGACCCCGAGCTGCGCTACCGCCAGCGCGAACTCGACCTGATGGCGAACGCGGACTCGCGCGAGATCTTCAAGAAGCGGGCGAAGCTGACCGCGGCAATCCGCCAGCACATGAACGAGCGTGGCTGGGTCGAGCTCGAAACCCCGGTCCTCCAGCGGCTGACCGGCGGCGCCGCGGCGCGCCCCTTTGTCACCCACCACAACGCCCTCGACCGCGACCTCTTCCTGCGCACCGCGACCGAGCTCTACCTGAAGCGGGCGATCGTCGGCGGCTTCGAGGACGTCTACGAGTTCGGCAAGTTCTTCCGCAACGAGGGCATGTCGCCCCAGCACAACCCCGAGTTCACGATGCTGGAGATGTTCGTCGGCGGCGCCGACTGGAACGGGGTGATGGAGTTCGTCGAGGTCCTGGTCGCGACCGTGGTCGAGGTGGTGATGGGGACGACCGTGGTCGAGCGCGACGGCCAGACGATCGACTTCGCCGCCCCCTGGCCCCGCGTCATCGTCCGCGACGAGATCCTCCGCGAGTCCGGTGTCGACATCTACGAGGCGAGCCGCGGCGAACTGGCCGAGCTCGCCGGCGAGGACGCGGAGGAGAATGACGACTGGGCCGCCCTGGTCGACACCCTGCAGGGCAAGCTGGTCGAGCCGAAGCTGATCCAGCCGACCTACATCACCGCTCTGCCGATCGACATCTGGCCCCTGGTGAAGGTGCATCCCGACGATCCCAAGGTCTGCGAGGCCTTCGACGGCATCGTGGCGGGGATGGAGATCACTGGCGGCGGCACCGACATCAACGACCCGGTCGAGCAGCGCGAGCGCTTCATCGGCCAGCGCGAACGCCAGGAGTCCGGCGCCGAGGAGGATCCGCATCCCCACGACGAGGAGTTCGTGCGGGCGCTGGAATACGGGATGCCGCCGGCCAGCGGCGTCGGCCTCGGGATCGACCGCCTGCTGATGATCATGACCGGGGCGAAAACGCTGCGCGACGTGATCATTTATCCAGCTATGCGCGAGCTGAAATTACCTTCCTGAAGACGTAGGACCAAGTGAGGGCGTGCCGGCGGCGGAGCGGCAGTGCTTTGCACGACGCGAAGCCGACGGCGCGGCCTCGCGCAGTGTCATACGGACTTCAGCAGGCCGCCGTCGATCGGAATCACGGTGCCAGTGATGTAGGCGGCGCGCTCGGAGCAGAGGAAGGCGACCAGGTCCCCCTACTCCTCGGGCAGGCCGAGTCGACCGGCGGGGACTTCGGTGCGGGCGGCCTCTTCGGCGCCGGCGAGTGAGCCCTTGGAGCCGGCGAGCCGGTCGGTGGCGAAGCGCCCGGTGGCGACGGTGTTGACGGTAATCCCGTCGGCGGCGACCTCGCGCGAGAGGGTCTTGAGGAAGCCGACCGCGGCCATGCGGTGGGAGTTGGAGAGGTTGAGGTAGGCGATCGGCTCGCGGGTGGAGCTGGAGCCGACGTTGACCGATCCGTCCCCAGCCGCGCTCACGCATCCCGGGGACGACGGCGCCGGCGAGCACCTTGGGGGCAAGGACGAGGGAGCGGTACGCGTCCTCCCACTCGGCTGTCGGCGACGAAGGCGGTGGTGCCAAGGCCGATCTCCGCCGCCGCTTCGTCGAGGCGGTCGGCCGAGCGACTGGAGATCGCGACCCGGGCGCCTTCCCGCGCCAGCGAAGCGGCGATCGCCCCGCCGATCCCCCGGCTGGCCCCCATCACCAGCGCCACCCGCCCCTGCAGTCCTAGATCCATCGGCCAACCCTATTCCCGCCGAAAAGCTCAATACCCGCTACGCGGGTAGAGTTCCCGCTGGGCGCCCGTAGCTCAGTGGTCAACGGTTCCTTACGGGGGGCCAAAGAGCGTCGGTCTTTCAAGCCGAAGGTCGCGGGTTCGACTCCCGTCGGGCGCATTCCTTGCTGTTCCGGGCAGTGCCGGGAATGACCGGTGCAGAGCCAAGTCTTCGGTCTCGGGCCAGAGATGCGTTCCGGAGGCTTCCTCTCGGTCCCGGTGGGTTCCGGAGGGTCCGTGTCACATCCTGGTCACATCGGGCCGGATGTCGATGCCGCCTATTCGTGCTTTTCGGACAGCTTCGCCAGGTCGCCGATCGAGGTCCCGAGAGCCGCCGCGAGTTTGCGCGCCGTGTCCCAGGTCGGGTTTGCCTTTCCCCGCTCGATCAAAGAGAGGGTCTGCGGCGTGATGCCAGCAGCGGCGGCGACCTCCTCTTGGGTCGCCTCAGCTTTCTGCCGCAGTTCGCGGACCGCCTCGCCGAAGGCTGCTTGTGGCCGCTCTGATCGCCGCATCGCTCAGACGTTTCCAGAAAGAAGCCGCTCGGTTAGCAATACAAAACATGTATTTAGTTCCTGCTACGCTCGTCGCCCGGAGAACAAAGCGGCCCCCGGCGGTGCGTCAACACCAACCGAGGGCCTGACCACAAGGAGACGACGCTCCTCATGGCTGATCAGAACCCTACGGCTGACCCACGGGTCGTGCCGATCGAACTACCGGCAGGGCAGACGGCGATCCTCCGCGACGAGTTGAGCGGTTGGCTCGCCGGGATCGAGGAAGACCTTGAGACCGACCGGCTGCCGGACCCCGGCGCCGTGACTCGGGAAGCCGACGCCTTCAGGCGTCTTCTCGCCGCTCTCGACACTGAGCAGATCGCGGTACCCGACGAGGAGGCGCGTTCCGGGCTGAAGCGTGCGGCGGAGGGCTACGAAGAGGCAGCCCAATACCGGCGCGTCGTCGCCGTCCACGACGCCCACCACGCGCTCCTGTCAATCCTCGGCTGATGGACGCCTCGGCAAAGCAGGTCGCAGGCATCGTCGGCCCCCGGATCAGGCAGACCCGCCGCCGGCTCGACATGAGCCAGGAATCTCTGGCCGACAACGCCGAGATCCACCGGACCCAGATGACCGGGATTGAGTGGGGCGAGCGGCTGCCACGGATCGACACCCTGATCAAATTGGCGGGTGGGCTCGGTGTCTCGCCCTGCGAGCTTCTCGACGGGATCGTCTGGGAGGTCCGCGGAAGCAGGCCCGGCCGGATGATCGAGGCCGAGGGCGGCGATGAGTAGGGCCGACTCCGGGATGGTCGCGGGGCGCTTCGGCGAGAACCTGCGTCGGGTCCGCCGCCGGGAAGGCCTCTCGCAGGAGCAACTCGCGGCTCGGTCCTCCCTTCAACGGACCGAGATCGGCAGGTTGGATAACGGCGAGCGAGTCTGCCGGATCGACACGCTGATCCGGCTGGCCGGGGCGATGGCTGTCCCGCCCGGAGAACTCCTCGGCGGGATCGACTGGGTGCCGGGACCTGAGCCGTCCGGCGCCTTCGTCCTCGGCGCCTGTTCCTGGCCGGCGCTGGCGTGGCGCGGGAGCGATCGGTGAGACCGATCTCAGAACAGATCAACCGAGAAGATACAAAGCCAGAGTCATCGATCCACAACAGGAAGCAAAGCGAGCGAAGCCCCAAGGCAGAACAACGAAGAGACGAACGAAGACCATCGAGAAGGGCAAGAGCAAGTCACCTCAAGCCATCTCCAGACACCAACCACGGAAGCCGACACACTACGAACCCTCCGGTTCCGTGCCTGGGCCGCAGCTTCTCGGCCGACAAGGTCCGCAAGCGGCGATCGGTCCAATCGGTGCCGTCGACCGCCCCCTCCGGCGGCCGATTGTGGCACGGCTTTGCCGTGCGGAGGCCGCTCTTAGGAGGGGGCGGGGGAGCCCTGACCTTCGGTCTTCTCGGTGTCCGATCCAAGTTTTTCGGAAGTGACGGGGTACAAACGCCGCTCTCGCCGGACAGGGAGTGCATGAGATCCAAAGCTGCCGGTCCGTCCTTCTTCACCGAGCGCACCCTCGCGGTCTACCTCTCGGTCTCCGACCGGACGATCCGCAACTGGATCCGCCGCGGTCAACTCCCCAGCTACAAGCTCGGCGCGTCACGCCGAATCGACCCGGCGGACGTCGAGGACTTCCTCGCCAGGCATCGGGACGATTCGGCATGAGGCGCGAGTCGCCGACCAGACGTCGGAACCCTTCCGGCAAGGTCGTGTGGTTGGCCCGCTATTCCGGCCGCGACGGCAAGAGACGAATCGCCAAACCGACCTGGAACCGAGGCAAAGGGACCTTCGATCGCAAAGCCGACGCGCAGCGGGCGATTGACGAGGCCTACGGGCTGTCAGATCGTCCCGACACTCTGGGCGCCTACTTCGAGACGTGGACCGAGCGCCACCCCCGATCGGAGCGGACCAACGCAACCAACGAACATCGGATCGGCCGGCTCGTCGACGTGGAGGTCGAGGGCATCCCCTTGGAGGACTGGCCGATGCGCGAGCTGCGCCGCCGCCACGCCCTCGTGCTCGTGGAGCACATGCTCAGGACCGAAGGTCGGGCCACCACCGGCGCGGTCGGCATCATGCGCGCCCTCTCGGCGATGGCCGAGGACGCGATCACCGACGAAGTCTGCGACCTCAACCCGTTCAGGGGCGTCCGGATCCGAGCGAGCGATCCGCGAGCCCAGAAGAAGCGCCGGCCGATCCGCGTCTTCAGCTTCGAGGAGATGCACCGCTTCGCCAAGGCGGCCGGCCGCTACGAGGCGTTGGTCCGGACCTTCACCGACACCGGCATGAGGCTGGGGGAGGTGCTGCCCCTACGTCCTGGGGATTTCGACGGAGAGACCCTCCAGGTCCGCCGCACCGCCCATGAGGGGCAGATCCTCGAGGGCACCAAGACCGACCACGGTGAGGAGGGTGCTGGGCGCGTGGTCCCGGTCCCGGCAACCCTCGGCTGGATGCTCGAAGCGCAGATAAACCTCAACGGGTCTGATCAAGAGCTCATCTTCACGACTCCGCGTGGCCTCATGTGGCGGGAGCGCACCTTCTACCGGGATGTCTGGAAGCCGACGCAGGAGGCCTCCCGTCTCGACATCCGCCCGCACGAGTGTCGGCACAGCTTTGTTACTCATCTACGCGCGGAGGGCGTGAACGATGCAGACCTGGCAGAGATCGCTGGCCATCGGGTTGAGACGATGCTGGCCCGCTATACCCACGCAGTCGGCGAGAGCTTTTCAAAGGTGCGCGGAGTCATTGGCTAGGGCGGTCGTTCACTTGGCACTCCGGTTTGGGCCGAGCGGTAGCAGGTTCAAATTCTGTCTCCCCAACTACCAAATATGGCTCCGAACGGCGGCGCAGACGCCCGCACCAGGGCAAGTCCCGGCATCCTGCGGGCCCTTGCATGGCACTGCGGACGTCCCGGTGATGAAATCGTGATGAGGCTGGCCCTCAAAGTCTGACGACGCGGCATGTGGGAGCCCTCCGGTAATCCTCTCGCGTGCGAAGTGTTGCACCAGAAACTGTGCCTTTTCGTCGTGGGCCGAATCCCGCCGTGCCAGAGCCGAACTTTTTGTCAGGGCGCGTTGAGGAGCGTTTGGTGTTCCACGCCACGGCACAAAGAGGGCGGGCAGGCAACTCCATTCAAACTCGCAGCAACAGAGAAGGATCGCCGTTGCCGCCCGAGCTCGCGATCGTTTTGGAGCGAGAATGACTTGTCGACCTCGCTTCGCCGTAAACGAATTGATGTTTGCGAGTGGCCGTCTTCTCCGATGATGCCGATGCGTGGAGCACTCCCACGGTCCGCTGTCAACTCAGCGGCCTCGCTAGGGCAACTCATTGGCGCGGGCAGCCGATAGTCCGGGATCGCGTGGATCCGATCCACCATCGAGACGTAAGTCCATTAATTGCGCTGTTCTCATAGATAGGGCAAATCTGATTGAGTTCCGCTGATGAATCCGGGTCTGGGGCGGGGTCAGACGGCGAATCCCAGAGTAATTGTCAAATGTTGTGGATGACATCGCGTGAGAACCGTCAGGCGGCGACCTTCTCGTCTTCTTTCTCGTAGTCGGTTTCCTTTACCCTCACTCCGTCCTTGAACCGCACTCCGTCGAGCACC
>JACDGU010000158.1 GCA_013821475.1 Solirubrobacterales bacterium
ACCCAGGAACAGACGGAAGCGCCGGCGTCGCCGCCGACCACTAGCGGCCGCGAAGAACCGGCCCCCGTGGTCGAACCCCAGCCGGTCGAAACGCCGAGCTATGAACCGGCCCCAGAAGCCCCGCCGCCGAGCGAACCGAAGCCGGCGGTCGAACCCACTCCGACGCCCGAAGCCCACCCCGAACCCGAAGCGAAGAGCGAACCGGAACCTGAACCGGAACCCGAAGTAGTCATCCCGCCGCCCGAACAGAGCTTCGAACCGGCCTCGCCCGAATACCCGGCGACCGAAGCCTCCCCGACCCCGTCGGCCTCGTCCGCTCCGACCGCTGGTGGCGGGTCCGAAGCTGCCCGCCCAGCGCCAGTCCCTGAACACGAAGCACCCCAGTTCGGAGGTCCGTGATGAAGCACCCGATCCCGAAGCTCTCGACGCTACTCGCCCTCGTGGTCCTCGTGGTTGCGATCTCCTCGATCGCACCCCCGCCGGCGCTCGCCGGCGAATACACGATCGCCTCCTGCCAGGCCAACGGCGAATTCTCCTCCGGCGCCTTCGAGGACTTCGCCACCCGGGGGATGAAGTGGCGGCGCGCCTGCAACCCGCTGGGGCCGGGCCTGCGGGGCCTGGTGACCGCCAACGTCGCCGGGGAAGGCCACGTCGCGGTCGGCTCCCAGTCGGCCTTCGTCCTGGAAGCGCCGCCGCAGACGACGCTCTCGAACCTGCGCTGGTCGGGCTATGCGCACCGGCGCGACTGCCGCTACGCCTTGCAGCTCTACGCGGTCCGGCCTGACGGCTCCTCGGTGGCGCTGAAGGACGTGCGCGCCAACCGCGGCTGTCCGGGGCGGGCGCAGGCGCAGGCCTCGAGCTGGCCGCGGCCGCGGACCTATCAGCTCGGCGGGGCCACCCGGATCGTCCAGCGGGTGGTCTGCATGGGCGCGCCGCACGCTTCCTTCTGCTCGGCGAGGGGCCAGAACTACCTCGAGACCTTCACCGCCGAAGCGAGCGTCCTCGACGAAACGCCGCCGGCGGTGGCGGTGTCGCCCGGCGGTCCGCTGGTGTCCGGGGAATGGGTCTCGGGCAGCCAGCCCTTCTCCTATGAAGCCTCCGACAACTCTGGGGTGAAGGTCGTTCGGGGCCTGATCGGGTCTGCCTCGGCAGGCGAAAGCACCCGACCATGCGACTACACCCAACGCATCCCCTGCCCGAGCGGACCGGGTCAGATCCAGGTGGAAACGCAGCGCCTGCCGGAAGGGACTCAAGAACTTCGCCTGAGCGCCACCGACGCGGCCGGCGACCAGTCCGAATCGGCCCCGGTCACCGTCCGCATCGACAACACCCCGCCCGGCGCCGTCCCGGTCGCGGTCGAAGGCGGCGAAGCCTGGCGCAACCACGACTCCTTCGCCCTCGGTTGGGTGAACCCGTCTGAAGAAGACCGCGCCCCGATCGTCGCCGCCCACTGGCGGATCTGTCGGGTCGGCACCCAGGAATGCCAGGCCGGGACCGCGACCGGCCCCTCGCTCGCGACGGTGGGCGGACTGACGGTCCCCGGTCCCGGCGAATGGGAAGCGCAGATCTGGCGCCAGGACGCCGCCGGCAACACCCAGCCCCAGAACGCCTCGATCCCGGTCCGGCTTCGCTTCGATCCCGAACCGCCCGAACTGGGCTTCGAGCCGACCTCGGTGCAGGACCCCGACCGGGTCGGGGTCCACGTCGCCGACAAGGTCTCCGGGGTCGCGGGCGGCGAAGTCGAGCTGAGCCGGGTCGGGTCCGGGGTGTGGCAACCGCTGCCGAGCGCGCTCGAAGGAGAAGAACTGGTCACCCGGATCGACGACGCGAGCCTGCCCGCGGGCGAATACCAGCTGCGCGCCACCGCCACCGACCGCGCGGGGAACGAGGCGAGCTCGGAAAGCCGCATCGACGGCTCGCCGATGAAGGTCACCCTGCCGCTGCGGACGACGACCATGCTCGGCGCCTCGGTCCGGGCGAGCCATATCGAGAAGAAGGTCCTCCACCGCCACGGCCGCCGCCGCGTGGTGAAGCACACGGTGAGCGAGGAAGGGTCGAAGGAGACGGTCGCCTTCGGCACCAAGGCGAAGTTCTCCGGCCGCCTCCTCGACAAGGCGGGGAACCCGATCGCCGGTGCATCGATCGCCGTCTACCAACAGGCACCCGAAGAGGCCGAAGCGCAGGTCGCGACCCTGACCACCGGCGCAGAAGGCGGCTTCGCCTACGAAATCGCCGCCGAATCCTCGCGACGGCTGCGCTTCGTCTACTCCGGCACGCCGACCACCCTCCCCTCCGAAGGGAGCGCCGAGGTCCTCGTCCATGGCGCGAGCACCCTGAAGGTGAAACCGGCACACGTCCTGAACGGCGGCTCAGTCACCTTCACCGGCAGGGTGCAGGGGCGGCCGTTGCCCGCCCAGGGCAAGCTGGTCGAGCTGCAGGTCCGCCTCACTCATGAATGGTCGACCTTCCGAACCATCCGCAGCGGCCCCGAAGGCGTGTGGAGCATCGAATACCCGTTCAGGCGGACCTGCGGCGTCGAGCACTTCCGCTTCCGCGCCCGCCTGCCGGGCGAGGCCGGCTATCCGCTCGAGCCCGGCCACAGCCCGACCTTGACCGTGACCGTGAGGGGGAAACCGTGCTGAGCAGCAACAACGACCTTGCACCGAACCGAGGAGGAACGAGATGAGGCGATGGATCCGAGGACGCATCACCTACGCCAACGTGACCGCGACCCTGGCGCTCTTCGTCGCGCTGGGGGGAAGCTCCTACGCGGCGGTCCGGCTCTCCGGTCGCGACATCAGGCCCCACTCGCTGACCGCCCACAACTACCGCCACGGCTCGGTGACCGGGGCGGCGGTGAAGGAGTCAAGCCTGAAGGCGGTGCCACGGGCCAAGGAGGCGATCCGCCTCGACGGCGTCACCGCCGAACGTCTCCTGGTCCGCTGCCCGGAAGGGACGATCCCGGTCGCAGACACCTGCATCGAGACCCTGGCTCGGGCCCCGGCCCCCTTCTATACGGCACTCACGGAATGCGCCGCGACCGACGACCAGTCGGGCCCGGGACGCAGGCTCCCCACCTACGGCGAGCTAGCGATGGCGCTGACCCACGAAGAGATCGTGCCGGCGGCGGGAGGCGAACTGACCAGCCAGGTCTATCCCTCGAGCGTCAACCCGGGCCTGGTCGAAGCGCTCTACGTGACGAACAAGGTCGCCGACGTCGCCCTCACCCCCGACACCGCAGCCGGGGCGAAGGCCTACCGCTGCGTGGCCGACCCGTTGAACTGACCCCGAGGAAGAAGGAGGTGGTCCTGATGTTGATGTCGAGATGGACGAGAGGGTCGGCCCGGAGGAGGTCGGCGCCGCGGGCGCTCGCGACCCTGCTCTGCGCCGCCCTGCTCTGCGCCAGCCTCGCCCCGGCCCCGGTCTGGGCGGAGGCCGAAACCGAAGGCGAAGGCGCCGGGCCTCCGGGGCCGCCGCCGATCGGCTTCGAAGAACCGGGGGAACTCGGAGGAGAAGACGAAGAAACCGCACTCGAAGAAGTGGCGCCCGAATCGGGCGAAGAAATCACCGAAGAAGTGGTGCCGATCGGACCCGAAGAACCGGCGCCCTCGCCCGAAGTGCCGGTGGCTCCGGCGCCCGCCCCGGTCGAAGAAGTTGAGGCTCCCGCGCCGGAAGCCGAAACCGTGGCGCCGCCGGCGGTTGAACCCGAGCCGCCGGGATACGAAGCCGAACCGGCGACGCCGGCGTACGAAGCCGCCCCCGCCCCGGGCGGGGCGGTGGAGAACCAGACGTTGGTCGCGCCGCAGGCCCACGAAGGCAAGACCCACAGAGCGCACAAACACGAGGCGACGTCGGCCAGTCCCGAGACCATCGCGCCGGAGGTCACGGAATCCCCTCCCTCGCCACCCGGACCCGAACCGGTCGCCGCGGCGGAACCGACCTTCGCGACGGCGCCCGAGAAGCCCCACTCCCTCGCCGGCTCCCGCTCCCACACCGTGCGGCCAGGCGAGTGCCTGTGGTCGATCGCCGAAGGCGTGCTCCCGGCCGGGGCCTCCGATGCCCGGACCGCGGCCGAGGTGGCGCGCCTCTGGAGCCTGAACGCGGCGCGGATCGGGACCGGCGACCCGAACCTGATCATGGTCGGGACGGTGCTGAGAGTGCTTTGAGAGCCGGGCGAAGGAGCCCGATGACGCCTGTGGTGCCAGCTGGGTGGTACCATACGTCCCATGCAGAAGACCACCGTCTACCTCGACGAGGGCCAGGCCGAGCGTCTTGGGCGGCTCTCGGACGCCGTCGGACGCAGCCGGGCTGAGCTGATCCGCGAAGGGGTCGAGCACGTGCTCGAGTCGGCGCCGCCGCGTACCTTCCACAGCATGGGCAAGGGCCACGGCGGCGGGGCCGGCGGCCCGCGCCGCTGGGACGCCGAGGGCCTCCACCGCAAGGTCCGCGCCGGGCGCGCCCGGTGACCCTCGTCCTCGACGCCGGGGTGCTGCTCGCCCAGGCCGACGCCGAGGACCCCGACCACGAGGCGGTGGCCGCGCTGCTCGGCTCCGAGCGGGGGCCGCTCGTCACCTCCCAGTTCGCGGTCGCCGAGGCCGACTACCTGATCCTGACCCGGCTCGGCGTCGACGTCGAGCTGGCCTTCCTCGACGACCTCGCCGCGGGGACCTTCCTCGTCGACTGCCTCGGCCGGGAGGAGATCGGCGTCGCCCGCGACCTCGCGCGGCGCCACCGCGACCTCGAGCTGGGCCTCTCCGACGCCTCGCTGGTGGTGCTGGCCGACCGCCACCGTACCGACCGCCTCGCCACCTTCGACGAACGCGCCTTCCGCACCGTCGTCCCCCTCCGCGGCGGCGCCTTCACCGTCCTTCCCGCCGACGGCTGAGGACGCGGCGGGCTCCCCGCCCGGGCCCTCCGAGGGGGCCAGAACACGGTGACCGTCCCCTGTGGATCGGAGAGATGATGCCGAGGAGCGCCGACACCCACGCCCTGACCCATCTCGACGAGGACACCGTCGAGGCCGTCGCGGGCACCCTGCGGGCGCTCGCCGACCCGACCCGGATCAGGTTGATCGAGGAGCTCGAGGAGCGGGGGCGCGCGAGCGTCGGCGGCCTCGCCGCCTCGCAGCCCCTGACCCGCCAGGCGATATCCCGCCAGCTCTGCGTCCTGCACGCCGCCGGGATCGTGCGGCGGCGGCGCGAGGGGATGCGCGTGCTCTACGAGCTGGGCGACTGGACCGGCCCCTGGCTGGTCTCCCAGCTCGCCGCCTCGCTCGACTCCCGCTCCTGAGGCCGGATCCAGGCCCGGGCGGGTATCGACGGCCGGCCGGCCGCCCACTTCGACGCGCAACCTTGCAATTGCACCATTTCAAGGTTGCGGGCCAAAACCTGACCTCCGTCCCCTGTCTCCCCGAAAGCCGCCGAGGAAGGCGGACACGGCGACACAGGAGGTGCGGTCCAGATGTCAGGAAGTCGGTTCAAACGGAAGGGAGGAGGTGAGAGGGAGCGCCGCCCGGCCCTCGCGGCGCTCCGCCCGCTGGGGCGGGTTGCGATCTGGGCGGTGCTGGCGCTGCTGCTGGTCCGCGGCGGCGCGGCGATCCTCTCCCCGGGTCCCGGGGGCGAAGGCACCGCTGCAAGCGGAGGCGGGACGGAAGGTCCCGGTCAGGCCGTCGAGGCGACCGCGATCGGCTTCGCCCGCGCCTGGCTCGAGGACCCCGAGCCGCAGGCGCTGTCGGCTTACCTCGCCGAAGGCGCCCACCTCGGCAGGGGGCGGGTCCCCTCGGGAGCGGCCGAGGTCGCCCAGGCCGAGGTCATCCGCAGCACGAATCTTGGAGGCGGGCGCTGGGTGCTCACCGTCTCCTGCGATCTCCGCGACGCGCGCGTCCTCTACCTGGCCGTCCCGATCGTCCGCCCGCAGGCGGGCGAGGCGGCGGTCATCGGCGCGCCCTCGATCGTCG
>JACDGU010000159.1 GCA_013821475.1 Solirubrobacterales bacterium
CTTCGGGCTCGGCTCCGCGGTGACGGCCCCACGGCGCATCAGGCACAATCAGACCAACCGATAACTGGCAGGAGGTGGGGCCAGTTCAGGTGTCGACCCTGGGGCCACTGCAAGTGGCGACACTCAAGCCGACCCGCGCCTCGGCCAGCGCCGCCTGTAGCCGACCGGCGTTCGCCCAGGCGTACTCGCTGCCCCGCACGCCGCGCCGCTGGCGCAGGTCGAGCACCAGGTTGACCTCGGCCGCCGCCAGCGTCGCCAGGAAGGTGTCGCGGTCGAAGCCGTAGACGCCGATCGTCGCGATCCTCGCCACTTCGATCCTCAGCCGGCGCGTCTAGCCGGAGACGCGGGCGGGGGCGAGGTGCTCGTGGACGAAGCGGACGACGGTGGCGCCCTCGCCGATCGCCGTCGCGCAGCGCTTGATCGAGCCGGCGCGGACGTCGCCGGCGGCGTAGATCCCCGCCACGCTGGTCTCCAGCAGCCCGTCGGCCTCGGCGTCGGCGCCGGTGAGGACGAAGCCGTTGCGGTCACGGGCGACCACGTCTCCCAGCCACTCGGTGCAGGGCGAGGCGCCGAGGAAGAGGAAGAGGAAGGAGAGCGGCATCTGGGTCCCGTCGCTCAGCGTCACTTCCTCGAGCTGGCCGTCTGAGCCGTGGAGGGCGGTGACTTCGCTGCGGTCGCGGACGGCGACGCCGTAGCGCTCGAGCTCGTCGATCAGGTACTGCGACATCGTCTCGCCGAGGTCGCCGCGACGGTGCAGGAGGGTGACCAGGGCGCCGCCGCGGGCGAGCCAGATCGCCGCCTGCGCGGCCGAGTTGCCGCCGCCGATGACGCCGACGCGCTGAGCGCCGCAGAGCTGCGCCTCGGGCGGCCCGGCGGCGTAGAAGACGCTGCGCCCCTCGTAGTCGTCGAGCCCGTCGACCGGCAGGCGGCAGTATTCGGCGCCGGTGGCGATCAGGATCGCCCGCGCCGCGACCTCGTTGCCGTCGTCGAGCTTGACCAGGTGGCGCTCCTGGCCGGGCTCGATCGTCGTCGCCCGATAGGGGGTCGCGGTGCGGGCGCGGAACTTGCGCGCCTGGGTGACCGCGCGGCTGGTCAGTTCGGAGCCGCTGATCCCGGCCGGAAAGCCGAGGTAGTTCTCGATCCGCCGCGAGGTTCCCGCCTGGCCGCCGAGCACCGTGCTCTCCAGCACCAGCGTGTCGAGCCCCTCGGAGGCTCCATATACAGCGGCGCCGAGGCCGGCAGGCCCACCGCCGATCACCAGCAGGTCGACCTCCTCGCGCTCGCTCAGCTTGAGGCCGATGCCGAGCGCCCGCGAGAGCTCGCCGTTGCTCGGCCGCCGCAGCTCGGCACCACCTGGCAGGCGCACCAGCGGCACCTGGTCGGGGTCGAGTTGGGCGAGCGCGGCCGCCGCCGCCTCGTTCTCGTCGGGATCCTGCCACTGGTAGGGAAGCCGCTGGCGGCGGGCGAAGTCGAGCAGCCGGCGCGTCTCCTCCGACTGGCGCGGGCCGAGGATCTCGATCCCGATCCCCTCGCGCTGCTGCAGCAGCTCGCGGCGGGCGACGAAGGCGGAGAGCAGGACGTCGGAGAGGGAGCTGTCGTCGAACAGCAGCTGGCGCAGGACTTCGCGGTCGACGGCGATGTAGCGCAGCGGCTCGACCACCACCGCGGTGAGGAAGACGGTCTGCCCGGAGAGCAGGTTCATCTCGCCGAGGAAGCCGTTGGCGCCGTGGCGGACGATCTCATCGCCGGCGCCGTCGAGGACCGCCACGGCCCCCTGGCGGATCGCGATGAACTCGTAGGTCGCGTCGCCGACTTCGAACAGCTTCACGCCGACCTCGGCGCTCCGCTCCTCGCCATGCTGCGCCAGCATCGTCAGCTGCGAGTCGGAGAGGATGCGGGTGACGGGCGTCGCCATCGCTCCAGGGTACCCACGTGCGGTCGCGCACTTGACAGGTGACCAATTAGTCACCTATGCTCCGGCGATGGACGAGGTCTTCAAGGCACTGGCCGATCCGACGCGCCGCGGCCTGCTCGACGAGCTGTTGGTGCAGGACGGGCAGACCCTGAGCGCACTGGTCGAGCGGGCGCCGATGTCGCGCTTCGGCGTGATGAAGCACCTCAAGGTGCTCGAGGAGGCGGGGCTGGTGACGACCAGGCGACGCGGTCGCGAGAAGCTCCACTTCCTCAACCCCGTCCCGATTCAGCTGATCCACGAGCGCTGGGTCAGCAAATACGCGGAGCCCTGGGCCTCAGCGCTCAGCCGGCTCAAAAACGAGATCGAGGAGGACCAGCGATGAATGACGAGCAGCTCTACACGGTGGTCGGAGGCCGCGGCACGATGACGGTCTTCGAGATCTACATCAAGACCACGCCCGAGCGCCTCTGGGAGGCGATCACCGACGGCGAGATGCGCAAGAAGTACAGCTTCGGGGTGGGGACGGTCTCGGACTGGACCGCGGGCTCGGAGTACCGCTCCGCGGTGCCGGGCATCGTCGAGATCGCCAGCGGCGAGAACGTCGAGGTCGACCCGCCCCGCCGGCTGGTCCAGACCTTCACCGCGCAGTGGAGCGAGGACGTCAAGCGCGAAGGAACCTCGCGGGTGACCTGGGAGATCGAGCCGGTCGGCGACTCCTGCCGGCTCGCCGTCACCCACGACCAGCTCGGCGAGGGCGCCAACTCAGAACTGTATGGCGGCTGGCCGATGATCCTCTCCGGCCTGAAGACGCTGCTGGAGAGCGGCGAGCTGCTCGACACGCCCGGCTCGCTGCGCTTCTCGGGAGCGGGGGACTCGGCTTCCTGAGCGCGGTCGGCGGCGATCGCGCCGGGGACGAAGACGATCCAGGTGAGGACGGCGAGCGCCGCGCGGGTCAGCGGGTGCCGGAGCGAGGCGGTGCTCATCAGCCGAGGATGTTGACCGCTCGCGCGGCGACCAGGCCCACGGTCAAGAAGGAGGCGACCGACTCGACCACCATCAGCGCCTTGACCCGGACGCTGAGCGGCATCGCGTCGGTCGGGCTGAACGCGGTCGCGTTGGTGAAGGCGACGTAGAGGTAGTCGAGGAAGCCCGGGCGCCAGCCCTTGAACGGGAGGTGGGCGGCTTCCATCTGCGGGAAGAGGAAGTCGGGGACCAGCGGTTCGGAGCGGGTCCGCAGGTGCGGCCCACCGCGGTCGGTCTCCCAGAACCAGAGGGCGAAGACGGCGACGTTGGTCAGCCAGATCTGGCCGGCGGCGACGATCAGGTCGCGGCCCGCCGCCTTGTTCGGCGCGAGCAGGAGGTGGATCAACATCCCGAGGGCGACGAAGTTCGTCAGGGTGACGATCGCGATCAGCCCGAGCGACATCCAGCGGTGGATCGGCGACTGGGTGTGGTGGCGGTAGGGGGTGGAGACCGCGAGGCCGATCAGCAGCACGCCCTCCAGCAGCGGCAGCAGCCAGCGCGGCCCGATCGTCAGCTTGCTCGGGAGCGCGAAGTAAAGGAGCAGCGTGAGCAGGATCGCCAGTTGCGCCTGCCAGAAGGGCTCAACCACCCCGAGCTCATTCCGATCGCCGCTTGAGAGCTTCATCGGCGGCCAGTGTCCCACCGGCGCCGGGCGACCTAGAGGCCGAAGGCGGCGCGGTAGCGCTCGGGCACCAGGTCGGCGTACTCCGGGTGGCGCTGGACGTATTTGTTGACGAAGGGGCAGAAGGGGAGCACGTCGAGCCCGCGCCGGCGGCCGTCATCGAGGGCGAAGGCGATCAGCTTGCTCGCCAGCCCCTGGCCTTCGAAGCGGTCCTCGACCTCGGTATGGGTGAAGGCGATCAGGCCAGGCCGGGCGCGGTACTGGGCAACGCCGGCGAGCTCGCCATCGAGGCTGACCTCGTAGCGCTGCGCCTGCGGATTATCGGCGACCGTCGCGGCCCCGGCCGACGACAACCTCAGGCCGCCCCGGGGCCCGCGGGTTTGTCCCCGGTGAGGGGGTCGCCGTGGCCGGCGGGCTTGCGCTCCTCCTCGCCGCCGGGCGCGCCCGGGTCTTTGATCGCCGCCGCCGCGCTCTTGGCCTTGTCGCTGAGGCTGCCTTTGCCGGTGGCGACCCGTTTCAGCTCTTCGGCGTCGGCCTTGAGGCTCTCGATGCCGCCGCGATCGTCGACCGTCTTCTTCGCTTTGTCGACCAGCTTCTTGAAGTCCATGGAGTTCCTTTCGGTCGGGCTTCGAGCCTACCGCCCTGCCAGCCGCTCTCTCAGCAGCAGCAGGCCGGTCAGGCTCATCGCGTCGTGGATCCCGGCCAGCGTCGCCTCGAGCTCGGCCGGCGGCACCCGCACCGTTTCCAGCAGCTCGTCCTCGTCGCTCTCGCCGGGCGCCTCGCTGAGCCCGGTGGCGAGGAAGATCGTGATCCGCTCGTCGCTGTAGCCGGGCGCGGCGTAGATCACATGCAGGACCTCCCAGTCCTCGGCGGCGAGCCCGATCTCCTCGCTCAACTCGCGCTCGGCGCACTCGAGCTCGCTCTCGCCCTCGACGTCGAGGGCGCCGGCCGGGATCTCCAGCGAACCGTCCTCCTCGATCGCCTCGCGCGGCTGGCGGACCAGGTAGACGGCCTCCCCGTCGTGGGCGACAATCGCGACCGCGCCCGGGTGTTCGACCACCTGGCGGTCGACCTCGCTGCCATCGGCGCGCCGGTAGCGCTTGACGGAGACGTCGATGATCGCGCCGCGGTAGGGGGTTTCTGAGGTGAGGAGTTCCACGTTGGCGCTCATCCTAAGCCGCCGCCGACGGCGGGTTGGTTAGCTCAGTGCCTGTCCGGGGAACCATTGATCATCAGCGCCATGGACCGTCACTCGACCGACAGCGACCGCCTCCTCGCCCTGGTCGAGATCCCCAAGGGGAGCCGCAACAAGTACGAGTACGACGAGGCCTCCGAACACGTCATCCTCGACCGCTTCCTCTCCTCCTCGACCGTCTATCCGGTCGACTACGGCTTCCTGATCGGCCACCGCGGCGAAGACGGCGACCCGCTCGACTGTCTGGTCTGCGTCCCGGTCCGCGATCCCGGCTGGTCGGAGGTCGCCGACCTCGAGGACCTGCCCGCCCAGCTGCTGCTCGAAGTCGAGCACTTCTTCTCCGTCTACAAGGACCTCGAACACAAGGAAGTCGAGACCGACGGCTGGCGGCCGCTGGCCGAGGCCGAAGCGATCATCGAGCAGGCGCGGGTGCGCGAGGTCGAGCTCAAGGCCCGCGGCGGTCCCGGGGTCTGATGCCAGGGCTCAGCGTCGAAGAGCATGCGCTCGGCCTGACCTGGACCGTCGAGGAGCCGATGCGTCGCAGCTTCCACGCACTGGTCGACGAGGAGCGCGTCTGGCTGATCGATCCGATCGACGACCCGGTGCTCGGCGTCGTCGCCGAACTCGGCAGGCCGGCCGCCGTACTGCAGCTGCTCGACCGCCACAACCGCGATTGCGAGACGATCGCCCAGCTCTTCGGCGTACCGCACCTGAAGGTCCCGGACGCGGTGCCGGATTCTCCCTTCGAGACGATCCCCGTGGTGCGGGCGCCAGGCTGGAAGGAGACGGCGCTGTGGTGGCCGCAGCGCCGGGCGCTGATCGTCGCCGAGGTGCTGGGGACCAACCGGATGTACACGGCCGGTCGGCAGAAGGTGGGCATGCACCTCTTCCTGCGCCCCTTCGCACCGAGCATGCTGCGCGGGATCGAGCCCGGGCACCTGCTGGTCGGTCACGGCCGCGCCGTTCACGGCGCTGCGGTCCCGGCCCTGGTCGAGGCCGCCCACGCCGGCTCGCGCAGCGAGTTGCCCCGCGTGTTGATGGCCCTGCCCGGCGCGATCCGCGGCTAGGGAACCAGCCCGGGCTCAGCCGCCGGCGAGCCTGCTCCAGAGC
>JACDGU010000160.1 GCA_013821475.1 Solirubrobacterales bacterium
GGCTGGAGTACCCGGACTACCTCGGCTACGACGCCTTCTCGAGCGGCGAGCGGGCGGCGGCGTGAGCGCCGGCCGGCTGCCGGAGATCGTCGTCTACTCGCGGCCGGGGTGCCATCTCTGCGAGGAGGCGATCGCGGCGATCGTCTCGCTCCACGTTGAGGGCTACCGCTTCGAGCTGCACGAGATCGACATCGAGAGCGACGATCTCCTGCTGCGCCGCCATCTGGAGCGGATTCCGGTGGTCGAGCTCGACGGCACCGTCGTCTCCGAGCTGGTCCTCGACCGCGCCGGCCTGCGGGCCAGGCTCGATACTGTGGAGACATGGTCGAGTTGATCGATGAAATCGAGGCTTCGGACGCCTTCCCGGTCGAAGGCGAGCGCCTCTCGCTCGGCGTCGCCGCGCGCCTCTCGCGCTACCTGCAGGTCCTGACCCAGGCGCGCAAGATGGGCCGCGAGACGATCTCCTCGCAGGAGCTCTCCGAGTACACCCACATCAACCCGACCCAGATCCGTCGCGATCTCTCCGGCTTCGGCAAGTTCGGCAAGCGCGGGGTCGGCTACAACGTCGACTCGCTGGTCTCGGAGATCCGCAAGATCCTCCGCACCTCGGGCCAGCACAACATCGCCCTCTTCGGCGCCGGCAACCTCGGCCAGGCGATCGCCAGCTCGGCGATCTTCGCCGACCACGGCTTCCAGGTCGTCGCCGTCTTCGACGTCGACCCGGGCGTGATCGGCGAGGAGATCGGCGAACTGTGCGTCCGCGCCCTCGACGACCTGCAGGCGGTCGTCTCCGAAGAGGAGATCGTCGTCGGCGTCCTCGCGGTGCCCGCCGGTGCCGCCCAGGAGGTCGCCGACCGGCTGGTCAAATCCGGCGTAAAAATCATCTTCAACTACTCCGAGCAGCTCCTCCAGGTGCCGCCGGAGGTGACCGTCCACACGTCAAGCCCGGCCGTCGACCTGCTCTACGCGCTCTACTTCTACCTCGCCTAGACCTTGTCAATGGACCTCGACCTCGCTCGCGAGAGATTCGAGTCCTCGACCGACTTCACGATCGGGCTCGAGGAGGAGTTCGCGATCCTCGATCCGGCGACGCTGGAGCTCGAGCACCGCTTCGAGCAGGTCTACGAGGCCTGTCAGGCCGACGAGCTGCTGACCGAGTCCGCCGCCGGCGAGCTGATCGCCTCCGAGGTCGAGATCCGCTCCGGCCGAGCCGAGAGCTTTGCCGAGGCGGCGGCGCTGCAGCGCGAGCGGCGGGCGCGGCTGTTCAAGCTCGTCGCCGACCAGGGTCTGGCGCTCGGCGCCACCGGCACCCATCCCTGGGCCAACTACCTCGACCAGCGGATCATCGACACGCCGCACTACAACCGGCTGCGCCAGGAACTCGGCTACGTCGCCCAGCGCAACAACACCTGGAGCCTGCACGTCCACATGGGGGTGCGCGGCGCCGACCGCGCGATCGCCGTCTGCGACTGGCTGCGCGAGCTGCTGCCGCTGCTGTTGGCGGTCTCGGCCAACTCGCCCTTCCTCGACCGCTGCGACTCCGGCCTGCACACGGTGCGGTCCGAGATCTTCACCCGCACCTTCCCGCGCTGCGGCGTGCCCTCGCCGTTCCGCGACTGGGAGCGCTACGCCGACTTCGTCGGCCTGCTGGAGCGGACTGGCACGGTCGTCGAGTCGACCCAGCTGTGGTGGAGCGTGCGGCCCCATCACGGCTTCGGAACGGTCGAGGTGCGGATCTGCGACGCCCAGACACGGGGCGAGGAGTCGCTGGCGCTGGCCGGGTTGATCTCCGCCTGCATCGCCCAGACCGCGCTCGACTACGACGAGCACGGTTACGAAGGGCTGGGGGCGCCGCTCGCCGACCGCGAGATCGAGGAGAACCTCTGGCGGGCGATCCGCCACGGCGCCGGCGGCCGGATGATCGACTTCCGGCGCGGGGTGGAGGTCGAGACCCGTTCCGTCCTCGAGGCGGTCCTCGCCTGGACCGAGCCGGCCCGCAACCAGCTTGGGATCGAGATCAACCTGCCGGAGCGAAACGGCGCCCAGCGAGCGCGGGAGGCACTCGACGCGGGGCTCTCGATCGAGGACATCTACCGCGACGCTGTAGCCGAGACCATGCGCACT
Source organism: Solirubrobacterales bacterium (assembly GCA_013821475.1). Taxonomy (GTDB): domain Bacteria; phylum Actinomycetota; class Thermoleophilia; order Solirubrobacterales; family 70-9; genus VAYN01. The sequence continues at coordinate 2,125 of JACDGU010000160.1, forward strand.
TACTCCGGCGCTGGACAGGCCGTCGAGCGCGCATAGGGGAAGCGCTGGGCGGTACGCCCGCTGCCCATATAAACTCCCGCGCCGCTCAATCCACCGGAGGAATGAACTTGACCAGCTTCTTGACCAACTACGGGGTGGTGGTCGCGCTCGTATGCGCAGGCGCCGCCGTCGTATACGGACTCATCATCACCCAGCGTCTGCTTGCGAAGTCACCAGGAAATGACCGCATGCAGGAAATCTCGGGCGCCGTCCAGGAAGGCGCGCAGGCCTATCTGAACCGCCAGTACACGATCATCGCCGCAGTCGCGGTGCCGCTCGCGATCGTGCTCTGGCTGCTGCAGGACTACAAGACCGCGATCGGCTTCGTGATCGGCGGCTTCCTCTCCGGCGCGACCGGCTTCATCGGGATGAACGTCTCGGTTCGGGCCAACACGCGCGTCGCCGAGGCCGCCCGCGGCGGCGTGCCGCCGGCGCTCGACGTGGCCTTCAAGGCCGGGTCGGTCACCGGGCTGCTGGTCGTCGGCCTGGCGCTGCTCGGCGTCGCCGGCTACTACGGCGTGCTGATCATCACCGGCAGCACCGACAAGGAGGCCGTCGACGCGCTGATCGGCCTCGGCTTCGGCGGCTCGCTGATCTCCGTCTTCGCCCGCCTCGGCGGCGGCATCTTCACCAAGGCCGCCGACGTCGGCGCCGACCTGGTCGGCAAGGTCGAGGCGGGGATTCCCGAGGACGATCCTCGCAACCCCGCCGTGATCGCCGACAACGTCGGCGACAACGTCGGCGATTGCGCCGGCATGGCCGCCGACCTGTTCGAGACCTACGCGGTCACCTCGGTCGCCGTGATGCTGCTCGGCGTCCTCACCTTCACCTCCGACTACGCCCGCGAGGTCGCGATCTTCCCGCTGGTCATCGGCGGCGTCGCGATCATCGCCTCGATCATCGGCGCCCTCTCGGTCAAAACCAAGACCGACAAAGTCGAGGGCGCGCTGTACATCGGCATGATCGTCTCCGGCGTGATCTCGATCGCGGCCTTCTACCCGATCACCGACTGGCTGATGAGCGACCCGCTCCGCCTCGGCTTCGCCAGCACGGCGGCCAGCGCGGTCAGCGTCACCGACCTCTGGCTCTGCGCGGTGATCGGCGTCGCCGTCACGGCTCTGCTGTTCGTAATCACCGACTACTACACCTCGACCCGCTTCCGGCCGGTGAAGACGATCGCCGCCGCCTCCGAGACGGGGCACGCGACGAACATCATCCAGGGGCTCGCCCAGGGCTACCAGGCGACGGCGGCTCCGGCCCTCGTCCTGGCACTGGCAATTCTCGGCGCCAACGAGCTCGCCGGCATCTACGGCATCGCGATCGCCGTCATGGCTCAGCTCTCGCTCTGCGGCCTGATCGTCGCCCTCGACGCCTTCGGCCCGGTCACCGACAACGCCGGCGGCATCGCCGAGATGGCGGACCTGCCCGAGGAGGTCCGCAACGTCACCGACCCGCTCGACGCGGTCGGCAACACGACCAAGGCCGTGACCAAGGGTTACGCGATCGGCTCCGCCGCCCTGGCGGCGCTGGTGCTGTTCGCGGCCTTCAAGAGCGAGCTGGCCGAAGAAGCGCCGGCCGGGTTCGACCTCAACGGCCTCTTCAACCTGACCAGCCCCGACGTGCTGATCGGGCTGATCATCGGCGGCATGATGGTCTATCTGTTCATGGCGCTCTCGATCGAGGCGGTCGGCCGCGCCGGCGGTCAGGTCGTCGAGCAGGTCCGCAAACAGTTCAAAGAGCACCCGGGGATCATGGACGGCACCGAAAAACCCGAGTACGGGGAAACGGTCTCGATCGTCACCCTGGCGGCGCAGAAGGAGATGATCGCGCCGGCCCTGATCCCGATCGTGATCCCGGTGATCGTCGGCCTGCTCAGCGTAGACGCGCTCGGCGGGCTGCTGATCGGCGTCATCGTCGTCGGCCTCTTCGCGGCGATCTCGATGACCGCCGGCGGCGGCGCCTGGGACAACGCGAAGAAGCTGATCGAGGACGGTGCCCACGGCGGCAAGGGGTCCGAAGCGCATGCGGCCTCGGTTACCGGCGACACGGTCGGCGATCCCTACAAGGACACGGCTGGGCCGGCTATCAACCCGATGATCAAGGTGGCGAACATCGTCGCGATCCTGATCATTCCGATCGTTCACTTCTAGGACTCGTGGCGGGGGAGAGGGGCCGGGGTGCCCCTCTCCCTTGCTGGGATTTTCGCCTTTAAGTTGGGCGGCTCTCGCTGACCTAAAGGGACGAAAATCAGGACGCCGCGCGTCCGAGGGGCACCCCGGCCCCTCTTCTCCGGGACGAGACATTCATTCAGCTTCGGGTGGGACCGTTAGCGTTTCTCGGGATGGGGGCTTAAAGGGGTTTGGCAGTGGGCGAGTTATCCGTGGCGTAGGTGGCCGCGGACTTCGAAGGCCGTGCTCGGGAGCGCTGTGGTGCTCGTGCTGGGGAGTCGACTTCGGTGGTGGCGGATGTGCGGCGCCGGTGGCGATCGTGCCGGGGGCTCTGGCCCAGCCGAACGGAAAGATGAGCCTGATGCTGGCCGACCGGGTCAAAAGACGCGTACCGGCTGTGGAAGGCGGGCAAGGTGAAGAAGGGCCGCCCGCCGCCGGCGCCTGAACCGAGGGGCGTGTCTGACTTTAAGGGTCATATATGGCGCCAAAGCTCAGACACGTAGGTGGGGTGTGTCACGTTAAGGTCGCGTGCGATGAGCGAGAGTTGGATCAACGTCGCCGATGCGGAGCGGCTCGCGGCGGAGGTGCTCGAGCCCGGGACGCTCGGTTACTTCGCCGGCGGCGCCGGCGACGAGGTGACGCTGCGCGACAACCTCGATGCCTGGCGGCGCTGGCGGCTGCGGCCGCGGGTGCTGACCGGCAACGGCGAGGTCACTACGGACGCGGAGATGCTCGGCGGGCCGGTCTCGGTGCCGGTCCTCGTTGCTCCCGTCGCCTACCAGCGCCTGGTTCATCCGGAGGGCGAGCTGGCGATGGCCCGGGCCGCTGCCGCGGCGGGAACGGTGATGTGCCTCTCGACCCTGGCGACGGTTCGACCCAGCGAGGTCGCCGCGGGGGCGCCGGGCGGGCGCCGCTGGTTTCAGCTCTACGCCTTCAAGGACGCCGCGGTCAGCGACGCGCTGATGGACGAGGCGGTCGATTCGGGATTCGAGGCGATCGTCGTCACCGTTGATGCGCCGCCGGGCGGCAACCGCGAGCGCGACCTGCGCACCGGCTTCGTCCTGCCACCGGAGCTCGAGGTGCCGAGCCTCTCGGCGGCCCTCGGCGGCGAGCGCATGCTGACGATCGAGGAGAGCTTCGCGCTGATGAAGCGGGACCGGGACTGGTCCGACCTCGACGCGCTCGTCTCCCGCAGCCCGATTCCCGTCCTGGTCAAGGGCGTCCTCAGCGCCGAGGACGCCGAGCTCGCGCTCGGGAGCGGCGTCGCCGGAGTGATCGTCTCCAACCACGGCGGCCGCCAGCTCGACTCCTCGCTCGCCAGCGCCGACGTCCTGCCCGAGATCGCCGACGCGGTCGCCGGGCGGGTCGCGGTCCTCGTCGACGGCGGTATTCGCCGCGGGGTCGACATCGCCCTGGCACTGGCCCTCGGCGCCGACGCCGTACTGGTCGGCAGGCCGCCGCTCTGGGGCCTCGCGGCGGGCGGCGAGGCGGGCGCCGGGCGGGTCCTGGA
>JACDGU010000020.1 GCA_013821475.1 Solirubrobacterales bacterium
GCTCGGCGACCTCGGACGAGACGCGGCCCAGGACCAGCGTCGTCTGGTCGCGCAGGACCGCCAGCTTCTCGGCGGCGATCTCGAGCTCGGTCTCGCCCAGCCAATCGGTGTGATCGAGGCCGATCGAGGTCAGGACGGTGACCCGCGAGGGGATCGTGTTGGTCGCGTCGAGCCTGCCGCCGAGCCCGGCCTCGATCGCCGCCGCCTTGACCCGTGCCCGGGCCAGGGCGAGGAAGGTCGCCGCGGTCGCCGCCTCGAACTGGGAGACCGCGTCGCCGGGCTCGAGGCTGCGGTCGACGCCCTCGACCGCGGTGGCGACCGTCGCCACCGCGTCGGACCACTGCCCCGCGCCGATCTCCTCGCCGTAGATCAGCGTCCGCTCCGACCAGCGGGCGGTGTGGGGTGAGAGGCAGGCGCCGGAGCCGACCCCGTGCGCCTCCAGCAGCGCCGCGATCATCCGCGTCACCGAGGACTTGCCGTTGGTGCCGACGACGTGGATCGAGGCGAAGCGGTTCTGCGGCAGGCCCAGCGCCGTCGTCAGCTTGTGCATCCGCTCCAGCCCGAGGCGCCAGCCGACCGGCTGCAGCGAGTCGAGGTAGGCGTCGGGATCCCAGCTCAGGCGACGGCTACTCCGCTCCGCGTCCGCGCCGTCAGGCGTCATCCCAGCTCGGCCAGCTCCGAGCGGTAGCGCTCGAGCTTGCCGCGCTCCTCCTCGACGACCTCGACCGGGGCCTTGGCGATGAAGCCCTCGTTGCCGAGTTTGCGCTCGCCACGCTCAACCTCCCCGCGCAGCTCCTGGCGGCGCTTCTCGAGCCGCGCGGCGACCGCCTCCGCGTCGAGCTGCTCGGAGGCCAGCACCCGCACCGGGCCGACCGAGGCGACCGGCTCGGCGCCGACGCCGTCGAAGTCAAAGCGCGAGAGACGACCGACGAACTCGGGCGGGTCGACGCCGTCGACCAGTGCCACCAGCCGGGCGCCGGCGGGCACGTCGACCAGGTCGCGCCAGGCGCGCAGCCGCTGGGTCAGGCGAATCCCGCTTTCGACATCGTCCTCGGCGGCCTGGTCGAACAGCGACTCGTCGGCGACCGGGAACTCGTGCACGACCAGGTGGCCGTCGCGGGCCGGGTGGAAGGACCAGATCTCCTCGGTGACGAACGGCATCGTCGGGTGCAACAGGCCGAGGACCCGCTCGAGCGCGTAGAGCAGCGTCGCCGAGAGCTCCTCCTCGCCGTCGTAGAGCCGCGGCTTGGCGATCTCCAGGTACCAGTCACAGAGGTCGCGCCAGACGAACGAGTAGGCCTCCTGGACGGCGTGGGCGAAGTCGTAGCTCTCGAGCTTGGCGGTGACCGAGGCGATCGTCTGCTCGAGCCGCGAGAGGATCCAGCGGTCCTCGACATGAAGGGGCCTTGGTCCGGGAGAGATCGTCCCGTCATCCGCCGCCGCAGGGACTTGGCCCTGCGGCGCCTTGAGGTGCGATTGAATTTGCTGAAATTTGCAATTCAGCAAAATCAATCGCGAGGCGTTCCAGAGCTTGTTCGTCAGGTCGCGCCCCTGCTCGACCTTGGCGTCGGAGAAGCGGACGTCCTGGGTCGAGGACATCGCCAGCAGGCCGAAGCGCAGCGCGTCGGCGCCGTGGACGTCGATTTCCTCGAGCGGGTCGATCCCGGTGCCGAGGCTCTTCGACATCCGCCGCCCGTCGCGGGCCTGGATCACCGAGTGGACGTAGACGTCGCGGAAGGGAACGTCGCCGGCGAACTCGATCCCGGTCATCACCATCCGCGCCACCCAGAGGAAGAGGATCTCCCGCGCCGTGGTCAGGAAGCTGGTCGGGTAGAAGGCGCGCAGCTCCGGCGTCTCGTCGGGCCAGCCGAGGGTCGCGAACGGCCACAGCGCCGAGCTGAACCAGGTGTCGAGCACGTCTTGGTCCTGGCGCAGCTCGCCGCCGCAGGTGCCGCAGCGCTCGGGCTCGGATTCGGCGACCAAGGTCTCCTCGCAGGCGTCGCAGTACCAGACCGGGATCTGGTGTCCCCACCAGAGCTGGCGCGAGACGCACCAGGGGCGGATTTCCCGCATCCAGTCGAGGTAGACGCGCTTCCACCGGGCAGGCGCGATCCGCACCTCGTCGCGTTCGACGGCGTCGATCGCCGGCTTCGCCAGCTCGTCCATGCGGCAGAACCACTGCAGCGAGATCAGCGGCTCGATCCGCTCGCCGGAGCGGTGCGAGAAGGGGACCGAGTGCGCGTAGGGCTCCTCCGCCCGCAGCAGGTCCTGGTCGCGGAGGGTGGCGAGGACCGCCGCCTGGGCCTCGGCGGCGCTCATCCCCGCGAACTCCCCCGCCTCCTCGGTGAGGCGGCCGTCGGCGCCGATCACGACGATCTCCTCGAGCCCGTGCTTGCGGCCGATCTCGAAGTCGTTGGGGTCGTGGCCGGGGGTGATCTTCAGCGCTCCGGTGCCGAACTCGGGGTCGACGTGCTCGTCGGCGATGATCGGCAGCCGCCGCCCGACCAGGGGCAGCAGGCAGAACTGGCCGACGAGGTCGGCGAAGCGCTCGTCGCTCGGATTGACGGCGATCGCGGTGTCGCCGAGCATCGTCTCCGGCCGCACGGTGGCGACGGTGAGGACGCGATCGGAGCCCTCGACCGGGTAGTCGATCGAGTAGAGGACGTCCTCGACCTCGCGGTTCTCGACCTCGAGGTCGGAGATCGCCGAGCGCGAGCCCGGGTCCCAGTTGACCATGTAGTTGTCGCGGTAGATGTAGCCCTTGTCGAAGAGCTGCTTGAAGACGCGGTAGACGGCGCGGACGTAGCCGGAGTCGAGGGTGAAGCGCTCGCGCTCGTAGTCGCAGGAGGCGCCGAGCCGCTTGTACTGCTCGACGATCTGCGAGCCGTACTCCTGCTTCCACTCCCAGACCCGCTTGACGAACTCCTCGCGGCCGAGCTCCTGACGGCTCTTGCCTTCCGCCCGCAGCCCTTTCTCGACCACCGCCTGGGTGGCGATCCCGGCGTGGTCGGTGCCGAGGATCCAGAGCGTGTTCTTGCCCCGCATCCGGTTCAGCCGCACCAGCGCGTCCTGCATCGACCCGTTCAGCGCGTGCCCCATGTGCAGCACCCCGGTCACGTTCGGCGGCGGAATCGCCACCGAGAAGTTCTCCTCGGGGGTCCCCTCAGCCTCGGGGTGGAAATACCCACCCTCGATCCACTCCGCAAAGATCCGTCCCTCGACCTGCGAAGGATCGAAACGGGTCGTCTCCTCGAGCTTCTGGCGTTGCGCCGCGTCCACGCGGCGAGTCTAAAGACGCTAGGCGGTTTCCTCGCCCAGGTCCTCTTCAGCCGCGCCGATGTCCTGCGGCGCAGCCTCCGTGACGAGGGTGGGTCGGCGACCCTGAGAGATGGTCTCCTTGGTAACCACGCACTTGGTCACGTCGCGGCGTGAGGGCAGTTCGAACTGGACGTCGAGCAGGGTTTCCTCGAGGATCGAGCGCAGGCCGCGGGCGCCGGTCTCGCGCTCCAGCGCCTTGTTGGCGATCGCCTCGAGGCTGTCCTCGGAGAAGACCAGCTCGATGTCGTCGAACTCGAAGAAGCGCTGGAACTGGCGGGTCAGCGCGTGTTTGGGCTCGGTCAGGATCGTCGTCAGGTCGTCGCGGCTGAGCTGGTGGATCGCGGTGATCACCGGCAGGCGGCCGATGAACTCTGGGATCAGGCCGTACTCGATCAGGTCCTCGGGCAGCACCTGCTCGAACCATTCGCCCGCGTCCTTCTTTTCGCGGGCGGAGATCGAGGCGCCGAAGCCGATGCCGCGGTCGCCCACCCGCCGCTCGATCACCTTGTCGAGCTCGGCGAAGGAGCCGCCGCAGATAAAGAGGATGTTGGTGGTGTCGATCGTCAGGAACTCCTGGTGGGGGTGCTTGCGACCGCCCTGCGGCGGCACCGAAGCGGTCGTCCCCTCGAGGATCTTCAGCAGCGCCTGCTGCACGCCTTCGCCGGAGACGTCACGGGTGATCGACGGGTTGTCGGCCTTGCGGGCGATCTTGTCGATCTCGTCGATGTAGATGATCCCGGTCTCGGCCTTTTTGACGTCGAAGTCGGCGGCCTGGATCAGCTTGAGAAGGATGTTCTCGACGTCCTCGCCGACGTAGCCGGCCTCGGTCAGCGCGGTCGCGTCGGCGATCGCGAAGGGGACGTTGAGGATCCGGGCCAGGGTCTGGGCGAGCAGCGTCTTGCCGCAGCCGGTCGGGCCCAGCATCATGATGTTCGACTTCTGCAGCTCGACCTCGGTCTCTTCGGACTGGGCGATCTGGACCCGCTTGTAGTGGTTGTAGACGGCGACGGAGAGCGAGCGCTTGGCCGCCTCCTGGCCGACCACGTACTCCTCCAGCACGTCGTGGATTTCCTGCGGCTTGGGCAGGTTCTCCAGCTCGAACGCCGGCGGCGCGGTCAGCTCCTCGTCGATGATCTCGTTGCAGAGGTCGATGCACTCGTCGCAGATGTAGACGCCGGGGCCGGCGATCAACTTCTTGACTTGGCGCTGCGACTTCCCGCAGAAGCTGCAGAGAAGCTGCTCATTCGAGTCGGTCGGACGTGCCAGCGGAATCCCCTCCTATCGGGATGATCGTTACCTCCGGCAGGCCCAACAGCTTAAACGGGGCTACTCACCGGGCGTGAGGGTCGTTTACGGCGCGGGCGCTGCGGTCCCTGCTCGTGACCGACGCCTTGCGTCGCCGCGATACGGTGGAACGGTGCCGACCGGGATCGATATCTCCCCCGTCGCCGCCGAGGAGTTCGAGCGGCTGCTGCCGCTGATCGCCGCCTACCAGCGCTTCTACGAGGTCGAGCAGATCGACGAGGAGCGCAACCGCGCCTTCTTCCGCCGCTTCCTCGCGCCCAGCGGGGACGGGATGCTGATCGCCGCCCGCGAAGGCGAGCGGATCGTCGGCTACGCCTGCCTCTACTGGCACTTCTCATCGACCCTGGCGACCGAGACGGTGCTGATGAACGACCTCTTCGTCGACGAAGGGGTCCGCGGCGGCGGCGTCGGCCGAGCCCTGATCGAAGCCAGCGCCGCGGTTGCCCGCGAACGCGGCTCCCCCCACCTCGAGTGGGCAACCGAGCCTGACAACCACACTGCCCAGCGCCTCTACAACTCGACCGGCGCCGAGCGCACCGAGTGGGTCGAGTACGAGCTCGGGCTGTGAGCACGAGAACTGCATTTCCGGTCCTGTAGGCGGGAAATGCAGTCCTCGACCGAGATCAGCCTCGAAGCGGCGCTCCCGAACGACGCCGACGTGCTCGACCTCTACGAGGTCTTCATCCGCGAGGCTGACGAGCCGCTGGGCGAGGAGATCGACCTCGATGCCGAGATCGCCAAGGGGCCGCCGGCCGAGATGGTGCCCCCGAACGGCCTGTTGCTCCTCGCCCGCATCGGCGGCGAGCCCGCGGGCCTCGGCGGCGTCCGCGCCCTCGACACCGAGACGGCCGAGATCAAGAGCATGTTCGTCTCCCCCGCCCACCGTGGCATCGGCCTCGGCCGCCGGCTGTTGGCGGAGCTCGAGCGGATCGCGGCCGAGCGCGGCTGCCGCGCCGCCCGCCTCGACACCTCCGACTACCTGACCGAGGCGATCCGCCTCTACCTCGCCGCCGGCTACGGCGAGGTTCCGCCCTACAATGACAATCCGAAAGCGAGCCTCTGGTTCGAACGTCAGCTGTAGGCGTCCCAGCGGGTCACTTCGGGCTTGGGGTCGATCGGCACGCCGTGGACGCGGATCTCGATGTGGAGCTGACAGCCGACGGTGCGGGCGTTGCCGGTCTCCCCCACGGCGCCGACGGGCTCGCCGGCCCAGACCTGCTCGCCGCGATGGACGATCGGCGGCTTCAGCATGTGGGCGAAGAAGTAGCTGCGGTCATCGCCGCGAGCGTGAACCAGGAGGTAGTTGCCGTAGAGGGCCGGGTCGTAGCCGGTTTCGCGCACCGTGCCGGTCACCGCCGAGACCAGTTCGGTGCCGCAGGCGGCAAGCAGGTCGAAGCCTTCGTGGATGCGACCGCCTTCACGCGGCGCGTGGAATTCGCCGACCGGGCCGCGTTCTGAGTGCGGTCCCTCGATCGGGAAGACGTGCTCGTAGTAGGGCATGCCGCCGTCGCGGCTGGAGACGCCGGCCGCAGCGGGCGCGACGAAGGCCGCGATGAGGACGAGGACGAGAAGGGCCGGGCGTGTCAGTGGTGTTCGATGACGCGATCGACGATGTTGTACTCCTTCGCCTCCTCCGCGCTCATGAAGTAGTCGCGTTCGGTGTCTTTCGTGACCTTCTCGAACGACTGGCCGGTGTGGTGGGCGATGATCTCGTCGAGGCGGCGGCGGACCTCGATGATCTCTTTGGCGTGGATCTCGATGTCGGTCGCCTGGCCCTGGAAGCCGGCGGACACCTGGTGGATCAGGATCTTCGAGTTCGGCAGCGACATCCGTTTGCCGGCGGCGCCACCGCTCAGCAGCAGGGCGCCCATGCTCATTGCGACGCCGACGCAGATCGTCTGCACGTCGGGTTTGATGAACTGCATCGTGTCGTAGATCGCCAGGCCGGCGTAGACGGAGCCGCCGGGCGAGTTGACGTAGAGGCTGACGTCCTTGTCGGGATCCTCGGACTCGAGGTGCAGCAGTTGGGCGACGATCAGGTTGGCGATGTCGTCGGTGACCGGCGTGCCGAGGAAGATGATCCGCTCGCCGAGCAGGCGCGAGTAGATGTCGAACGCGCGCTCGCCGCGCGACGTCTGCTCGACCACCATCGGGACCAGAGGGCTCATGGGTCGCACTCTATAGAAGGGGCCAGCCGTGCCTGCGGCGCCCGGAAGCACCGTCGACGGAGCACGAAAGGGAGGGAGGTCGGTACCCCTCTCCGTGAATTCAGTCGCGCGCGCTGAAGCGCGCTGCTCCCGATGTTGCTGCCCGCCTATGGCGGGCGGGAATCGGATTGCATTTCCGCCGCTTCGCGACATTCCCGGAGAGGGGTACCGACCTCCCTCCCCGCGGCACGCCCCGCCGGATGCCTGGGCCATGCAAGCCGCCGTAGAAGCTTCCAGCTCCGAAGAGCTGCGGCGGGCTCCGGAGCGCCGGCCGTCCCGACTGCGGGCGCCGAGAGAGGCGTCCGGTCGCGCTCCGGGCGAATGTCCGCGAAGCGCGCGATATGCAATCTGTCTATTGCGCGCCATAGGCGCGCTCCAACTCGGGGAGCAGCACGCTTCAGCGTGCGCGACTCAATTCGCCCGGAGTGCGACCGGACGCCTCTTTTAACCGCCCTCAGTCGGAGTCCGGCGTCCAGAGACCGCCGGCTTTCTCGCGCTCTTTCTCCGGCGTCCAGATCTCGTCGGCGCCCTCGGCGCCTGCCTCGGGCTCAGCGGGAGCCTCCTCCGCGACGGGCGCGAGGGGGACGGCCACAGCGGCGTCGGCGACCAGCTCGATTGCTTTGCGGGCGCGGATGTCGTCGCGGATCATCGCGTCGCGGCCGTTCTGTCGCAGCCTCTCCAGCAGCTTCTCGGGGGTCGTGCGTTCGTGCTCGGCGCTGTGCTCGAGCGCCTCGACCATTTCCTCCTCGCTGACCTCGATCGCCTCCGCCTCGGCGATCGCGGTGACGACGGCCTCGCGCTTCAGCTCTTTGGCGGCGTCGGGCTTCGATTCCTCGATCAGCTCCTCGCGCGTTTTGCCCTGCATCTGGAGGAAGGCGTTGGGGTCCATGCCCTGCTGGGCCAGCTGGCGTTCCATCCGCTCCCAGCGTTCGGTCGCCCGCGCCGTGACCAGCTCGTCGGGAAGCTCGACGGTCGCCGCCTCGACCGCGGCGTCGACGGCGGCGATGCGGAAGTCTTCCTCGGCGCGGCTGTTGAGGGCACCGCCGACTTTCTCGCTGATGTCGGCACGCAGCTCCTCGACGGTCTCGAACTCGGAGGCGTCGGAGGCGAACTCGTCGTCGAGCTCGGGCAGGATTTTCTCCCGCACCTCTTTGACCTTGACCTTGAAGATCGCGTCTTCGCCGGCCAGGTGCTCGGCCTGGTACTCGTCGGGGAAGGTGACCTTCACCTCGACCTCGGCGCCGGGCTCGGCGCCGGCCAGCTGCTGCTCGAAGCCCTCGATCAGCTGCCCCGAGCCGAGCGCGAGCAGGTAGTCCTCAGCCTTGCCGCCTTCGAAGGCGCTGCCGTCGACGAAGCCCTCGAAGTCGATCAGCAGCGAGTCGCCGGCGGCGGCGGCGCGCTCGACCGGCTCCAGCCTGGCGAAGCCCTCGCGGATGCGGTCGACCTCGGTGTCGACGATCTCCTCGTCGACCTCTTTCTCCTCGCGGCCGACCTCGAGGCCCTTGTACTCACCGAGCTGCGCCGGCGGCCGCACCCCGACCTCGAATTTGAACTCGAGAGGCTCGCCCTCGGCCTCGGGGGCGGAGACCATCTCGATGCTGGGATCGCCGATCGGGCTGATCCCGGACTCCAGCAGCGCCCGTTCGTACCACTCCGGCAGCGCCTCGCGGATCGCCTCCTCCAGCACCGGGGCGAAGCCGAGCTGGCGGATGACGAGCGAGGGCGGTGCTTTGCCCTTGCGGAATCCGGGCATCCGCATCTCCTTGGCCATCGCCCGCGCGGCACGCGAAGCGGCCCGCTCGACGTCGCCCGCCGGCACCTCGACCTCGACCCGCACGCGCGAGTCGGGCAACTCTGTAAGGGAGGTCTGCATCGACGGATGACCCTACCGATCCGCCCGCGGCCGCCCGCTTCGACCTGGCTCCGGCGCCGGAATTCTCAACCCGCGCGCCGCTGCGCCAGCATCGTCCGCAGCGCCGCCCCAAAGTCGATCGCGAAGGAGACCCCGCGACCGACCGGGCCGGTCACCAGCCAGCCCCTGGCCCTATCGAGTCGCGACACCGGGATCTCCGCTCGGCGGAGGTGGCGCCTCCGCGGCGGCGCCGAGTATCTGGGCCTCGAGCCGGTCGCCCTGGCCGGCGGCGACGGCCCGCTGCGCCCGCGCCGCGTCGAGCGCCACACCCCTGTCCTGGGCGAGGTCGAGCAGGCGCTGCTTCTCGATCCCCTCCTTCGCCGCCTGGAAGAAGAACCAGGCGAGCACGCCAAGGCCGAGGAAGGTGCCCTCGACCATCATGATCACGCCGGCGATGCTCTGGTCGGTGATCGGTGAGATCCCGTATTCGTGCTCGCCTTTGGCGTAGACCGTGTACAGCACGGTCCCCGACCACATCAGGACGTTGCCGAGGATCGTCGTCAGCAGCCGCATCGCGATCACGTAGACGACCTTCCAGCCGGCGGTGAACCACTGCGGCATCGGCAGCGGGCCGAAGACCGGCATCCAGACCAGGCAGCCGAAGGTGATGAAGGTCGCGTGCTCGAGGAAGTGGACCGGCGCGGTGCCGTAGGCGGCGTCGTAAAGCGCCGGCAGGTGCCAGAAGTACATGTTGAGCGCGTACAGCGGCAGGGCGACGGCCGGGTGAACGAGGAAGCGCAGCCGGTCGAAGAACCTGATCGCCAGGATCGGCTGCAGCAGCGGCCCGGTGATGCCGAGGACGAGCAGCAGCGAGGCGAGGTCGCCGATCATCAGGTGCTCGACCATGTGGACCAGGACGAGGTCCTCGGCGACGTCGGAGATCGGCGAGATCAGCGCCACCGCGATCAGCGCCAGCCCCGAGGCGAAGCAGATCTGCCGCCAGAGCGGGACCGGCTTGCCCCTGGCCGCCAGGGTCATCGAGCGCTTCGTGTAAAGACCCGCCGCGATCAGCATCGGCAGCAGCTCGAGCGGGCCGAAGATGCCCGTCTCATGGGCGATCGGCAGGGTCACGGGGACCAGCCTAGCGCCGCGCCTGCGCCTCCTCCCCGGCCGCCGCCGCTGCTAGCTTGGCTTCGCCGTGAGCCTGATCGACGACCGCTTTCCCCCCATCGGCAGCTACGGCTTCCTCTCCGACTGCCACACGGCCGCCCTGGTCTCCTTCGCCGGCTCGGTCGAGTGGCTCTGCCTGCCGCGCTTCGACTCGCCCAGCGCCTTCGCAGCGCTGCTCGACCGCGGCGCCGGCCACCTCACCCTGAAGCCGAAGGGGGTGGTCGTGCCGCTCAGCCGCCGCTACGAGCCCGGCACGCTGGTGATCGAGACGACCTGGGTCACCGACACCGGCTGGGTCGTCGTCCACGATGCGCTGACGATCGCCGAGTGGGCGACCGGGGATGGCAAGAGCAACCGGCCGGAGACCAATCACCAGTCCGACCGCTCGCTGCTGCGGACGATGACCTGCATCGACGGCGAGGTCGAGATGGAGATGGAGTGCATGCCGCGCTTCGGCTACGGGCTCGAAAATGCGACCTGGAGCGGCGGCGAACTCGGTGAGGCGGTCGCCGGCTGCGCCGACGGAACCGAGCTGCGCCTGACCAGCGACATGGAGCTGAGCCTCGAGGGCGGTGGCGCCACCGGGACCCTGAAGCTGCGCGAGGACGAGACCGGCTTCTGCGCCGTCACCTGGGGCGAGGAAGGCGGCCTCGGGGGACCCCGTAGCGCCCCCGAGGCGCTCGAGCGGCTCGACTCGACCGAAGAGTTCTGGCGCGCCTGGCTGCGCCATGGCACCTTCCCCGACCACCCCTGGCGGATCCACCTGCAGCGCTCGGCGCTTGTCCTCAAGGGCCTCACGTACACCCCGACCGGGGCGATCGTCGCCGCCCCCACCACCTCGCTGCCGGAGACGCCAGGCGGCGAACGCAACTGGGACTACCGCTTCAGCTGGATCCGCGACTCGACCTTCAGCCTCTGGGCGCTGCACACGCTCGGCTTCGACCAGGAGGCGCGCGACTACATGCGCTTCATCGTCCAGGTCTGCCAGGACCATCCCGACCTGCAGATCATGTACGGGATCGGCGGCGAGAAGGAGCTGACCGAGTCGACCCTCGACCACCTCGGCGGCTACGGCGGGGCGAAGCCGGTGCGGATCGGCAATGGCGCCTACGACCAGCGTCAGAACGACGTCTGGGGCTCGCTGCTGGACTCGATCTACCTGCATGAAAAAGCGCTCAAAGGCCGCGGCACGCCGGCCGACAGGCAGCTGATCCGCTACCAGGTCGAAGCCGCGATCGAGGCCTGGCCCAGCCCCGACCAGGGAATCTGGGAGTCGCGCGGCGAGCCCCAGCACTACGTCTCCTCGAAGCTGATGATCTGGGTAGCGGTCGACCGCGGCGTCCGCATGGCCCGCGAACTGGGCGCCGAAGACATCGCCGACCAGTGGCAGGCCAAGGCCGACGAGTTCCACGCCGAGATCCTCGAGCGCGGGGTCCGCGACGGCGTCTTCCGCCAGCACTACGAGACCGACGCCCTCGACGCCTCGCTGCTGCTGATCCCGCTGCTGCGCTTCCTGCCGCCGGACGACCCGCGGCTGCGGGCGACGGTCGACGCGATCGCCGCCGAGCTGACCGAACACGGCCTCGTCCTCCGCTACAAGGTGAAGGAGACCGACGACGGCCTGCACGGCAAGGAGGGCACCTTCCTGATCTGCTCCTTCTGGCTGGTCTCGGCGCTGTCGGAGATCGGCGAGTGCGAGCGGGCACGCGACCTCTGCGAGCGCCTGCTCGAGGCGGCCGGCTGGCTCGACCTGTTCGCCGAGGAGCTGGAGGCGGACTCCGGTCGCCACCTCGGCAACTTCCCCCAGGCCTTCACCCACCTGGCGCTGATCAACGCCGTCTCCCACGTGATCGCCGACGAGGAGCGCGGAGGCGACGGCGTCACCGCGGTGTTCACCGAGATGGGTGGCATGAGCGGCGCCGACTAAGAGGCGGTACGCGCCGGTGCGTTTCTGACGCAGGCAGGAGCTCTACAGACAAAACGTTTCGTTTGCTCTATATTGCCGAGCGAGATGACGAGTCTCAACCGTTCAGACGAGAACAACCTCCTCGAGGCCCTGCGCCACCCGCTGCGCCGGCGCCTGCTGCGGATGATGGCCGGCGAGGAGGCGATAAGCCCGCGCGAGCTGGCCACCGCGCTCGACCGGCCGCTGAGCAACGTCAGCTACCACGTGCGGGTCCTGGCCGAGTGCGGCGCCGTCACCCTGGTCAAGACGACGCCGGTGCGTGGCTCGATGCAGCACTTCTACCGCAGCACCGTCGAGGCCCCGTGGGCACGAGAGATCATCGAGCTCGACGATCCCGAGGTCGAGTCCGCGGGGGAGAGTCCGGAAGCCGGATCGCCTTAGCGGCCCAGGGAAGCGGGATGGAAGAGACCGACGACAGCTGGACCACCAAGGCGCAGGACGCTGCAACCGAGTCCGCGGTCCTGCGGCAGCTGCTCGACCTCCATCCGAGCCGGGTGACGAGCGCCGAGCTGATCCGCGAGCTCGCCGGCGAGACGCCCGAGTTCGCCCAGCGCGACGCGATCGACCGGGCGATCCGCGACCTCGCCGGCACCGGCCTCGTGCACCGCGGCGACGAGCTGCTGACGCCGACCCGGGCGGCGCTGCGTTTCAACGAGCTGCTGAATCGCTGATCGCTATGCGGCGAAAGGGGGGCTGTAACCGCGCCTCGAGCTCGGTGGCGGAGCTGGCCGCCGCCGGATCCTCGTCGTCGCCGCGGGTGACGAGGATCACCTCGGTCGCGGCGAAGCTCCGCATCGTGTCCTCCACCGCCTGAACCAGATCCTCGTCGCCGACCCTGGCTTCAGCCTCGACGCCGGCCTTGGCGAGCGAGGCGACGGTCAGCACCAGGTTCTTCTGCGCCCGCCGCCGCGCGGTCTCGAGGTCGGAGGCCCAGCGGTCGAGGAACCCGATCCGCGCCGGCGCCAGCACCAGCACCTCGGCCCCGCCGGGCCCACCGCCGATCGCAGCGGCAATCTCGCCGATCGAGGCCGCATCCTCGAGCGGGCGGCTGACCACGACCAGCAGACGCCTCGGCGCCGCCGCCGTCGGCCGAGCTCCGATCCCACCGCGGGGAGAATCCCGAACCGCGACGACGACGATCGCGACCGCCACCAGCGCCGCGACTGCAACTCCTACACCGGGCCCGCCGACGTAAAACCCGGCGGCAATCGGTACGACGATCGCGATGACGACGAATGGCAGTTTCCAAGGGGCCATCGCGTAAGCCTGTCAGGCGCGACCGTCGCCGTTTCCCACTCCGCTACGAGCCCTTGACAGTTGCCACCGGCGTGATCCGCTGCTGCGTCGATCCCATCTTCACTCGGCCCACCCCCCTTCGTTCCCTAGCGCCTTGGTCCCGCTCCGCCGCTTCCTTTCCACGGCACGTTCATGAATACATTAATTCTTTCTAGCAATCAAGGTCCGGGACGTAAATTGGTGGAAATAAACGAAAAGTCGACGACTGTTGGGAAATTCCTGACTTTCAGCCGTTAAAGTGTTTTGATCGGCCGCCACCCTGCTATACGACAGAAGGAATGCCCCTTGCCGAAAACTAAGAGCAAAGACGGAATCGAACAAATCGTCGCCAAAGCGTTCGCTCATCCACTACGGGTACAGATCCTGATCATTCTCAATGAGCGGGTGTCCAGCCCCAACCTGCTCGCCCAGGAGCTGGACCAGAGCCTCAACCTGGTGGCCTACCACGTGCGGGTGCTGGAGAAATACGACTGCATCGAGCTGGTCGACACCAAGCAGCGCCGCGGAGCCACCGAGCACTTCTACCGTGCGACGAGGCGACAGTTCCTCAGCGACGCCGAATGGTCACGGATGCCGGAGGTGCTGAGGCCGGCAATCTCTGGCGCGATATTGAAATCCGTGTTCCAGGACATCGAGGACGCGGTTCGCTCCGGCACCCTGGACCAGGTCGAGGATCTCCACCTCAGCCGCACCCCGATGGTCGTCGACAAGCAGGGCTGGAGCGACGTCGCCACATTGATGGACACCACCCTCGATCGCCTGTTGGAGATCCAGACCGAATCCTCGGAACGGATCGCCAACGGCGATGAGGCCGGCATCCTCTCCAAAGTCGAGATGCTGCACTTCAAGTCGCCCGACCCTGAGGCCACCGCCGATGAAGACGAGGCTACCGAGGTCGACACCGCTACCACCTCGGAGTAGGCGCGCCGGGGGCAGGCGGCGCCGCTCAGGAGCTGAGTGGCGCCGCTGCCTCGGGCGTGGCGACGACGAAGGAGAAGCTCTCCTCGAGGTAGAGATGCACCTGCTCGGCGTCGTGATGGCTGTAGCCGATCGCCAGGTCCTGGCCGGACTCGAAGAGGAAGTCGCCGCCGCGCAGGCTCAGCACGACCGCGCCCTGCACCCCCGGTGCCCAGACGATCGGGCCGCCGTCGAGGATCTTCGCCAGGTGGTCGAAGAGCGGATAACCGCCGTGCTCCGCGGTCTCGATCACCTGGGTGAACTCGGCCGGACCGAGCGCCAACCCGTAGGGGCCCTCCACCCCACCCTCGCGAATCGCCTCGACCCCGCGGGCGACCGAGCGCGGGTAGTCCTCGGCGCTTTTCCCCAACGGCTCGGGGGCGATCGGCGAGGCCTCGCTGACGCCGGCGATGCCGGCTTTCGCCCAGCCGTGGAAGACGGCGACGTTCTCGGAGACCGCGATCTGCTTGGCCGCCGCGTCGAGCGGCTCGAGGTCGGCGTCGAGCGCGCCGCGGTCATTGTCGGCCAACTCGTGGCGTGAGATCGCGAAGTCGGCGCGCAGCTCGACCAGGGGCAGCACCCGGCGCTGGCGCGCCGTCACCCCGCCGCCGTTCGGCGCGGCGACGTCGTCGACGCGGCCGAGGTTGGTGGCCGAGTGCTCCCAGCCCAGGGGACCGGAGAAGTCGACGACCCGGCGGGCGGCGAGCGGGCCCTGGAGGCGCTCGCGAGCCTCGTCGTCTAGTAGCTGCCAGCCGGCATCTGAGATCGGCGCAATTCCGCGCAGAAGGTGGTTCATCGCTCGGCCCCCTTGAGGCTGCCGATTCCGAGTGAGCCGGTGGCGTCCGCGAACGCCGGCTCCTTGCCACCGTCGTCGTCGCCCGAGGCGGCCTCGGCCGCCTCGCCGTGCTCGACGATGTCGCCGTCCTGGAAGAGGACGCCCTTGGCGATCTCGCGCCAGCGCGGGCTGCGCCGCAGGAGGAACTCGAGGTCCATCGCGAAGTGCTTGAACTCCTCGCCCTGGGCGTCGCGCATGATCGCCAATGCTTCGGCGTCCTCCTCGACCGCGATCCGCTGCTGGTACCAGCCGATCGCCTCGGCCTCCTCGGTCAGTGAGGCGCAGAGGCGCGCGAATGTACGGGTCTCGGCCGACAACTCGTCGGGCGGCTCGTGGTACTGGTCAAATCCCATCTGGGCCTCCCTCGGCACAAGTGGCGGACAGCGCTCTCACCCGAGACTAGCCCGGGGGCTCGGTGCGAGCTGTTCGCACGGTTCCCAGGGTTGAGCGAAGAGGTCGTAGGACTTGCGGATCGCGCTGAACCCGAGGGCGATCGCGGCGTCGCAGAATTCGGCCGGCTGCAGTTCGTACTCGGCCTCGAAGACCGCCTTGTCGGCTTCGATGAACGGCTCGTAGTAGCCACATTCGTCGTACTGGAAGCACTCCTCGACGATCGCGAAGTCGAAGTCCGGCAGCAGCTGCTTGGCCTGGCGGCCGTCGTTCTTCAGCGCCACCGCCATTCCCCGGGCGTGGACTTCGCGGGCGATCCAGCGGTTGAAGCGCAGCTGGTCGGCGCGGGTGATATCGAAGCCGGTCTTGTTTTCCGGTTCCCAACCGGCGATGTTGTCGGGCTCGACCGCGTCGAAGCGCTTGTGCGCGCACATCGCGATCCGCTGCCGCAACGGCTTCTCGAAGAGCTGGAAGCGGCTGACGTCGAGCCAGCGCTCGTTCGGGAAGCCGGCGTAGGAATTACCGAGCACCGAGGGCGGGAACTCGCCCTTGTCGGGGCGAAAGTTCTCCCAGCTGCCGACGTCGATGTAACAGATCGCCCTGCGGCGGAGGCGGTGCAGGCCGCGGACGTCGCCCACGGTCGCTTCGAAGCCGTCGACGTCGTAGGCCCAGGCCTTGACCGTCGGGTCGATCTTGCCCTGCAGCTGCCACTGCCAGGCGGCGGTGCGTGGCGGCGGCTGCCAGTGGCGGCTCCCGGGGACGCCGCCGACCGCGCTCGCGGCCGCCGGCGCCAGTGCGAGGACGGCGAGCGCCAGTGCAGCGGCGGCGAGAAAATCGGGCGCAGGGACACGCGTCTGGGTTCTCCACCTCATCAAGGAGAAGGTACCCCAGGCGCGGCGCCGGAAACCCTCACAAAGGGATGATTGAGCAACGGCGTTTCGGGGAAAGAATGAGGGCGGAATCTTCTTCGTCGCCTCTGCCGGCGCCAGTTCCGCCTACCTGACCGTCAGCGAGATCTTCCCGATGGAGACCCGGGCACTCTCGATCGCCTTTTAGCCAGGACCAGGTCGCGATCGGCTTCTTCGTCGGCGCGTGGTGATGGCGATCGGCGGCATCGCCGAGCTGCTCTTCGGGGTCAAGGCGGAGCAGATGCAGCTCGAGGACGTCGCCGAACCGCTGACGGCCGCGGGCGAGGATTCGGGAGGTGGACCTGATCGATTCGGCGCTGCACGAGCACGGCAGTGCCAACCGGCGCGAGCTGGAGCGGCCGGTCGGCGGGCGCTACTGGGGCCCGGGGCGCTTTCAGGAGGCGCTGCGGCAGGCGGTGGCCGAAGGCCGGGCGAAGCGACTGCCGCGCGGGCAGTTCGCGCCGCTCGGCGATTCAAGCAGCTGACCGGACCCCGCTATGGTGGGCAGCGGCGGCACCATTCAGCCGCCAGCGCTGCACGGCTTCGACAGATCGCCCTCAGGGCGGCGCTGGTGTAAGTACCCGCGCGAGCATCAATGGCAGCGAAAAGGGAACAAACCCGACCAACAACCGAGCAGCAGGCGTCAACCGGTCCCGGCGACGGGCTCGCCAACGAGCGCGAGCTGTGGCGCCGGCGCAAGCTCGGCGACGCGGCCGCGCGCGAGGAGCTGGCCAGGCGCTACTTGCCCTTCGCCAAGAACCTGGCGTTACGCTACCGCGGCGCCAGCGAGTCCTTCGACGACCTGCTGCAGGTCGCCAACCTCGGCCTCGTCAACGCGATCGACCGCTTCGAGCCCGACCGCGGCACGCCGTTCGCCGCCTTTGCCTCGCCGACGATCCTCGGCGAACTGAAGCGCCACTTCCGCGACCGCGTCTGGACCGTTCGGGTCCCGCGCGGTCTTCACGACCGCATGGCCGAAGTCGACAAAGCGACGGCGGCGCTGACCGTCGAACTACAGCGCTCGCCCTCGGTCGGCGAGATCGCCGCCAAACTGGAGATCGACCCGACCGACGTGCTCGAAGTCCTCGAGGCCAACCACAACCGCCGCCCGCTCTCGCTTGACCGGCCGGTCGGCGGCGAGGAGGACGAATCGCCCGCATCGGAGTGGGTCGGCGACGAGGACGAGGGATTCGAGCTGGTCGACGACAAACTGGCGCTGGAAGGGGTGCTGCCCCACCTCGACGACCGCGAGCGCCTGATCCTGCGGCTGCGCTTCGCCGAGGACATGACGCAGTCGCAGATCGCCGAGCGGATCGGCCACTCGCAGATGCACGTCTCACGGATCCTGCGCCGCACCCTGGAGCGGATCCGCGAAGAGGTTGCCGAACAGGAACGCCAGGCGGACGGCTAGCTCAGAGCGGCGATGCCGACGACGAGGAAGTCGCCGTCCTCACCTTGCTCGACCCGCAGCTCGTCGGCCAGCGTCTCCATCGAACCGCCCATCTCGGGCAGGTCGAGGCTGCCGCGCAGGCGATCCGCGCCACCCTCCTGCATCGGCCCGATCCGCAGCTCGACCCCGTCGCTACGGTCGGCGATCCGCAGCCTCACCGGACCGCCATTGAAGACCTTCGGCGCCCCGGCGGAGATCGCATCGGAGAGCAGCATCGCGTCGGAGATGCGATCGACGGTGATCTCGTGCCTCGCTGCCAAGGCGGCGAGTGCGCGGCTCAGAACCGGCGCGATCAGCTCCGGCGGACCGACCCGGATCTCGGTCGCATCGTCGCTGCCGACCGGCGCCGGGGCAGCGGACCCGGCCTCGTCGCCGTCGCGCGAGCGCAGGGGCAGGTGCATCGCAATCTCGGTGCCGCGGTCGACCCCGCCCTTGATCTCGAAGTTGCTGGAGAGGGCGGCGATCAGGGTCAGGCCGATCCGCAGGCTGGGGCGGTCCACCTCGGGGCGCGGGCGGATCCCCATCCCGTAGTCGCGGACGGTCACGGTCAGGCCCCCGTCCTCGGGAATCGCCTCGACTTCGAGCAAGCCGGGCTCCTCGGCGGGGTAGGCATGGACGACGACGTTCATGCAGGCCTCGGTCACGACCGTCTTCAGATCCGCGATCCCAGGTTCGTCCATCCCGATCCTGTCCGCCATGCCGGCGAGGGCGTGGCGCACGACAGCAACGTTCTCAGCCCTGGCGGGGAGAGACATCTCAAGACCCGAACGCTCGTCGGTGGTCGTATTCACTAGTTCAGCCAGCCCCCGGCGCCGCAACGCCCTCGTAGGTCTGCCGGCGAGCATAAGTTTCTGCCCGCCGTTCAATTCCTACCCCGAGCACGATCGACGAAACCGGCGAGGCGGCGAAAGCGAGTTCCTGCGGTAGCATCGGCGCGTGAATCCCGCCCCATTCGAGGCAACGGCCGCCAAGCTCGACGACGGCGTCCGGGTGATCGCGATCCGGGGCGAGCTCGACCTCAGCACCGCCGCCGATCTGGAGGCCCCGCTGGAGGATGCGGTCGCCGCCGGCGACTCCTCGGTGCTGATCGACCTCACCGGGTGCGAGTTCATCGACTCGACCGGGATCGCGCTGATCGTCCGGGCCTGGCAGCGGCTTGACGGCGCGGACGGCAACGGCCGCCTGGTGATCTGCTGCCCCAACGAACAGGTTCGCCGGGTGCTCGAGATCACCGGCCTCAATCTCTCGATTCCGATTCACGATAGTCGCGACGAATCCCTCGCCGCCCTGCGCAGCTGAGGCCCGAGCCGGTCGGTTCGGCGATCTGACGAGTCGCCGATCAGCGGTCGACCGGCGACATGTCGGCGTAGCGGTCGCCGACGGCGACGCCGGCCGGAGCGACCTCATCGAGGCGGCGCAGGTCCTCGTCGCCGAGCTCGACCTCGACGGCGGCGACGTTCTGCTCGAGGTACTGCAGCCGCTTGGTGCCGGGGATCGGGACGATGTCGCTGCCCTGGGCGAGGACCCAGGCGAGCGCCAGCTGGCCGGCGGTGACGCCCTTCTCCTCGGCCAGCTCCTCGACCTTCTCGACCAGCTCCAGGTTGCGGTCGAAGTTCTCGCCTTCGAAGCGGGGGCTGACCCGGCGGAAGTCGCCCTCGGGCAGGTCGTCGATCGAGCGGAAGCGGCCGGTGAGGAAGCCGCGGCCGAGCGGGCTGTAGGCGACGAAGCCGATCCCGAGCTCGCGGACGGCGGGCAGGATCTGGTCCTCGGGGTCGCGGCTCCAGAGCGAGTACTCGGTCTGCAGCGCCGCGATCGGGTGGGTCGCGTGGGCCCGGCGGATCGTCTCCGGGCTCGCCTCGGAGAGGCCGAGGTGGGCGACCTTGCCCTGCTCGACGAGCTCGGCCATCGCGCCGACGGTCTCCTCGATTGGGACCTCGGGGTCGACCCGGTGCTGGTAGTAGAGATCGATCCGCTCGACGCCAAGGCGCTGCAGCGAGTCCTCGCAGCACTGGCGGACGTACTCGGCGTCGCCGCGGACTCCGAGGCGCTCGCCGTTGTTGCCGCGGACGTTGCCGAACTTGGTTGCCAGCACGACCTCGTCGCGGTGACCGGCGATCGCCTCGCCGACCAGCTTCTCGTTGGTGAACGGGCCGTACATGTCGGCCGTGTCGAGGAAGGTCACGTCGAGCTCGAGCGCGCGCTCGATCACCCGCTTCGCTTCGCCCTCGTCGGCCGAGCCGTAGAACTCCGACATCCCCATACAGCCAAGCCCCTCGGCCGAGACCTCCGGTCCGTCGGCACCGAGCTTCCTGATTTCCATACCCATCACGCCTTTCTCTTCGAAGTCGGGTCCAGGCGCCGTCGAGGCGTTAGGAGAGGATCAGTATCAGCAGGTTGGCCAGCACCGCCAGCGGCGTGCCGACCAGGGAGAAGGTCCGGAACATCTTCGCGAAACCGCCGCGGTAGCGGACCGTCTCGAACAGGGTGAGGCCGACGACGTGGGCCGTGTTGACCAGCGCGATGCCGATTGCGATCAGGATCGCCGCGGCCGAGCCGCCGGTGACCGAGCCGGTCTTCGAGGCGACGGCGGCGGCGAGGACGATCGCGACGATGGTGCCGACGACGCCGACGACCATGCCGGCGAAGTCGCCGCGGCTGAGGTTGGGTACGTAGGCGGAGCCGACCTCATGCTCGGCCTCGAGGTTCTTGGTCCCGGCGCCGACGGTCTCGACCTCGACGACGCGATCGTCGTCGGCACCGGCCGCCTCGACGACCACCAGTCGCAGCGGCGGCTCGAGCTGCTCCTGCGCCTTCTCGAAGAGGCCGTCCTCGTACCAGCGCGACTCGGTGTCGGCGCGCTCGAAGATCAGGATCTCGTCGGCGGGGGCTTTGAGCAACGCGTCCTGCGCAGCGCGAATCGGATCGGGATCGCCGACCTCGCCGCTGGCCTGGACACCGCCGCCCTGCAACAGCTCCAGCGAGGCGCTCAGCTTCTCTTCGGCCTGCTGGCGCGGCTCGTCGACGTCGCCCAGGGTGTGGCGCAGGGGGTTGGTCTCCACCGCCGGCACCACGACCCGAACCTCGACCTCGTCGCGGCCGACCGCGCCGTCGGCGGCGCCGCGGATCTGCTCGATCGAGTCCGGGCCCTGAAGGCTGTCGGTGACGATCGCGATGACTCTGCGTGGCATCGTCAACGCCCCTACCCGTCGGCGGGAATCGAGTCGTCGGCCTCGCCGCGCTCGGCCAGCTCGCGCTCCTCAGCCGGCGGCGCATCGCGGTCGGGAAAGCGATGTTCGTCGCCGTGCTCGGCGTTGTCCTCCAGCGCCTGCTCGGCAAGCTCGAAGCCCTCCGACTCGCCCTCGCCGCCCTCGATCAGCGGCTGCTGGGCGGGGTCATCGCTGTCGGGCGGAATCTGGCCGCCGATTCCAGCGGCTTCCTCCGCAGCGGCCTCCTCCTCTTCTTCGACGACTGCCTCGTCGTGCTCGTCGGCGGCACGGGTCATGAGGTCGAGGTCGCCGATCCGGCGGGCGCGGTCGCCGTGCTGGGCTCGGTCGGCGTCGGCGCGGGGGCCGCAGCCGGGGCGTCCGAGCCGCTGCCGATGCGGGCAATCATCCAGCCGGCGAAGCCGCCGAGGACGAGGCCGACGGTCAGCAGGGTGCCGGTCCGCAGCGGATCGCGCTTGATCTTGGAGACCGTCCCGTGGACCGTGTGCTTCGCGGTCGTGGTGACCGCCTTGCGAGCGAGTTGTTTCTTGATTTTGGCCATGGCGACGGTCTACCCGTTTCGCCGTGATGCAATCGGGGGTAGGCAGGCCCGACGCCAACCGCGATCCTCAGCATCGACGGAACCCTCGTCGACACCAACTACCAGGGGGGCGACCAGATCGTCGCGGCCCTGATCGGCGATGAGACCGAGGCCTACGCCGAGCTGATCGGCGAAGTCGAGGCGATGGACGGCGCCCGCGAGCTGGTCGACGGCTGGACACCTCAGCCGACGTCGAGAAAAGCAAGCCCGAGCCCGACCTCGTCCACGCCGCCCTCGAAAGGCCGACGGGAACGGACGGACGGTGATGATCGGCGACTCGACCTGTCGCGCAAGCATCGACGCCGCCCTGCTCGGCCCCTCGTTGGCGGTGAGGAAGGCGATCTTCTTGCCGCGCAGCTGCTCTGACATCGGCCGGCGAGCTGTCCAGGCCTCATTTACCCGTGGTGTCGGCGAGCAAACTGCGCGGCCAGAGGCGCCGCGAGCGGACCACGTTGGCCTCGGCGCCGAGCACGGTGAAGAAGGCGCCGAGGTGGATCCAGGCGAGCAGGCCGATGACCAGGGCGAAGGTGCCGTAGACCGGGGTCGCGTTGCGGACCTCGTGCGAGATGTACCAGCCGCCGACCAGCTGCAGCAGCTCCCAGCCGACGGTCGCGATCACCGCTCCCGGCACCAGGACGGCAAAGGCGACCTCACTCGTCGTCAGCAGCCGGAAGACGGCGCCGAAGACGACCAGGTTGAGGGCGGTGGCGATCAGCAGCCCCCAGACGGGGCCGAACAGGTCCGAGCCGCCGGCGACGAGCCCGGAGACGATGGTCGAGGCGACCGCCAGGCCGCCGAGCAGGAGCATCAGGCCGATCGCCCGCAGCCGCGAGCCGACGAAGCCGTGCTGGTCGTCTTCGGAGACGCCCCAGACCCGGTCGAAGGTCTTCTCGGTCTCCAGCACCACCCCGAGCCCGGCCAGCAGCGAGCCGACGACGCCGACGGCCAGCGCGACGCCGCTGCCGGTCAGGCTGCCGCCCTTGAGCTGGGGCCCGATCACCGGGAACTGGGAGAGCGTCGATTCGATCACCTTTTCGCGCAGTTCCGGGTTGTCGGCGAGGACGTAGCCGAGCACGGTGGTCATCAGCAGCAGCAGCGGGAAGAGCGAGAAGAAGGCCCGGTAGGCGATCAGCGAGACCATGCTGCCGCCTTCGTCTTCGCCGAACTTCTTGAAGACGCCGATCGGCGCCGCCAGCCAGCGCCGGCGCTGCTGGAAGTGGTCGAAGCTGCGCAGCGGGGCCTTGAAGTCCATCGCTGATTCCTACCTGGTCCTCGCGACAGTGCTCACGAGACCAGATCCAGCACCGCGCGCTCGATCCTGGCCCTGACCCGGGGGCCGAATTTGCCCACGGCGGCCGCCGGCGGCTCGATCGTCTCACCGTCGCGATAGCGGTCGAAGACGCGGGGGTCGATGTAGGAGCGGCGGCAGACGGCGGGGGTGTTGCCGAGCGCCTCGGCGACGCTCCTGACCGCGGCGGCGACGGTCCGCTTTCCCGCCGCCTCGGACTTCGGCGCCGGCTCGCCGGCGAGCGCCAGCGCGGCCAGCACCGTCCCGTGCCAGGTGCGAAAGTCCTTGGCCGAGTACCCCTCGCCGATCTGCTCCTGGATGTAGTCGTTGACGTCGGTCGAGCGGACGTCGCGCCAGTCGCCGTCGTCGCGGAAGGCGAGCAGGTCGTCGGGGCCGCTGCGACGCCGGCGCATCGTCTCGACCGCCGCGATCGCCTCAGGGTCGCGCACCGACTGGATCCGGCGCTGGCCGCTCTTGGCCGGGAAGTCGAAGACCATCTCGTCCGCGCCGACTGTGACGTGATCGCGGCGCAGCGTCGCCAGCCCGTAGCTCTCGTTGGTTTCGGCGTACTCCTCGCCGCCGATCCGGAAGAAGCCGAGGTCGAGCAGCCGCACGGCGCAGGCCAGCGCCCGCTCGCGCGGCATTCCCTCGAGCTTGATGTCGCGGCCGACGGCGCGGCGCAGCTTCGGCAGCAGGCGGGCGAACTCACGCGTCTCCTCGTACTTGCGCGAAGCCCGCCGCAGCGCCCAGCGGTCGTGGTAGCGGTACTGCTTGCGGCCCGCAGTATCGAACCCGGTCGCCTGGATATGGCCGATCGGATCCGGACAGATCCAGACCTCTTCCCAGGCGGGTGGGATCGTCAGCTCGCGGATCCGCTCCAGCGTCTCCTCGTCCTCGATCCGCTGGCCTTCGGCGTCCTCGTAGGAGAAACCGCGGCCGCGGCGACGGCGACGGATGCCGGCCGCGGCGCAGTCCGAGCGCCGCAGGCGCCCGACCCGGACGGCGGACTCAGCCACCGTTCTTGCGGGCTTCCTTCGCCTTGGCTGCCGCTGCGCGCAGATTCTCGGCCTCGCGCTTGGCGCGCCCTGCCTCCTCCTGTGCGGCCAGGCTCTCCTCGCGCGCCTCGAGTTTTTTCAGTTGCGCCGACTTCGCGCGTTTAGCGTTCTGCGCCGCCGCGGCATCGGCCTCTTTGGCGGTGACCCGCTTGCGGGTCTTTGCGGTCTCGTCAGCTCCGGCCTCGGCCGCTTTGCGTGCGCGGCGGGCGCGTTCGCGCTCTGCCTTCGCCTCTTTCTTCGCCTTTGCCTCCCGCTCCACGGCCTCCCGCTCTTCCCTGGCCAGCTTCTCGTCCGCCTCCTGGCGGCGGCGCTCGGCTTCCTCGCGCAGCTGGCGCGCGCGTTCGCGCTCCTCGGTCGCCGCCTCCGCCTGGTTGCCGTGGCGCTTCAGGTCGTCGTCGTCGAAGAGGATTCCGGCTGCCCGGCGGGCGCCCGCCTCGGCGCGGTCGAGGGCGAGCTTGGCGGAGGAGTCGGTCGCGCCGGCGACCGTCAGCACGGCGTCGAAAGGGGCGCGGGCGAGGCGCAGCGAGCCCTCGAAGACGGACTTGGGAAGCGCGTGCATCGTCATCGGTCGCCCGCCTCGGGGTCGACCGCGTCGGCGATCCGCTCGGCCTGGTTCGCCTCTTTCTCCAGCGCGGCGGCCTCGCGGACCTCTTCGGCGTGAGCAGCCCGGGCGTGTCGCACCTCGCGGTCGGCCTGCGATTCGGCCCCCTGCTGGCGCACCTTCGCCGCGCCCTCGCGAGCGCGGGCCCGCTGCTCGGCGTCGTCCTGAGCCTGGGTCCGCTCGCGCTCGATCCGCTCCTCGGCGCTCATCCGCGCCAATTGCAGCTCCAGCTCGCGGCGCTCGGTCTCGGTCTCGGCCTGGGCGATCGCGAGCCCCGCCTGGGCGTCCTTCTCGTCCGCCTCGCGGCCACGTCCGACGGCCTCCTCCTCGGCCTCGACCCGGACCTGCTGCAGGTGCCCCTCGCGGTCCAGCCCGGAGTTGCCGAGGGTCGAGCCGAGCAGCATCTTTGCCCGGCCGATCACCTTGCCCAGCACGCCGCCGGAGGTTCGCTCGGTTGCCTGTTCGTGGTCGCTCATCTGGCCTGGCCTTTCGTGGTCGGGGCCTCAGGGACGCCCGGGAAGATCAGAGGGAGCCGCCGCTGGATGGCGACGGACAGGAACTCTCTACCCGTCGTCCCGTAGGCGCGAAACACGCCCGCCCGTCGGGGTGGACGCGTGCTCAACGACCGGCGAGGCTCAGCGGCCTGACCTCGGAGACCCGCAGGGTCACGGTCGTGCAGCCGCAGAGACAGGCGGCGAGATCGACCTCGTCGAGCTCCTCGACCAGCAACTCGAACTCCTCGGCACAGCCGGGGTCGGAGCAGATCACGTCTATCGCCCACATACGGGCATGGTTGCGCCGCGGTCAGACGACACTTTGCACCGCCCGCGGCGGCCTTTCCTCGCAGGAGAGCCGCCAGACCTCATCGCCACCGGCGCCGGGGCGCGGCCGGAAGCTGGGGATGCCGGGGCGAACAGCGGCGCCGGTGCGGCGCTCGACGGCAACCATCACTTCGAAGGCCATCGCGCTGAGCGCGCGCAACGACTGGTGGCGGTTCTGGCGGGCGCCGAGATCGACCTGGGCCAGCGCCTCGAGGCCGGCCAGCGCCAGGCAGTCGATCATCATCGCGATCTCGACCCCGTAACCGACCGGGACCGCGAGGTCGAGGAACAGCTCGCGCTCGATCGCAATCTCGCCGGCGAGTGGCTGGGCGAAGGCGGAGAGCACCGGGAAGTGGAGGTTGAGCAGCGGCCTGGCGACCAGCTCGGTGACCCGGCCGCCCTCGCCGTCGCGGACTGCGCCGCCATCGGCGAACGGCCGCCGGAAGGCGCCCTTGACCAGACGCAGGGCCGGCTCGAGCAGGATCGGCCCGAGCAGGCCGGTGAGGAAATCGCCACTGAAGTCGACAGTGTCGGCGTCGAGGAAGACGAGCAGCTCGCTCTCGACCGCTCGCGCCGCCCGCCACATCGCGTCGCCCTTGCCGAGGCAGGGCCCGAGCTGCGGCGCGAGGCTCGACTCGCTGACCGCCTCGACGCCCCGCCGGCGGGCGATCGCGGCAGTGCCGTCAGCGGAGTCGGCGTCGACGACCAGCAGCTCGTCGATCAGCCCGGCCTCGCGCAGCGGCGCCAGCCGGTCGAGGATCGGTCCGATCGTCGCCGCCACCTCGCGCGCCGGCAGGACCACCGCAACCGTCGCCGCCTTCGCCGCGAGCAGCAGCTCGAGCGGGTAGTGGGCGCCGGAGTAGCTGCGCTCGTCGATCCACCTGGCCAGCGCCAGGTCCTGCGCCAGAACGCGCTCGGCACGGCCGTCGGTGCGGGCGGAGGTGACG
>JACDGU010000161.1 GCA_013821475.1 Solirubrobacterales bacterium
CGCCACATGGTCGCCGCGCCGCATCGCGAGGGCGGCCAGGCGCAGTTCTTCAAGGCGGAGCCGGAGGGCGCCGGCGGCTCGCTGGAGCCGACCCGGCGCTGGATCGCCGAGCGCCTCGAGCAGCCACTCGACGTCGCCGCGATGTCAGCCCACGCCGCGGTCAGCCCCCGCACCTTCGCCCGCCGCTTCCGCGAGGAGACCGGGACGACGCCGCTGCAGTGGCTGTTGGCGCAGCGGGTGCTCGAGGCGCGGCGGCTGCTGGAGGAGTCCGAGCTGGCGGTCGAGGCGATCGCCTGGCGGGTCGGGTTCGGCACCGCGGCTTCGCTCCGCGACCACTTCCGCCGCGTCACCGCGACCACCCCGAGCGCCTACCGACGCTCCTTTCGACCGGCTGCGGTCCCGGTCGGGGCATAAACCGGCGATGGCGGGGCGAGGAGGCGAGGCCGGTAGCTTTCCCCGGGTGAGCCGCCGCGACCAGATTGTCCTCAGCGACGCCGAGCTGGAGGAGCTGCTCGACAGCGAGCGGGTCGCGATCGTCACCAGCCTCGGGCCGCGGGGCTGGCCGCACTCGATGCCGCTCTGGTTCGTCGCCCGCGAGGGCGAGGTCTGGATCTGGACCTACGCCAAGTCGCAGAAGGTCCGCAACCTCGAACGCGACCCCCGCGCCACCCTGCTGGTCGAGACCGGCCATGAGTACGGCGAGCTGCGGGGGGCGATGATCGAGGCCGAAGCGGTCCTCCATCGCGATCTCGAGACGGTGATGGGGTTCGCCGAGGAGCTGACCCTGCGCTACGCGGAGGGGCTGTCCTCGATCGAGGGCGACGCCAAGGCGGGGCTGGAAGCGCAGGCGCCCAAGCGCGTCGCGATCCAGTTCAAGCCGGTGCGGACGGCGACCTGGGATCACCGCAAGCTCGGCGGCACCTACTGAGCCGGGCGACAGTTCCGCTACATGCGGCCGACTGCCGTGTTGCAAGCTGACCGGACCGTTACCTTTCTCGACTCGATGAGACGCCGAATCCCAGTCGCCCTGCTCCTGATCGTCTGCCTTGCGGCGGCTGCGTTCGTGACCGCACCGACCGGAGCCTCGGCGCGGCCGCTGCCGCGGGCCCCGAAGGGCTTCTTCGGGATCGGACCGCAGTCGACGCTGACCGACAAAGATGCCGAATACATGGTGGCGGGGGGGATCGAAAGTGTGCGCTGGCCGGTCTCCTGGGCTGGAATACAGCCGACCAGGACGGGCGGTTACGACTGGGCGAGCCTCGACGAAACGGTCGCGGTCGCCAGCCGCAACGGTCTTCAGCTGTTGCCCTTCCTGCTCGGCACCCCGCGCTGGGTCGCGGGCAAGGAAACGACGCTGCCGATCAACAACGCCACTGCTCGCTCCGCCTGGACGAAGTTCCTCGAAGCGGCGGTGAAGCGCTACGGGCCGGGCGGCGAATTCTGGAAGGCGAACCCGCCAGGGGTCTCGGTCAATTACCAGCCGGCGATCCCGAAGGCGATGCCGATCCGCAGCTGGCAGGTCTGGAACGAGGCCAACTTCTTCTACTTCGCCTACCCGGTCTCGCCGCAGCGCTACGGACAGCTGTTGAAGATCTCGAGCCCGGCGATCAAACGCATCGATCCCGGCGCCAAAGTAATCCTCACCGGTCTCTTCGGCGCGCCGACGGCCGGGGCCTCGCGCGGGATGCCGGCCGCCCAGTTCCTCGAAGGGCTCTACCGGATCCCGGGGATCAAGAGCGACTTCGACGGCGTCGCCCTCCACCCTTACGCGGTTGACACCGAAACGCTGGAAGAACTGGTCGAAGAACTGCACGAGGTCACGGTCGAGAACCACGACCGGGTGCCGCTCTACATCACCGAGATGGGCTGGGGCTCCCAGAACGACTTCCACATCGTCGCCTTCGAGCAGGGCGTCCGCGGCCAGGTCGAAGAGCTCGAAGGCGCCTACGCCTACCTGCTGGAAAACCGCAACCGCCTCGACCTCAAGCAGGTCTACTGGTTCTCCTGGAAGGACGTTCCCGGATCCTGCAGCTTCTGCGACTCGGTCGGCCTCTTCCACGCCGGGCCGCGCTTCCGGCCGAAGCTCTCCTGGCGCGCCTTCGTCGGACTCACCGGCGGCAGCCTGCGTCCCTAGGAGGGACTAGCGAAACTCCCGGCGCACGCCTGGCGGCGGCGGACGCGGCGCGGTACGGCGTCCTCGGTCGGCCAAATAGCGCTGCTATTCGACCTCCCTGCGTCCTTGCCCCGCTTGGTCCGGCGCGCGCCAGCCGCACACCCGAGTTTCGCTAGTCCCTCCTAGGACCCTCGGCGGCCTCTGAGCAGGGCCGCGATCCGGCGCAGGGGTGCCATCAGGCGCCAGGATCGGGAATCGAGGACCGTGGCGAGCTGGGACCGCGCAGCGGCGAGCTCCCGAACTGAGGTGGCGACCATCGCGGTCGCCGGGTCTTTGCGCTCGGCGCTCGCCGCTTCCAGCGCCGAGCGGCAGATTCTCCGCAAGATCTCGGTCTCGATCGATTCGTGGCGGCGGCGGAGAGATCGAGCGGAGGTGGCCAGCCGCGCTTGCAGGGACGCCCCCTTGTCCTCGTCGAGGACAAGGGCTGCGACTCGCTCGGCGCTGTCGCGCGGATCGCTCGCGGCGGTGATCCTGAACTCCGCAGGGAGGCCGAACGAGTCGAGCAGCCCAGCCGCCTTCTGCTCGTAGTAGTCGTTGTCGCCGATCAGGATCGCCGGCACCTCGTACATCAGCGAGGTCAGGGCGACGTGGTAGGAGCAGCTCAGAGTCAGAGCTGATCGGCGCAGGTCAGGGACAGCGTCCTCCAGATTGGCGGGACGGAGGATGCGCGCCTCGGTCAACTCGATGCCACGGCCATGGCAGATGGCGGCGAGGCGCTCGAGGCCCGGACGCTCGTCAATGCTCTCGTCGACGTAGGCGAGCAGGGGGTGAGCCGTCACCGGCCTGCCGGCGACCCGCCCGAGCTCGCTGAGGAAGCCGGGGAAGAAGGTGAGCATCCTCTCCGGGTCGTCCGTGACCCAGGCGTGGTCGGCGAAGTGAAGGCTGACATGAAGGTGCCCGTCGGTGACCGGGATCGGGGCCGAGGATCTGTTGGCGGGCATCGCCCCGATCGCGTCGTCGCCGCTTTCGATAACCGCAGTCGCCGAGCCGAGCCCCGCCAGGGCAGCGGTGGAGCGCGGGTCGCGGCTGCCGAGCAGGTCGAACGCTCGCAGCGCCCGCCGGTCGCAGTCGGCCATCCCGGCAACCCAGTCGGGATCCACCTGCAGGCCCGAGGAGAGACGGAGGACGGAGGATGCGCCGCCGAGCAGGGACTCCCCGGCCGCGGACATCGCCAGCTTGCGCCCTCCCCACAGCGGGTTGAGATAGCCGCCGCCGTAGAGGTAGCAGCTGGCGAAGGCGAGTCGGTCGGGAGCGGGGACTGCCACCAGCCCGTCTCCGGGCTCGCCACCGGGGTCGAAGTAGAGGACGTGGGCCGGGCGGTGGAGCATCCCCTCGGCGACCAGCTCGTGCTTGCGCATCTGCGCCCGCTCCAGCACCGGCAGGACGAGCAGATCCGGAGCGAGGGCCTCGAAGCGCTCGAGGCAGGCGTCGAGCTGGGCGATGTCGCCGAAGTTGCCCGAGCCGTCGTAGCTGCCGACCAGAACCACGATCGCCCGGCTGTCGGCAATCGCCTCCGCGGTGGCCGGGGTGGCGAACAGCGAGGTCGCCTCGGCGCCCCGAGGCGCCGATTCGACGTCCTCTCGAGGACGAGAGCGATACGTGGGCGCAAGCCCGAGCGCCAGCCGCCCCCTTGCGAGGTGTCCGCCGATCGCGCGCTCGATCTCGCCCCTGCCCGCGGTCCTCGCCGTCTCCAGGGCGTCTTCCCAGAGCACGAGCTGGATCGGCTGGCTGATCACGAACTCCTCGAGCAGGTCGAGGTCGAGCCCCGGGGGGAAGGTCGCGAACTGCTCGCGGATCCCGAGGGCCTCGAGCGACAGCTTCGTCAGCAGGCACTTGCGGCAGCGCCCGCAGTTGTAGGCGCCGCCCGGGTTTTCCCAGCAGACCCGGAGGGACCGCTGGACCGCCCGGTTGCCGGCGATCGCACGCAGCCGCTGCTCGCGACTGAAACGGCCGCCGTCGTCGACGACCTGCAGCCGCTCGGTGCTCCAGAGCTGGTCGACGGCCCAGGCCGATCCGACCGGGGGTTGGACCTCGTAGTCGGAGTCGCCGGCGATCAGCACCCGCTCGAAGAGCGGCGCCATGAACAGCGCCACCGCGACCACGGCGCAGCCGTAGTAGGCCTCCCAGGCGACGACCCCGTCGGAGAGCTCCCGCAGATTGGTGTCGACGACGTGCAGCGTCTTGCCGAGCGATTCGGCGGCCTCGCGCAGGCGCTCCTCCACCTGCTCGGCGAGGCCGGCCTGATGGGGAGCGCCGGGGAGGAGGTCGATCCCGCGGACGAAGATCAGATCGGTGAGGTCCTCGTTGTCGAGGACGGTGGACCAGGAGTCGACGCCGCCGCTGAAGAAAGCGGCGACGCGGCCGCTGCCCGCGCCGAGCTCGGGGGTACGGGCGGGGGCCAGCACCTCGACCTCCCGCAGCGGCGCTTGGTCGAATTCCCAACTCAGCGACCAGGCCCGCTGGATCGCCTGGAACTCCCGCTGGGTGCGCAGCAGGCGGGGGCTGACGGGAGCGTCCATCTTCAGGGTCCCGCCCCAGCGCATCGCCGGCATCAGGCAGGCGGCGAGCGCCGCGTCGGCGCTGGGGGTGACATCGGTCTCGGTGCGGATCCACAGCTGCCGCGTCTGGCCGCCGATCCGGGCCTCGAAGGAGAGGGCTCCGGGCGCGCAGGTCAGGTCGGCGATCTGATGTTCGGGACCCGGCGTAGCGCCGGCCGCCAGCGCCGATCCCCGCCGACTCCGATAGCTCTCCGGGAGGCCGAGATTCCGCTTACCGCTCGCGACCACGGCGCCGACCGCTCGCTCCAGTGCGGGGTTCGAGCCCTGGCCGACGGCCTCGAGTACGTCTTCCCAGAGGGCGAGGGTGACCGACTGCCAGATCTCGATCGCCTCCATCTGGGCGAGGTCGAACTCGCGCGGGAAGCTCGCCACCTCTTCGCGGGCGCCGAAGGCCTCCAGGGTCGCCATCGTCAGCAGGCACTTGCGACAGCGCCCGCAGTTGTAGGCGCCGCCCGGGTTCTCCCAGCAGACCCGCAGCGTCTGCTTGACCAGCGGGTGGCCGACGATCCTCCTGACCCGCTCGACCCGGGAGTGGCGGCCACCGCTGTCGACCAGCTCCAGAGCCTCCGTGCTCCAGAGCTGATCGACCAGCCTGTTGGCGCCCAGCGGCACCTGCACCTCGTAGTCGGAGTCGCCGGCGATCAGCACCCGCTCGAAGAGCGGCGCCATGAACAGCGCCACCGCGACCACGGCGCAGCCGTAGTAGGCCTCCCAGGCGACGACCCCGTCGGAGAGCTCCCGCAGATTGGTGTCGACGACGTGCAGCGTCTTGCCGAGCGATTCGGCGGCCTCGCGCAGGCGCTCCTCCACCTGCTCGGCGAGGCCGGCCTGATGGGCGGCGCCGGGGAGGAGGTCGATCCCGCGGACGAAGATCAGATCGGTGAGGTCCTCGTTGTCGAGGACGGTGGACCAGGAGTCGACGCCGCCGCTGAAGAAAGCGGCGACGCGGCC
>JACDGU010000162.1 GCA_013821475.1 Solirubrobacterales bacterium
GGGCTGCGCCGCCGCCGCGGCGGTCACCGCCTGGTCGACCTCCGCGGCGCCCGAGAGGGGCACCATGGCCAGCAGCTCGCCGGTCGCCGGGTTGAGGTCATCCAGCGTCGGGGCGGCGCCGGCGGCGACCCAGCGGCCGCCGAGGAAGTTGCGCAGCGCCGGTGCGGCGACGGCGCCCTCCGGGTTCGCGGGAGCGGGATCGAGTGCGGCATCGGCTCTGCTCATCCCCCCATCCTGGCGCGATGGGCGTCTCGGCTCAAGTGCAGATGGCACCGCATCGAGTCGGGCGGTGTGCCGAAACGGCAAAGCGAAGGCTCAGCGGGTCGGCGCTCCGTCAGTCGGTCGGGCGCGGCAGGAACAGCTGCTGCCAGTCGGGGACGACGCTGGCGATCGCCGTCCAGGTCACGTCCGGCGAGACGTCAGGCACCGTGATCCGGCCCGCGTGCCCGCCGCGAATCTTGACCGCGTGCTCGAGGTCGAGCTCGGCGGAGAGCCTCGCCAAGGCCGCGTCGATCTCGGCCCGCCCACTCTCCGTCGCGATCGCGTCCGGATAGGTGTAGAGATGGGTGACGGCTTCCACGTTCTAGACAGTAGTCGCCGCTTAAGAGCCGGGGGCCGGACCCCATCCCAGCCCGGCCCCCAGTCACCCGCCAGTTACCTGCCTACGACTGCTTGGTCGTGACTACCGTTACCGGTGCCGTTTTCACGATCTTCATCCCGGAATCACCCCCTTCCTCCATTGGCCCGTCCTCAGCGACAGGGCGGAGGCAAATGCTAAGAACCGTTCACCCAGTCGGCCATTCCCTTCCGGTGGGGAACGCCCTACTTGCGGCAGGTTCTATGCTCGGTTATCCCTGATCACCCGATGTATCTAGATCGCGAAGGAGCAGCCGTGCCAAAGACCTCGGAGCGACGCAAACCACGCAACGCGGCGGACGCCGTTGCCCACGTTCTCGCCCACCGCATAAGGGTCGACATTCTCACGGTGCTGCACGAAGCGCCGGCCAGTCAGAAGCAGCTCGCCGAGGAGCTGCGCGAACCCCTGAGCAACATCAGTCACCACGTCAACGAATTGAAAGAGGCCGGGGCGATCGAGGTCGCATTCACGAGAGCCGTCGGCAATGTGGAGCAGCACTTCTATAGCGCAGCCAAGTTCTCTGCGGAGCCCGAGGACCTTGCGAGGTTGTCGCGCGTGGACCACCAAGCGCTGAGCCGCATCATCGTCCAGTCCATTACGGCCGAGCTCCTGGCGTCCCTCAGGGCGGAGATGCTCAGCGGGGACCCTTATGCCGCCACCGCGTGGGATCGGCTGTGCTTGGACTGTCGTGGCTATCGGAACATGAACGAGAACGTCCGCCAATTCTTCGACCGAAGTTATGAGATAGCGGCTGAATCAGGCGAGCGGATGGTCAAGACCGGAGAGGCCGGGAAGACGTATATCGCCGCCGCAATGAGTTTCGAGCGGAGCCGGAGAGAAGCGAACACGACCGCCAACGTTGGGCATTTGGCCGCGCCCCCTCTCGGCGGGGAATTGCCGTTCGAGAAATCGGTATAGACGAAGCCCTCCTGCGCTGGAACCCTTCATTGGTCAGCCGGGGTGAACTGATCTCGATCGTCCTCACCAAACCAATCCGGTTCGACGATGCAAGGAATCGAACCGGAATGGAGGGCTTGGTGGCAAATGGAGTCGGAGATCCTCACGAGCTTCTCGTCGCCCTGGGACACCCGCGGCGGCGACAGATCCTGCGAGCCGCCATCCTCGGGAAAAGGCCGATAAGCCCACGTGAGCTCGCGGACGAAATGGACCTGGGTCTCTCGAACGTGAGCTATCACGTCCGCGTCTTGATGGACTGCAAGGTGCTTGACCTAACCGGGACGAAAGCGGTCCGGGGATCGGTGCAGCACTTCTACGTGGCGAACGCGGCAGTGAGCGAGACGCCGTGGGTGCGTGAGGCCCTGGAGCTTGGCCCGCCGGATGCCGATTAGCTAGGCTCGAGCCGTGGGCGCGCCACACGAAGTAGTCACCGGACCAGGCGTCCCGACCGGGGTCGGCCCCTATTCGGCCGCGGTCCGGGCGGGGGACTTTCTCTTCGTGTCCGGCCAGCCGGGCGTCGATCCCGAGACCGCGCAGCCGGTGGGCCGACGTTCAAGGAGCAGGCGACGCAGGCCTTCCGCAACCTCGACGCGGTGCTGCGCGTCGGCGGCAGCCGACCGGACCTGGTCGTCAACACCACCGTCCTCGTCGCGACCCCGGCGATTTCGCGGAGCTCAACCAGCTCTTCGCGGAGTTCTTCCCGAGCAACCTGGGCCTGCTGATCTCGATCGGCTGTATCGCGCTCGTCGCGAGCTGACCGACTCGCACGGATCGCTGGATGGGGGAGGCAGGATTCGAACCTGCGTAGGCAGAGCCAACGGGTTTACAGCCCGTCTCCTTTAACCACTCGGACACTCCCCCAGGGTGAAGGAGTGGCGATTCTAGAGAGGTGAGGCGGCAGTCGGCGGCGACGCCTGGAAGCGCTCGATCATTCGCTCGTTGAACCGGTTGACCGCCGAGAGCGGGCGCATGAAGACGGTCAGCTCGGCGACCTTGCCATCGGCGTCGAGCTCGAGCAAGTCGATTCCCTCCAGCTCGCGGTCGCCGACCATCGCCTTGAAGCGCAGGACGACGGTGCTGCCGTCGACCACCTCGTCGAGGTAGCGGAAGTCTTCGAAGACCGCGATCACGTGGGTGAGGACGGCGGCGACCACATCGCGGTCCTCGAAGCCGCGGAAGAGGATCGGGCTGTGGAGGACGACGTCCTCGCGCAGCGTCTCGCGCAGGAGCTCGAGGTCCTTGGACTCGGCGGCGCGGCGGAAGGGGTGCGGCTCCGGCATCGCCATTACTCTATGCGCCGTGCCGAGCGACCGCTTCTATACCTGGGCCTCGACCCGGATGGGCGCCACCGGCCTGCGCTGGTCCGGGAAGCTGAACATCCCGCTCTACCGGCTCAGCGGCGGGCGGATCGGCGGCGAGCTCGGCGGCACGCCGGTGCTGCTGTTGACGACGACCGGCCGCAAATCCGGCGAGCAGCGGACGGCGCCGGTCGTCTACCTCGCCGACGAGGGCCGCTTCGTCGTGATCGGCTCCAACGCCGGCCACTCCCGCGTCCCCGCCTGGTCGCTCAACCTCAAGGCCAAAGCGGAGGCCGAGGTGGAGCTCGGCCGGAAGCGGCTGGAGGTCAAAGCCCGGGTCGCCGAGGGCGAGGAGCGTGCCGACCTCTGGCGCAAGATGAACCAGCAGTACTCCGGCTTCGACGACTACGCCGAGCGCACCGAGCGCGACATCGCGCTGTTCGTGCTCGAGCCGGCCGGCTAAGAGGCTTCGCGCAGCATCTGCGCCTCGGGAAGGCGCTTCAGTTTTTTCAGCGTGTTGTTCTCGATCTGGCGGATCCGCTCGCGGGTGACGCCGAAGGCGCGGCCGACTTCCTCGAGGGTCAGCGGCTCGGCGCCGGAGAGGCCGTAGCGAAGTTCGATCACCTGACGCTCGCGGTCGGGCAGGGCGTCGAGGGCTTTGCGGACGCCTTCTTTCTGCATGTGCTCGCTGGCTTCCTCGAAGGGCTCGAGCACGGCGTCGTCGGCGACGAAATCGCCGAGCTCCGATTCGTCCTCGTCGCCGACCGGTTTCTCGAGCGAGACCGGCAGCTGGGCGACGCGGAGGATGTCCCGCACGTCGGAGGTCGACCAGCGCAGTTCCTCGGCGATCTCGGAAGCCTCGGGCTCGCGGCCCAGCTTCTGGACCATCTGGCGTTCGACGTGGGCGACGCGGTTCAGTTTCTCGACCATGTGGACCGGAATCCGGATCGTCCGCGCCTTGTCGGCGATCGCCCGGGTCACCGCCTGGCGGATCCACCAGGTCGCGTAGGTGGAGAACTTGTAGCCACGGCGGTAGTCGAACTTCTCAACCGCGCGGATCAGGCCCAGCGAGCCCTCCTGGATCAGGTCGAGGAAGCTGAGGCCACGGCCGAGATAGCCTTTCGCGATCGAGACGACGAGGCGCAGGTTGGCCTCGACCATCTGGCGCTTGGCGAGCATGTCGCCGCGCTCGATCCGCTTCGCGAGTTCGACCTCCTGCGCCGCGGTCAGCAGATCGACCTGCCCGATCGAGCGCAGGTAGAGGCGGAGCGAGTCGAGGCTCGGCTCGACGGTGAGGTCGAGCTCTTCCTTCTTCGACTGGCCGGTCGACTCGGTGCCGCGCTGCTCCTTGTAGGCGCTGACCCCGTCCTCGGCGATCACGTCGACGCCGTGCTCGACCAGATGGGCGTGGAGCTGGGAGACCTGCTCCTTGGTGATCTCCACCTCCTCCAGCGTCGAGGCGATCTGCTCGAAGGTGAGATAGCCGCGCTCGCGTCCCAGCGTTACCAGGCCGCGCAGCTCCTCGATCTCGGCGATCGGGCTCTCGCCGCCGTCGCGCTCCATCACGTCAGTCACCGTCTCCACCGGTTCGATAATCACTGCCTCCGCTGCGTCCCTCTCCCCCATTCCCGGGAGGCCGGCCCCGATGCTCCGGCCGCGGCGAAGTATAGGCGGATCTCTCTGTCGAATGCGCATGCCGGGATACCCGCAACCGCGGTCGCTTACGCTTCAGGTGCAAATGGCAAGCCAGCCGATCACTCCGCCCGCCCCCGACGTCCAGGCTTCCGTGCCGGCGACGCAGGTCAGCCTCTCGCGGGTCGGCGTGACCGGGGTCGAGAAGGTGATCCGGGTCCAGGCCGACGGCGCCGAGAACCTCTTCTACGCCGACTTCGAGTGCTTCGTCGACCTCAACCCCCAGCAGGCCGGAGTCCACATGTCCCGCTTCGAGGAGATCGTCGGCGAGGCGATCGACGAGGTCGTGCTCGGCGAGGCGTTCCGGGCCGAGGTCCTGGCCGCCCACGTCGCCCAGCGGGTGCGCGAGCGCCAGGGCGGTCTGCGGGCCGAGGTCTCGGTCACGGCGCGCTACCCGGAGACGGTCTCGACCCCGAAGAGCGGCATGAGCACGCAGGAGATCTACGTCCTCTACGGCACCGCCGTCGACTCCGAGCAGGGGACGAGGACGCTGACCGGGGTCCAGGCGCAGGGGATGACCGCCTGCCCCTGCGCCCAGGAGATGGTCGCCGGGCTCTCGCGCGAACGGCTCGCCGAGGAGGGCTTCGACGCCGAGCAGATCGAGCGGGTGATCGACGTGGTCCCGATCGCGACCCACAACCAGCGCGGCATCGGCACCCTCCACGTCGGCTGCCCCGAGGGTGGCCCGGCCTGGATCGACGCGCCGGAGCTGCTGCGGATCGTCGAGAGCTCGATGAGCTCGGAGATCTATGAGCTGATGAAGCGACCCGACGAGATGGCAGTCGTCGTCAAGGCCCACGAAAACCCGCGCTTCGTCGAGGACTGCGTGCGGGAGATGGTGCGCCAGGTGGTCGAGGGGTATCTCGACCTGCCCGACGACGCCTTCGTGATGGCACGCCAGGAGAACCTGGAGACGATCCACCGCCACAACGTCGTCGCCGAGCGCTACGGCACCCTCGGCGAGCTGCGGGCCGAGCTGGCCAGCGGCGAGCGCCAATCGCGGCACCTAAGC
This sequence comes from Solirubrobacterales bacterium, assembly GCA_013821475.1. Classification (GTDB taxonomy): domain Bacteria; phylum Actinomycetota; class Thermoleophilia; order Solirubrobacterales; family 70-9; genus VAYN01. The sequence goes on from JACDGU010000162.1 coordinate 5,597, forward strand.
ATGCGCGACTGGCTGGAGTCCGCCCCACCGTGAGGGAGCCGGGGGAGGTCTCTCCGGAACCTCCCCGCAG
>JACDGU010000163.1 GCA_013821475.1 Solirubrobacterales bacterium
GGCCGGCGCCCCTCTCCTCGCCCGCACCGAGCTGGCGCCCGCGGCGGCGCTCGGCGAGCGGCTCGGCACGCTCGCGCACCTCACCGACGCCCACGTCCTCGACGCCGAGTCCCCCGCGCGGGTTCCCTTCCTCTCCCGGCTCGGCTCGCCCTTCACCTCGACCTTCCGGCCGCAGGAGGCGCTCACCGCCCAGGTCCTCGACGGCGCGATCCGCGCCGTCAACGCGCTCGCGCCCGATGCGGTGATCCAGGGCGGCGACCTGATCGACAACGCCCAGGAAAACGAGTTGATGCGCGGGCTGGCCCTGCTCGCCGGCTCCCGTGTCAACCCCGACAGCGGCGCTCGTGGCTATCGCGGCGTCCAGGTCCGCGGCAATCCCGACCCCTTCTACTACCGCCCGGACATCGACGCCCCCCACTATCCGGGGATGCTCTCCGCGGCGACCCGCCGCTTCCGGGCCGCCGGGCTGCGGGCGCCTTGGTACCCGGTGCTCGGCGACCATGACCTCCTCGTCCAGGGGGTGCTCGCGCCGAGCAACCTCACCGATCGGATCGCTCGCGGCGGCCGTGCCGTCTGGGACCTGCCGACCGACCTGAGAACGCCGGCCGGGGCCAGCGGCCTCCTCGCCGCGGCCCCCGACGGCCTGCCCGAGCCGGGCCTACTCGAGCCGCTGATCCGCCGGCTTCTGACGGCCCCGTCCGTCGCCGTGCCCGCCGACCGCCGGCGCCGCGAGCTCGGTGCCGCCGATGTCGTCAGGAAGCTGCGCGGCGCGGCCTCGCTGCCGCGGGGAGGCGCCAAGCTCGACTACTCGTTCGACGTCGGCGATCAGCTCCGCGTGATCGTCCTCGACTTGGTCCGGCGCGGTGGCGGCTCGGACGGCATCGTCCACGGCGGCCAGCCGGCTTGGCTCTCGAGCCAGCTCGCCAGAGCCGGGAAGCGCTGGGTCCTCGTCGTCTCCCACCAGCCGCTCGACAACTCGGTCGGCGGTGACGGCATCCTCGCCCTGCTCGATCGCCACCCCCGCGTGCTCGCGGCGCTGTCGGGCCACACCCACCACAACCGCATCGACCCGCGGCCCGGACCCGGTGGCGGCTACTGGCTGATCGAGACCGCCTCGCTGATCGACTACCCCCAGCAGGCACGCGCCCTGCGGGTGTACGCGACGGCGGACGGGGGCGTCGCGATGCAGACCTGGATGCTCGACCACGTCCCGGGCGGCCTCGGCGACGCCTCACGCGAACTCGCCTTCCTCGACGCCCAGGGAGGCCGGCCGCAGGACTTCGCCGGCCACCCACTCGATCGCAACGTGACGCTCTTCCGGCGCCCGGCCGGCTGAGCGGTCAGGCCTGACCGGCGGGCTCGATCTCGCGCAGGATCGCCCCCATGTCGGAGACCGCCTGCAGGGTGCCGCGAACCGTTCCCGTCACCTTCGAGCGGCCGGAGCGGCGCCGGTAGACGACGCCGCGTTCGGCGATCGTCCATTCCGACGCAGCGGCCCTGACGACCATCTCCAGCGGCCAACCGCTGCGGCGGTCGAGCAGCTCGAGCTCCAGCAGGGGCAGGCGGCGGGCGGCGCGCATCGGCCCCAGATCCACCAGGCCGACGCCGGTGCGGCGGCGCAGCTCGTAGGCGAGCACCCGGTTCGCGAGCTTCGCGTGAAGCGGAAAGGCTCCGCGCTCGGCGAGGCGGGCGCCGATCGTGAGGTCGGCGCCTTCCTCGAGCATCGCCACCAGCGAGGGCAGCTCGGCGGGATCGAGCGAGCCGTCGCAGTCCATGAAGCAGACGACCTCGTCCCGCGCCGCCTGCAGCCCGGCGAAACAGGCGGCGCCGAAACCGCGCTGCGGTTCCTGCACGACCTCGGCTCCCAGCTCGGCGGCGATCCGGCCGGAGCCGTCGGCGGAGTGGTTGTCGACGACGATCGGGTGGTAGCCGGCCGGCATCGCCGCCAGCACACCCGGGATCGCGGCGGCCTCGTCGAGGACAGGCAGGATCACGTCAGGCATCGTCTGTCCCGCTCCCCGCCTCGGTAGCGGCGCCCGGCCGATCGTCGCTTCCCCCGTCTTCCTCTTCCTCGTCTTCGTCCCTCGCGACCCGCCGCAGCCGGACCGCGTAGACCACGGCCGAGCCGAGGAAGAGGGCGGCGCAGAGCCCGATCCAGCGGGTCAGGAAGACGTCGCCGCCGAGGCCGGTGTCGTCGGCGTAGTTCGAGGAGTTGAGGCCGAGGATCTCCGGGAAGAAGAGCAGCAGCGAGAGGGCGCTGAGGAAGACCGGGATCCGCAGGTGGTTGACGACGGGCACCCGGCGGTCCTCTTCGCGGTTGTCGAGCGGGCCGGCGAGCGAGCGACGGGCGATCAGGTTGAGGCCCGAGTAGAGCGGGAAGGCGATCAGGTCGTGGGCGACGGCAGCGCCGGCGAACCAGATGAAGGTCTGCAGCGCGGTCGGGGTGCCGGCGAGGCGAAAAAAGGCGTAGCCGGCGATCGCAAAGCTGGCGATCACCGCCAACAGGTGCAACGGCGAGGCGCCGTAGAGAGTGCGGACGCGGGCGATCATGCCGCCTCGAATTTCATCGCGCCGACCCACTTGGTCTGGTGGACTCCGGGGGCCGCCGGGACGATGACCCGGGCCGGGTAGCCGTGGTCCGGTGAGAGGTCGACGCCGTTGACCCGCAGCGCCAGCAGGCTGCGCTCGTCGGCGATCTGGCCGGAGCTGAGGGTTACCTCGCGCAGGGCGCCGCCCTTCTGCAGCGATTCGACCAGGACCTGGGAGGCGCCGGGGGCGCCGGCGAGGGTGGCGAGGTCGCGCAGCCGCACCCCGGTCCAGCTCTGCGTCGTCGACCAGCCTTCGACGCAGGCGATCGGCAGGTCGTAGGTGTGCTGGGGCATCGCCAGCAGCTCCTCGCGGGAGAGGATGCGTTCCTCGCCGCCCTGCAACACCAGCCGCCAGTTGGGCCCGATGTCGTCGCGGGTGAGGTTCACCTTCGCCAGGGTCTTGTTGATCTGGAAGCCGTTGGGGCCGTCGTTCAACTGGGTCGAGCGCGGCGCGAGCAGGCCGAGCGAGCGCAGCGGCCCGCCGATCGACTGCGAGGCGGCGATGAAGCCGGCGCCGAGCGAGGCCGCGCCGACGGTCGCCAGCATCGCCCGGCGGGAGATCGTCGGCCGGTCCGGTTCCAGCGGCGCCACGTGGCCCTCGACGTAGGGCTCGGGCTCGGTGTGCTCGAGGTCGGCGCGCAACGGCCGCAGCACCCCCTGCTCGCGAAAGGTCCGCCGCGCCACCGGGATTTTCAGCCCGATGTGGAGCAGGAAGGCGGCCATGAAGACGAACGCTCCGTAGTAGTGGGCGGGGAGGAAGCGGAAGGGCCATGGGTAGAAGACCTGGATGTTGAGCAGCCCGGTGAAGAAGACGAAGATGCTGCCGCCGACCAGCAGCGCCAGCGAGGCGCGTTCGAGCGCGTGGGCGATCGAGCGGATCGGTGGCCACTCGAACAGCTTCGGCATCACCGACCACAGCTTTGCAAGCAGGATCGGGATCGCCAGCAGGCCGGAGGTCACGTGCACCCCCTGGGTCAGCGCGTAGAGGAACGAGGGGCTGGTCGGCCAGGAGAAGAAGTAGAGGTCGACGCCGAGGCCGCCGCCGGGGAGCAGCGAGTTGTTGCCGAGGGCGGGGTTGTAGGCGGCCTGGGAGAGGAAGCCGGTGAAGGCGCAGACGAGGATCAGCGGCGCCAGCGCCGAGCCGAGGATCGAGGTCAGCCACGGCCCGCGCAGGGGGCTGCGCCAGAAGCTCGGTCGGGTCGGGCCCGGCGGGTGGTCGGCGGGGAACCCGGGTTTGGGCAGCTTGGGTCGCGGCAGATTCGGGCGCGGCAGCCTCATCGCGCAGCACCGCTCGGGACTATGCGCTCGATCTCTCCCGGCGAGGTTCGCCCGGCGACGAGGACGGCACCGCTGCGCGGTTCGACTTCGACCGAGTTGGGCTGGCGCACCGTCGGGTAGCCGGCGATCCGCCGCAGGGCCCCGGCCGGCGAGGTCGCGTACTCGGCCAGTCGGTTGCCGGCGGTGAGCGTCACCCAGAGGCGGTGCCGGCGACGGTCGACGGCGAGCCCGTACGGCGTTCCCGGCAACGGCGCCTCCGCGACTTCGCGTGGCCGAACTCCGATCCGGAAGACGCGGATCGCATCGCCCTGCGTGTCGGCGACGTAGGCGAGGGTCCCGTCGGCGACCACGTGGCTGGGGCCGACCCCGGCCCGGGCAGTGCCGAGCACCCGCAGCCCGCCGGCGTCGTAGACCCGCAGGACCCTGGCCGAGACGGCGACCAGGACGACATAGGGGCCGGCGATGGCGATGCCACCGGGCTGGTGGGGAGCGGGAAGGGTGGCGTCGAGCGCCCTCTTCCGCAGCACCGAGACCTGGTCGGAGTGCTCGTCGGCGACGAAGGTGGTGGCGCCGAGAACGGCTGCGTCGTGCGGGTGGCGGCCGACCGCCAGCCGCGACAGGATCCCGGCGCCGGGAGAGACCGCAAGGACTTCGTTCGCCGACTCCGCCGGTACCACCACGGCGGCTTCGGCGGGGGAGTAAGCGAGGTGGCGGGCGGCAGCGGGGAGGGCAACCTCTCGGCGGGTCGCCAAGCTGCGGGGTTCGACGAAGGCGAGGCGGTCGGGTTCGCGCAGCCCGACCGCGAGCAGACCGGCGGCGCTGTCGAAGACCAGCCCCTCCGGTTGATTGCCGATTTTCGCCGTCGTCCCGGCCGGCTGAGCATGGAGGGGTGGCGAGTCTGCGGGCTCGGCCGCGCGCCGCGGCTTCTTGGCAGCGTCGCTGCCGTCCCCGCAGCCGCCGAGGAGCGCGGTCGCGGCGGCGGCGAGCGCCGTCAGGATCGCCGGCGTCCATATCCTCCCGACGATGGACGGGCGAGTGCTGGTCACCGGCGGCGCGGGCTTCATCGGCTCACACGTCGTCGATCTTCTGGTCGAGGCCGGGACCGAGGTCCGGGTACTCGACTGCTTCCATCCGGCAGCCCACAGCCGCCGGCCCGGCTACCTGAACCCGGCAGCGGAGTTGCTGGTCGGCGACCTCACCGACCCCGAGGTCGCGGCCTCGGCGGTGGAGGGGGTGGATGCGGTCTGCCATCAGGCGGCGATGGTCGGGCTCGGCCTCGACTTCACCGAGGCCCCCGATTACGTCGCCGCCAACGACCTCGGCACCGCCCGACTCCTGGCGGTGCTCGCGGCGCGCGGCTTCCGCGGTCCGCTGGTCCTCGCCAGCAGCATGGTCGTCTACGGCGAGGGCCGCTACCGGTGCGAGCGCCACGGCGACGTGCGGCCGGCGCCGCGGGCGCCCGCGGACCTCGAGGCGGGTCGCTTCGAGCCCTCCTGCCCCGAGTGCGGCGCGCCGCTGCGGCCGCTCTCGATCGGCGAGGAGGCGCCACTCGACCCACGCAGCGTCTACGCCGCGACCAAGCTCCAGCAGGAGCACCTCTGCGCCGCCTTCGCCCGCGAGCGTGAGGGCATCGACTACACGGCTCTGCGCTACCACAACGTCTACGGGCCGCGGATGCCGCGCGACACGCCCTACGCCGGCGTCGCCAGCATCTTCCGCAGCTCGCTCGCCGCCGGCAGCGCGCCGCGGTTCTTCGAGGACGGCGCCCAGCTGCGGGAC
>JACDGU010000164.1 GCA_013821475.1 Solirubrobacterales bacterium
CTCTCGGCCCTCGTCGCCGATCCCGGGGCCGGTGCGATCGTCAGCTTCCAGGGAGTGACTCGCGAGATCGCCCGGCTCGACTACGAGGCCTATCGCGAGATGGCGGAGAGCGGGATCGCCGGGATCCTCGCCGAGTGCCGCGAGCGGCACGGCCTGCTCGGCGCCGCCGCCGAGCACCGGATCGGCACCGTGCCCCTGGGCGAGCCGGCGGTGGTCGTCTCCGTCTCGGCGCCGCATCGCGCCGAAGCCTTCGCCGGCGCCCGCGAGGCGATCGACCGGATCAAGGCCGAGCTGCCGATCTGGAAGCGCGAAGTCGATCTCGACGGCGGCGCCAGGTGGGTCGATGGGGAGCCTCCCGCGGCGCCCGGTGCATCGCGATGAGCGAGGGGCTGAGCCATATCGGCGAGGACGGCCGCGCCCGCATGGTCGACGTCGGCGCCAAGCCGACGAGCGAGCGCCGGGCCCGCGCTCGCGCCCGGGTGCGGATGTCGCCCGCGACTGCCGCGGCCGTCGCGGCGGGAGACGGGCCAAAGGGCGAGGTGCTCGGCGTCGCCCGCCTGGCCGGCATCCAGGCCGCAAAGCAGACTGCGACGCTGATCCCCCTGGCCCACCCGCTGCCGCTCAGCTTCGTCGACGTCGAGGCCGCTGTCGACGTCGAGGCGGGCTCGGTCGAGCTCGTCGCCGAGGCACGGACCGTGGCGCAGACGGGGGTCGAGATGGAGGCGATGACCGCCTGCGCCGTCGCCGCCCTGACCGTCTACGACATGGTCAAGGGGCTGGAGCGCGGGGTCGCGATCGAGCAGGTGGTGCTGCTCGAGAAGACCGGTGGCCGCTCCGACTGGCGCCTCGACGAGGACGAAGGGGGCTGAGCCGGTGCGCGTCGCCCTGCTCACGATCAGCAGCTCGCGCGCCCGTGGCGAGGCCCCGGACCGCAGCGGCGAGCGCCTCGCCGCGCTGGCCGCGAACCTCGGCGCCGAGATCGAGGCCCGCGAGGTGATCCCGGACGAGCAGGGGAAGATCGAAGGGCGCCTCCTGCACTGGTGCGAGCAGTCGGCGGTGACGCTGGTCCTGACCAGCGGCGGCACCGGCCTCGCTCTCGACGACGTCACCCCTGAGGCGACCCGGGCCGTGATCGAGCGCGAGGCGCCGGGGATCGCCGAGGCGATGCGCGCCGCCTCGAAGCCCCACACTCCCCACTGGATGCTCTCGCGGGGCGTCGCCGGCACCAGGGGCTCGACCCTGATCGTCAACTTCCCCGGCAGCCCGAAGGCGATCGACGAGACCGGCGCGGCTCTCGCCGCCTCCCTGCCTCACGCCCTCGACCTGCTCGCCGGCCGCCCCTCCGAGCACCGGCCGGATTAGCGGCGAGTACGGTGTGAACGTGTCGCTCGAGGACGCGCACGGCAGGACGATCGGGGACCTGCGGGTCTCCGTCACCGACCGCTGCAACTTCCGCTGCCACTACTGCATGCCCGCCGAGGGAATGCCCTGGATCGACCGCGGGGAGATCCTCACCTACGCCGAGATCGAGCGCCTGGTGCGGATCTTCGTCGCCCTCGGCGTCGCCGACGTGCGGTTGACCGGGGGCGAGCCGCTGGTTCGCCGGGAGCTTCCCAGCCTGGTCGCGCGGCTGGCCGCGATCGACGGCCTCGAGGATCTCTCGCTGACCACCAACGGCTACCTGCTCGCCGGGCAGGCCGAGGGCCTGGTCGCCGCCGGCATCGACCGGGTCAACGTCTCGATCGACAGCCTCGCCCGCGCTCGCTTCTTCGAGGTGACCCGTCGCGACGCGCTCGACAGGGTCCTCGCCGGGCTCGAGGCGATCGCCGCCTTCCCGGCGGTCCGCCCGATCAAGGTCAACGCCGTGCCGATGCCCGGTTTCGGTGAGGACGACGTCCTGCGCTTCTGCGAGCTGGCCCGCGAGCGGCGCTTCCAGGTCCGCTTCATCGAGTTCATGCCGCTCGACGGCGGCCGCGCCTGGCGCTCCGAGGACGTCCTCAGCGGCGCCGAGGTGCAGGCGATGATCGAGCGGATCCACCCGCTCCGCGAGCGCCCGCGCGAGCCGCACGCGACGGCCCGGGTTTTCGAGTTCGCCGACGGCGAGGGCGAGATCGGTTTCATCAACCCCGTCTCGGAGCCCTTCTGCGCCGACTGCAACCGGCTCCGGCTGACCGCCGACGGCAAGCTCCGCACCTGCCTCTTCTCGCTCCACGAGACCGACCTGCGCGGGCCGCTCCGGGACGGGGCCGACGACGCCGAGCTGGAGCGGATCATCCGCGACGCGGTCTGGCGCAAGGAGCTGAAGCACCGGATCGACGAGCCGGGCTTCCGTCCCCCGGCGCGAACCATGAGTGCGATCGGCGGCTGAGATCCGCCGTGAGTGACCCGAGGGAGGGCGGGGGACGTAATGGAATTGTCACCTCTTCCCGTAAGGATCGAAGCTTGTCCGCCCGCCTCATCGTCATCGCGAAGGCGCCCGTCCCGGGGCGCTCGAAGACGAGGCTCTGTCCCCCCTGCACGGCCGAGCAGGCCGCCGGGCTCGCCGAAGCGGCGCTGATCGACACCCTGGCCGCGGTCACCGAGACGCCCTGCACCGAACGGGTGCTGGTTCTCGACGGCGAGCCGGGAGGCTGGGTGCCGCCGGGCTTCCAGGTGGTTCCGCAATGCGCCGGCGATCTGGGCGAGCGGCTGGCCGGGGCCTTCTCCCACCACGATGGCCCGACGTTGCTGATCGGGATGGACACCCCCCAGGTAACGGCGGCGCTGCTCGAGCGCTCGATCGAGGAGCTTCGCTTCGGCGACGCCGTCCTCGGCGCCGCCCCCGATGGCGGCTACTGGGCGATCGGCTTTTGCCGGCCGCAGCCGCGGGCGTTCGTCGGCGTGGCGATGAGCTCGCCGTTTACCGCCGAGCTTCAGCGCCGTCGCCTGCAGGCGCTCGGCCTCGGGGTGCGCGAGCTGCCGCAGCTGCGCGACGTCGACTACTTCAAGGACGCCCAGCTGGTCGCCGAGGAGCACCCCGCCGGCGAGTTCGCGCGCGCGGTGCGAAGCCTGGAGCCGGCACTTGTCTGAGGCCGACCATCCGAGCGCGCTGGCGGTCTACGAGCGCGGGCTCGACCAGAGCGGCTCGGCGGCGAAGCCGGTGCGATTTCACGCCGTCGGCGACGACGGGTCACGGCGCCGGCTCCCGTTGGAGCGCTGGCTGCGGGCGCCGGAAGCCGGCGAGTGGGAGCTGCTGAGTCGCGCCGTCGGCCCGGTCCTCGACGTCGGCTGCGGCGCCGGCCGCCACGTCGTCGCCCTGCGACGCGCGGGTGTCGAGGCGGTGGGAATCGAGGTCTCGAGGCACGCGACGACGATCGCCCGCGAGCGCGGCGGCGTCGTCATCGAAGGCTCGATCTTCGAGGCGCGGCTGCCCTCGATCTGGAACACGGCGCTGCTGCTCGACGGCAACATCGGCATCGGCGGCGACCCGGCAGGGCTGCTGCGGCGGGTCGCCGGACTGCTGCGCATCGGCGGCGCGGCGCTGGTCGAGCTGGAGCCGCCGGCGACCGTGTCGCGGACCAGCCGGGTCCGTCTCGAAAGCGCGTGTGAGGTCAGCACCTGGATTCCCTGGACCTTCGTCGCCAGCGACGAGATCGGGACGATCGCCGGCGCCGCCGGGCTGACGCTCGACGAGCTCTGGCAAAGCGAAGGCCGCTGGTTCGCGCGCCTGCTCCTCGGGGAGCCGGTTTGTCTCCCGTAGCTGCACCCGAGGCGCCGTCGCGGCCGCTCGAGCGCGCGCCGGTGCCGGTTCCGCGGGGACCGCAACGCCCCGCGGCGACCGTCTGGCTTCCCTGGCTGGTCGTCGCCGCGACGATCGCGACGATCGCCGTCGGCCTGACCGCGAAGTTCGCCTTCGACGCCCACTGGGGCGCCCCGGCACAGCCGCTGATCCTCTTCCTGCGCCCTGCCCTCTCCACCTGGGCGATCCCGGGCCTGGCGCTGCTCGGGGCCGCTCTGCTCGCCGCGCCACGTCTACTGCGGGCGCGGATCGGCAGCTTTGGCTTCGGCGTCGCGCTGTTCGCGATGACGCTCGTCTCCCGGGTTGCCCTCAACGTGGCCCGGGGCGGTCCGGGAGACCTCTCCCAGGTCTTCTCGCTGAGCGGCGGCGAGGGGAGAACGGAGTACCTGCCTGGGCTGGCCTACCTACAACACGCCGGCGTCGGCGGCCTGCTCGAACGCTGGGTGGGCTTGATCCCGGGCCTGCCCACTCACCTCGCCGGCCACCCTCCCGGCCTGCTGCTCAGCATGGACGCGCTCGGCCTCGACAGCGCCGCCGGCCTCGCCGCGCTGACGATCGGCGTCGGCGCGCTGGCAACCCCTGTCCTCTACCTGCTCGCCCGCGAGCTCTCCGACGAGATCACCGCCCGGGTCGCGGCGCTGCTCTTCGTCTTCGTCCCGACCTCGCTTCTCTACGGCGCAACCTCGGCCGATGCCCTCTACGCGACGCTCGGGGTGACCGCAGCCGCGCTGCTGCTCGTCGCCGGGCCGTTGCGGCGCGCCCTCGGCGCCGTCGCCCTCGCGCTGGCCTCGTTCTTCTCCTACGCGCTGCTCGCCGCCGGCGCCTGGGCGGCGATCGTGCGCTGGCGGCGCGACGGCTTCGCCGCGGCGCTGCGGATGGCACTCCTCTGCGGCGCCGCGCTGGCGGTTTTCTACCTCGGCCTCTACCTCCTCACCGGCTTTGACCTGTTTGCCGCGATCCGCGCCACCGACGCCCGCTACCGCGAAGGCCTGGCGGCACACCGGCCGTACTTCTTCTACCTCTTCGGATCGCCGGCGGCATTCCTGGTGATGCTCGGCCCGGTGGCCTGGTTCGCCGCCCGCGCCCTGGTCGAACGCGAGTCGGCCGCGCTGGGGCTCGCCGCGGTGATCGCGATCAGCGTCCTCGCCGGTTACACCAAGGCGGAGACGGAGCGGATCTGGCTCTTCCTCGTCCCCTTCGCCTGCCTCGCCGCCGCCCGTTCGCTCGCAGTCAAGCGGCTGCCGCTGGTCCTGACCGCGCTGGGTTTCCAGGCGATCGCCACCGAGATCCTCTTCGTGACCAAGTGGTGAGGGCGCCCGGCGAAACGCGGGCAGATCGCGCGCTAGCGCAGCTCGGCCCGGGCGAACTCCGCCATTCCCGCCGCCAGCCCCACCTCGGCGGCGAAGCCGAGCTCCTCGCGGGCACGGGCCGGGTCGGCGAAGACGTGACGGACGTCGCCGAGCCGGAACTCGCCCGTCACCTGCGGTTCCGGGCCGTCGAGGGTGTGCGCCAGCGCGGTCGCCATCTCCCCGACCGAGGTGCGCCGGCCCGAGGCGATGTTGAACGCCCGGAACCCCGCCCCCGCCGACAACGCCGCCACATTGGCCCGTGCCACATCACTGACGTGCACGAAGTCGCGCAGCATCGCGCCGTCCTCGAAGACCCGGGGCGCCCGCCCGGCTTCCAGCGCCGACCGGAAGATCGCCGCCACTCCGCTGTACGGCGTGTCGCGCGGCATCCCGGGGCCGTAGACGTTGTGATAGCGCATCGACGCGACGGAACCGGCGGTGACGCGCGCCCAGTTGCCGGC
>JACDGU010000165.1 GCA_013821475.1 Solirubrobacterales bacterium
CGGCGACCGCTTCGCCGTCCTCCACTCGGCCCTCTCCGCCGGAGAGCGCTACGACGAGTGGCGGCGGCTGCGCAGCGGCGAGGCCAGCGTCTGCGTCGGCCCGCGCTCGGCTGTCTTCGCCCCGGTCCGCGACCTCGGCCTGATCGTCATCGACGAGGAGCACGACGCCTCCTACAAGCAGGAGGGTGACCCCACCTACGACGCCCGCGCTGTTGCCCGCAAGCGCGCCGCCGACCGCGGCGCCGTGCTCGTCGCCGGGACCGCGACCCCGCGCCCGGAGACCTGGCTCGAGCTGCCGCGCCTGGAGCTGCCGCGCCGGGTCGATGGGCTGCGGATGCCGCCGGTGCGGCTGGTCGACATGCGCGACGCCGACCCCCGCTCGGGGCCGATCCACCCCGACACCTGGGAGGCGCTCGAGGGCGTCCGCCGGGCCGGCGCCAAGGCGATCGTGATGATCAACCGCCGCGGCTTCTCTCCCTGGCTCACCTGCCGCTCCTGCGGGCACCACTGGAGCTGCCCCAACTGCGACGTCTCGCTGATCGTCCACCGTCATAGCGGCCGCCTTGTCTGCCACCACTGCGCCCACGTCGAGCCGGCACCGCGCGCCTGCCCGGAGTGCGCCTCGACGACGCTCTCGCGGGCCGGGGCGGGGACCGAGCGGATCGAGGCTCTGCTGAGTGAACGGCTGGCGCCGATGCCGGTATTCCGCCTCGACTCCGACACCGCCGCCCGCCGCGGCGCCCACGCCCGCATCCTCGCCCGCTTCGGCGAGGCGCCGAGCGGGGTCTTGGTCGGCACCCAGATGGTCGCCAAGGGCCACGACTTCCCTGAGGTGACGCTGAGCACTATCCTCGACGCCGACGCGACCCTCCGCTTCCCCGACTTCCGCGCCGAGGAGCGGACCTTCGCGATGGTCGCCCAGCTCGCCGGCCGCTCCGGCCGTGGCGAGGCCGGCGGCGGGGTGATCGTCCAAACCCTGGCGCCGCAGGCCTCGAGCATCGAGCACGCCGCCCGCCACGACTCGGCCGGCTTCCTCGCCGGCGAGCTCGGCCGCCGCCACCTCCTCCGCTACCCCCCGTTTTCGCACCTGGTCCGGATCGGCCTCTCGGCCGAGCAGGAGGCGCGGGTCGAAACCGCCGCCGCGACCGTCGCCAAGGAGCTGCTCGAGGTGTTGCCGGAGGGCTCGGACCTACTTGGCCCGGCGCCGATGTTCCGGGTCCGCAACCGCCACCGCCGCCGGATCCTGATCAAGGCCTCCGATCGCGACGGAACGGTGACCGCTGTGCGCGAGGTGGTCGAGCGCCGCGCCGCCGACCGTTCGCTGCGCGAGGTCTCGATCGGCGTCGACGTCGACCCCCAGTAACTCGCCCCGGACGCCGGGGCGAGTGCTTAGACTCAGTCCCGATGAGCGATCACGTCGAGACCGACACCGACTGCGAGCCCGACAGCGAGGAGCGCGAGCTCGAATCGCAGCTGCTCGAGCGCCGCGAAGCGGCGTTGGCCCACGTCGTCAAGTTCGGCGACCCGGTGCTGAAGAGCGTGGCCTCGCCCGTCGCCGGCTTCAGCCCCGAGCTGCGGACCGAGGTCGAGCGGATGGTCGCGATCATGCGCGACGGGATGGGCGTCGGCCTCGCCGCCACCCAGCTCGGCGTCCTGCGCCGCCTGCTGGTCTTCCAGGCCGGCCCCGACGGTGAGCCGACGGCGCTGGTCAACCCGGTCGTCGAGTGGCTCTCCGACGAGGCGATCCTCGCCGAGGAGGGCTGCCTCAGCCTGCCGCGGGTCTCGATGGACGTCGAGCGCTCGCTGCACGCCAGGGTCAGCGGCTTCGACGCCGAGGGCGAGGCGATCGTGATCGAGGCCTCGGGCCTCGAGGCGCGCGTCCTCCAGCACGAGATCGACCACCTCGACGGGATCCTGATCCTCGACCGCACCAGCCGCGACCAGCGCAAGGGCGCCCTTCGCGCCCTGCGCGAGGGCGGCGGCTACAGCCCGCCGGACGAGTACGACGACGATGACGGCGACGGCGAGTTCCGCGAGCCGCGCACCGACGCGTGAGAACGGTCTACCTAGGTACCTCCGACTTCGCCGCCACCGTCCTGCGGCGACTGGCGGACTCGGCTCATGAGCCGGCACTGGTCCTCACCCCGCCCGACCGGCGGCAGGGGCGCGGGCGTCACGAGTCGCCCCCGCCGGCGGCCGAGCTGGCGACCGAGCTCGGCATCGAGCTGCTGCAGAGCGACAACGTCAACGAGGAGGCGGGGCTGGAGCGGATCCGGGCGGCGAAGCCCGACGCCGTCGTCGTCTGCGCCTTCGGCCAGCTGATCCGCGAGCCGCTGCTGAGCGAGTTCCCGATCCTCAACGTCCACCCCTCGTTGCTGCCGCGCTGGCGGGGGGCGGCGCCGATCGAGCGCGCGATCATGGCGGGCGACCGCCGCACCGGAGTCTGCATCATGCGTCTCACCGCCGGCCTCGATTCGGGCCCGGTGGCGCTGCGCGAGGAGATCCGGCTCGGGCCCGACGAAGACTTCGACGCCGTCGCGGCGACGCTGGCGAAGCTCGGCGGCGATCTGCTGGTTCGCGCCCTGGATCTCAAGGCCGACGACCGCCTCGAGTTCACCGAGCAGGACGAGGCCGAGGTCACCTACGCCGAGAAGATCGACCCGGCCGAGCGCCGCCTCGACCCCTCGCGCCCGGCGAGCGAGCTCGCCGCCACCGTCCGCGGCCTCACCCCCCACATCGGCGCCTATCTGGAAACGGCCAGTGAGGAGCGGCTCGGCGTGCGCCGCGCCCGCGCGGTCGACGTCAGCGTCAAGACCGGCTCGGTCAAGGCGGAATGGGGCGTGATGCTGGTCGGCTGCTGCCGCGGCGCCCTGCGGCTCGAGGTGATCCAGCCGCCCGGCGGCAAGCCGATGCCGGTCGACGCCTACCTGCGCGGCCACTCCCTGCCGAAGCTGCCGTGACGAGCGCGATCGCGCCGGCGCGACAGCTCGCCTTCGCGACGCTCCGCCAGACCTTCGAGGACGGCGCCCACACCGAGCGCGCCTTCCGCACCGCCGCCGACGGGCTCGAGATCGACGGCCGCGAGCGCGCTCAGGCCCAGCGCCTCGCCTTCGGCGCGGTCCAGCGCCGCGGCACGGCCGACGCGGCGAGCGAACGGCTCGCCGGGCGCTCGACCCGCCTCCTCGACCCGCCGGTCCTCGCTGCGCTGCGCCTCGGCCTCTACGAGCTGCTCTTCGCCGACGGCACCCCCGACCACGCTGCCGTCGACCAGGCCGTCGAGCTGGTCAAGGGCGCCGGAGCAGCCCACGCCTCGGGCCTCGTCAACGCCGTCCTGCGCCGCGCCACCCGCGAACGCGAGCAGCTGGTTGCCGCTTTGCTCGAGGACGACTCGACCCCCGAGGCAGCCGCCGTCGCCCACTCGGCGCCGCAGTGGCTGGCGCGGATGTGGTGGGGGGAGCTGGGGGCCGAGAGTGCCCGCTCGCTGCTCGCCGCCTGCAACCGGCCGGCCGAGGTCGCGATGCGCTCATCGATAAGGGTCGCGCCTCCCTCACGGCGCAGAGAATCAGATATGGATGCTTGTTCGGTCGGCGCTCCGGTCGGTCGAGATGCAGCCATTGAGAAGTTGCGTGAGGCCGGGGTGGAAGCGGCGGCGGCCGAGGGTGTGTGGCCGCTGGCCGCACCCGAGCAGATCGTGATCTCCGGCCGCACCGGTGGCGCGGTGCCGGAGATGATCGCCGCCGGCTCGCTGACCCCGCAGAGCCGCGGCTCGGCCGCCGTGATCGAGGTCCTCGACCCCCAACCCGGTGAGCAGGTGCTCGACCTCTGCGCCGGCCCCGGGATCAAGACCGGCCAGATCTGCGAGCGGATAGGGGACCGCGGCGAGGTGATCTCGGTCGAGCTCGACCCCAACCGCGCCGCAGAGGTCGCCGCCCAGGCGGTGCGCCTGCGCCTGCGCGGGGTCAGCGTGATCGAGGCCGACGCCGCCGACATGGACATGGCCCCGGGCTTCGACCGGATCCTGCTCGACGCCCCCTGCTCGGACCTCGGCGCGCTCGCCTCCCGCCCCGACGCGCGCTGGCGCAAGACGCCGAAGGGGATCGAGCGCCTGGCCGAGATCCAGCAGCGGGCGCTGCTCGCCGCCGCCAAGCTGCTGCGACCGGGGGGGACGCTGGTCTACGCGACCTGCACGATCTCCCGCCGCGAGAACGAGGACCAGATCGCGGCGCTGCTCGCCGCCGTGGCCGCCGGCGAAGCCCCGTCGCTGCGGCTGGACGACCTCGGCGCCCTCGCGCCGGGGCTCGCCTCGGCCCTGGAACCGCGCTGCCTACAGCTGCGTCCCGATCGCGACGACACCACCGGATTCTTCATCGCCCGCCTGGTCAGGGATGATTAGGGCATGAGCGATTCAATCGACCCCGAGATCGGCGGCAGCAGCGTCCTCAACCGGGCGCCGTGCCCGAACTGCGGCGAGCCCTGGCTGCGCCCGACCCAGCTCCCCGGCCGCCTGCGCTGCGTCAACTGCCTCAGCCGCTTCGAGCTCGTCTCCCAATGCCCCAACTGCGGCGAACACGGCACGATTGCGCGGATGAGCCACACCGAGGACATGCAGTGCCAGTCCTGCGGCGCCTCGATGTTGTGCGCGACCTGAGCCGCCGCCTGCCCAGTGGATAGGTTTGCCCCATGAGTCAGCGGATGCGCGAGTTGATCGAACTGCCCCGGGTGGCGCCGTCGATCCTCTCGGCCGATTTCGCCAAGCTCGGCTCGCAGGTCGAGGAGGTGATGGCAGCCGGGGCGCGGGTGATCCACGTCGACGTGATGGATGGCCACTTCGTGCCGCCGATCACGATCGGGCCGCTGATCGTCGGCGCGATCGCCGCCCAGGTCCACGAGGCCGGCGGCGCGATCGACGTCCACCTGATGATCGAGGCGCCTGAGCGCCAGATCGCCGAGTTCGCCGCCGCCGGCGCCGACTCGATCACCTTCCACGCCGAGGCGACGGCGCACGCCGACCGCACCCTCGGCGCGATTCGCGACCTCGGCTGCCTGGCCGGGATCGCGCTCAACCCCGGCACCGCGGTCGAGGCGGTCGCCGAGCTGCGCGACCTCGCCGATGTCGTCCTCTGCATGTCGGTCAACCCAGGCTGGGGCGGTCAGTCCTTCATCCAGGGCTCGCCCGCCAAGATCGAACGGCTGCGGCCCCTGGTCGGCACCGCCGCGATCGAGGTCGACGGCGGCGTCGACCCAATCACCGCCGGCTCGGTCGCCGACGCCGGCGCATCGCTGTTCGTGGCGGGCTCGGCAATCTTTGCTGCCGCCGACCCCGCTACGGCCTATTCCGAGATAGCGAGCGCCGCCGGCGCGAGCTGAAGCACGCACGAGGGCCTGAGACCATGCAGGCCAAGACCGTATGGAGAGCCGACCGGCCTCCACGGTAGGTAAGTCGGCACCCCGCGCATGACAGTGCGGGGACTGGGCCGCAGGATGTGCCTGCGGCCGACACCCCAATCATGGGAGGTGCCGACGTG
>JACDGU010000166.1 GCA_013821475.1 Solirubrobacterales bacterium
CCCCGCTTTCGTCCGCCGAGCCCCTCCCCCCGGCGCTCCGTTGCCTAGCCGACCAGGCCGGTCGATTCGAGGTACGCCGCGGCGGCTGCCTTCGGCGTTTCTTTTTCGAGTTCGACCCGGGCGTCGAGCTCCTGAACGACTTCGAGCGTCAACCCTTCCTGCACCTGCAGGATCGTCTTTTCGTAGTCGGGTCCCGCTTCTTCGACCACCTTGGGAGTGGTCACGAAGAGGACGTTGCCGGACGGGAAGACGTGCTTGTCGTCTTCGAGGATCACGAACTTGTCGCTATCCGCCGAGAGCTGCGGATCGGTGGTGAAGAGGATCGAGAGATCCGCCTGACCCTTTTCGAGCACCGTGTAGCGGAGGCCGATGTCGACCGGGTGGAAGGACTTGAACTTCAGCCCGTACAGCTTTTCCAGCCCGGCGAGGCAGTCGATCCGCTCGCGGCACTCGGGAGAGCCGTAGAGCGACAGTTTTTCGGAGACGCCTTCGAGGTCGGAGACGTTTTCGAGTTCGTACTTTTCCGCCGTCGTTTTCAGCAGACCGACCGCGTTGGCGCTGGCGAACGGAGTCGGTTCGAAGGCGACGAGGCCTTCTTTTTCGAATTCTTCGTTCGCTTTTTCCCACGCTTCGGTCGCGTCGGCGGGGACTTCTTCGGGTTCGAGGCCGAAGAACGAGGTCAGCGCCGTGCTGGCGTACTCCGGATATCCGGACACGGCGCCGCTCTTCACCGCTTTATGGGCGACGGTTTCGGAGCCGAGGCTGAGGTCGCTCTTGACCTTGTAGCCGGCCGCCGCCAGGCCCTGGGCGTAGATTTCCCCGAGGATTTCCTGTTCGGGGAAGTTCTTCGAGCCGATCGTCAGGTTGACCGAGCCGTTTTCGGGATTTTCGGCGATCGCCCCGCCTCCGCCTTCGGCTTCGGTCGAGCCCGAACTGCCGCCGGTGCTGCTGCTGGAACTGCTGCTGCCGCACGCAGCCACTCCGATGGCCAAGGCGAGCGCCGCGAGCATCGCGAACGCTGCTCTCAGCCTGGTTTTCTTGGACGTCACTGGTGGTGCCTCCTTGTGTGTTTTTGACAGCTCATGCGGGCCTCAACTTCAGGCCCTTGGAAGTCATGCGCCGCTGCAGCGCGGCGAGGGAGAACTCGAGCACGAGGGCGAGGACGGCGACCAGGATCGCGCCCGCAAGCACCCCGTCGGTTCCGTAGACGTCTTCGCCGAGGATGAATTCGCCCAGCGTCGCCACCCCTGCCAGCGGCGCGATCGTCGCCGTCGCGACGATGCCGATCGTCGCCGTGCGGATTCCGGTGAAGACGCTCGTCACCGCCATCGGCGCCTCGACCTTGCGGACGATCTCAAGCTCGGTCATGCCCATCCCGCGGGCGGCCTGCACGGTTGCGGCGTCGACCTCGCGGACGCCGACGAACGTGTTGGTCAGGATCGGCGGGATCCCGAGGACCGCGAGGGCGATCGTGAGATTGCCGAGCCCGACCCCGATCACCGCCGCCATCAACGCGATCAGGCCCAGCTCCGGGATCGCCCGCCCGGCGTTGCCGAGCCCGACCGCCGCCACTTCCCCGACCCCCTTATGGCCGAGGTAGAGCCCCAGCGGCAGGGCGATCAGGATCGAGAGCGCCAGCGCCAGGACCGTCACTTCGAGCTGCGCCAGCATCAGTTCGATCACCTGGTCGAGGCCGCCGACGGTGTTGCCGCCGGTGACGTTCGAGGTCTGCGGCGTGAGGATGAATTCGATCGCCCCCCCGAAGGAGGCGAACAGCGGCGCAATTCCGATCACGACGCCCTCGCCCGTCGCCAGGGCGTCGCGTAGTACTGGATCGTGAGCAGGATCGCGTCGAAGAAGAACGCCATCGCCATCACGATCCCGATCACGATCAGGATCGTGGTCGGGAAGGTGAGGTTCGCTTCACCGAGGATCTGGGTGCCGAGGCCGCCGGCGCCGGCGAAGACGGCGAGGGTGGCGATCGCGATCGTGCTGACCGTGGCGATCCGCAGGCCGCCGATGATCTCCGGCGTCGCCAGCGGGATCTCCACCCGCCAGAGGACCTGACGCTCGGTCATGCCCATGCCGCGGGCGGAGTCCGTCGCCGAGGCGGGGACGTTGTCAAGGCCGACGGTGACGTTGCGGAAGATGATCTGCAGGGTGTAGGCGCTGAGGGCGATGATCGCCGTCTCGCGGCTGCGACCGGTGATCGGCAGCAGCAGCAGGAAGAAGGAGATGCTCGGGATCGCGTAGAGGATCCCGGTCCCGGCCAGCAGCGGCGGCCGCAGCCAGCGCCGGCGGTGGGCGAGGAGCGCCAGGGCGAAGGCGACGACGAAGCCGATCACGATCGAGATCGCGACCAGTTCGAGCTGCTGCAGCGTCGGCGTCCCGTAGCGATCGATGTTTTCCCGCGCCCAGTCGAAGCAGAAGAGATGGCTGGGCTTGCCCTGACAGGCGCTGCCGGTGCGTTTCTGGATGAACCCTTTTTCCACCTGCCCGACGACCGCCAGCGGTAGCGCCGCGAGGCTAGCCATGCGGGCGCTCCACGGCGCTGTGCTCCTCGGTCTTGGCCTGCGGCGAGGCGAGGAACTCGGAGATGATCTCGACCGAGAGGACGCCGTCGATCCGCCCCGCGTGGTCGACGACCGCCGCGTACTGGGCCTCGCCTTGGAGCAGGTCGGCGAGCGCGTCGCGCATCACGTCGTCGCGGTCGAGCAGCGGTCCCAGCGGCGAGTCCGGCGCGCTCGGCACCGTCTCGGCTTCGAGGTCGCGGGCCGAGAGCCAGCCGAGCGGGCGCCGCTCGGAGTCGACCAGCAGCGGGTAGGGGACCTCGACATCGGGATCGGCGAGCTTGGCCCGCACCTCGGCGGTCGCCTGGCCGACGTGGGCCAGCGGCGCCTCCCAGAGGTCGATGTCGGAGACGCGCATCAGCGCCAGCCGCTTCAGCGCCCGGTCGGCGCCGACGAAGTCCTCGACGAACTCGGTCGCGGGCGCCATCAGGATCTCGGCCGGGGTCGCGTACTGCTCGACCTTGCCGCCCTCGCGCAGGATCGCGATCCGGTCGCCCATCTTGATCGCCTCGTCGATGTCGTGGGTGACGAAGAGGACGGTCTTCTGGATCTCCGCCTGGAGGCGGAGGAACTGGTTCTGCAGGCGCTCGCGGTTGATCGGGTCGATCGCGCCGAAGGGCTCGTCCATCAGCATCACCAGCGGGTCGGCGGCGAGCGCGCGGGCGACGCCGACGCGCTGCTGCTGGCCGCCGGAGAGCTGCGCCGGGTAACGGTCGCCGAGCTCTGGGTCGAGGCCGATCAGCTCCAGCAGCTCGGTGGTGCGGGCCCTGGTCCGGTCCTTCTTCCAGCCGAGCAGCTGCGGCACGGCGCCGATGTTCTCGGCGATCGTGCGGTGGGGGAAGAGGCCGATCTGCTGGATCACGTAGCCGATCTCGCGCCGCAGCTGCGCCGGCTCGCGGTCGTGCACCGACTGGCCGCCGACGAGGACGTCGCCCTCGGTCATCTCGACCGTGCGGTTGACCATCCGCATCGCCGTCGTCTTGCCGCAGCCGGACGGCCCGACGAGCACGCAGATCTCACCGGCAGGTACCTCGAGCGTCAGGTGGTCGACCGCGAACGCGCCGGAGCTGCCGTAGCGTTTGGTCGCACCCTCGTAGCTGACCGAGGAGGCTCCGGACTGTGACTGTATGTCGGGGGCGGCCTCGCCGGTGGGCACTGTGGGCGAGCCTATACCCCGGCGTCGTCGGGGTCAGTCCTATTAGGAAGTCCGATGATGCTCACAGTGCGGCTGGGAGTCACGTCCCCGGGTCAGCCAGAAGAGGGCGAGGAAGATCGTCGTGCCGAAGACGTTGAGGAAGAGCTTGTAGTCGACCTGGACCGATCCGAAGATGTCCATCCGGGTTGGGCGAGCGCCGCTGGGTATCAGGCCGGCGACCCCGAAGAGACCGTTGACGACGAGTGCCGCGCTCACGATCGTGACGAACATCAGGGCCGTGATCCGCAGCGCGAAGGCGGTGCCGTAGTACTTGCGGTAGGCGAGCACGATCGGCAGCACGATCAGGTCGGCGAAGATGAAGGCGATCACGCCGGCGAAGCTGATCCCGCCGGACCACAGCACCGCTGCCAGCGGCACGTTGCCGACCGAGCAGACGAAGCTGAGGACGGCGATCAGGGGGCCGACGAGGACGTTCTCGATCGTGCGGATCAGGGGCGGGGCGTCGGTGACGAAGAGAACGTTGAAGAAATCGTCGCCGAGCAGGCCGATGAAGCCGGCGAGCAGGAAGCCGAGCGCGATCTCCTTCCAGAGCATCGTCCAGTCGCCGCGGAAGTTGGCGGCGACGTCGGTCCAGGCCTGGCGTGAGGTGAGGCGCCCGCGCCAGCCCTGCGCCTCGCCCGGCTCCGCGTTGTGTTCGTGCCCGGCCTGCGCCTGCTGGGCGTGCGCCCGTGCCTGCTCCTCGAGTGCGGGGGAGACGAAGCGGCGCAGCAGCACCGCCATCAGCGCGATCAGGACCAAGCCGCCGACGAACTGGGCGACGGTGAACTGCCAGCCGAGCAGCACCCAGAGCACCAGACCCAGCTCCCAGACCAGGTTGGTCGAGGCGAACTGGAAGGCCAGCGCCGTCACCGCGGAGGCGCCCTTCTGGAACAGCGACTTGGCGATCGCGATCGCCGCGTAGGAGCAGGAGGAGGAGGCGGCGCCGAGCCCGGTCGCCTTGGCGATCGGCAGGAAGCCGTCCCCCGAGAGCGCGCCTTCGATCCGCTCGCGCGGGACCCAGGCCTGGACGACCGCCGAGATCGCGAAGCCGAGCACCAGCGCCCACCAGACCTCGTAGGCCATCAGGAAGGACTGTTCGAGGCCTTCGCCGATCTTCTCGACGACCGCGCTCATCGGCCGACGAAGCGCCCCAGCGCGGCAATCAGCTCATCGACCTTTTCGGCCTGCTCGCCGCCCTGGGCCTCGACCACGCAGTGGCGGGTGTGTTCGTCGATCAGGCCCAGCGCGACCTTGTCCAGCGCCGCTTCGATTGCACCGATCTGGGTCAGCACGTCGATGCAGTAGCGCTCCTCCTCGACCATCCTCGAGACCCCGCGCACCTGTCCCTCGATCCGCGCCAGCCGCTTCAGCAATTTCTCTTTGTCCGCCTGATATCCGACCATGAGAAGACCGTAGCAGATACCCCCTGGGGGTATATGCCGAGTCAGGTCAGAGGCCGAGCCGGCGGGCGCGCTCCGCCGCGCGGGCGACGATCTCCGCCATCTCCGGCACCTCGCCGTCGCGCATCAGCACCCGGCCGGCGACGACGGTGGTGTCGACGACCGAGCCCGAAGCGGCGTAGACGAGGCCGGCGAGGAGCTCGCCGATGCCGAGCTCGGGCGTGTCCGGGGCCAGCAGCAGGAAGTCGGCGGCCCCGCCGACCCGCAGCGGCTCGCCGGCGCCGAGCAGCGGCGCACTGGCGCCGGTGGCGATCGCCCAGGCCTCGGC
>JACDGU010000167.1 GCA_013821475.1 Solirubrobacterales bacterium
AGAGCTGGAGGCCGAAGTTCGGGCTGCCTTCGCCGTCGCTCTTGAACTGCATGATCAGGTTGTGGGCGCCGGGGTGGCCGTAGACCATCTGCTGGATGTCGAAGGAGAAGCCGTACCAGTATTCGGCGCCCTCGTCGAAGTTGACCGTGCCCGCGGTGCTGTCCGAGCCGTTGCCGCCGAGGATCAGCTCCGAACGGTTCTGCGAGCCGGTCAGCAGGATCCGTCCCGAGGAGGAGCCGGTGCGGGCGACGCTGGAGGTGACGGTCGGCATCACTTCGCCGACGCCGGCGGTGTTCCAGTTCTTCAGCCCGCTCTCGAAGCCGGCTTCGAGCATCGGCGCCGCGCTGGGGGCGGGACCGGAGGTCGGTGCAGGAGTCGGGCTCGGGGTGGGCGTGGGGGCGGGAGTCGGTGCCGTGGCGGGGGTGCTCACCGGGCTGGTGATGACAGGAGGGGTGGGGACGACAGGAGGGACGGAGACGACCGGCGCGGTCGGCGTCGCCACCGGCGCCGGTCCGACATGCCTGGTGCGATGCGACCCGGAGCTGAGGCGCTTGGCGACGTGGACCGTTCCTTTGGCTGGCCCGAAGCGGTCGCCCCCGGGGGAGAGTTGGGCGCTTGCCACCCCGGCCATCGCCAGCAGCGCGATCAGCGCGGCGCCGACGGCGAGGATGCCGCCACCGAGGTTGCGACTGGTGCGGGCGGCGGTGGGCGATGCCAGGAATCTCATCTGATCCTGGTCGTCCCGCTGGGCGAATCCGCGAGCCGGGATGGCCCCCGGTGGACTTAGGGTTGACGCCTCGGTGGACGCACGACCCAGTGACCGCTACTCAAAATTGGTAGGGAGGCTCAGTGTGCCTCGCCGGAGGCGTGCGCCGGCGGGCGCGACTCCTCGGCAAGGGAGGTGATCTCGAGCTGGCCGTGGGCGGCTTGCTCGAGAACTTCGGTCGCCTCCTGGGCGGAGCGGGCGTAGAGCTCGACCAGGAGATGGACGACGATCTGCTCGTCGTCGTGCTTGTGGAAGCGGACGTGGGTGAAGAACTCGCGCACGCCGGCATCGCCGAAGGCGCCGTAGGTGAGGAACTCGATCGCCTCCGGGCCGGAGCAGGTCTCGACCCGGTCCTGGTCGACCTTGACGGTGCAGGAGGCGACCCAGGGGGTGCCGGCCACCATCCGCTCCCAGCGATCCTCGATCTGGACGACGTGGTCGTCCCGGAAGGTCAGGTGCGGCTGGTCATGCATACAGTCGAGGCACTGAACCACCGATTCCTGCACCTCGTCGACGCCTTCGGCCAGCACACCCGTGTCCGGGTCGACGCGGCGGATCGCGTCGTAGTGGATCTGGATCTCGAGGTTCTGGGACCAGCACCGGTAGCAGCGCAACCATGCCGAGCGGTCGCCGTTCAGCTGACTCATGCGCCTATTGTCGCGCGCCGGCATCCTCGGGGTCGGCGCGCCTGACGATGAAGGCCTGTCCGGCCCAGTTGTGCTGGCGCCAGGGGACCAGGGTGATATCCGGATTGCGGTCCAACCACTCCTTGCAGGCCTTGGCCTCACCCTTCTCTGGATCCCCCTTGAAGCAATACCAATCGTCGAAGAGCAGGATCGAGCCGTTGGGCAGCCGCGGGGTCAGATAGTCGAGCACCGGCACGGTTGAGGAGTAGAGGTCGCAG
The DNA here is from genome assembly GCA_013821475.1 of Solirubrobacterales bacterium. Classification (GTDB taxonomy): domain Bacteria; phylum Actinomycetota; class Thermoleophilia; order Solirubrobacterales; family 70-9; genus VAYN01. The sequence continues at coordinate 1,671 of JACDGU010000167.1, forward strand.
TCGACCCAGGCCAGAGCCACCTGATCCAGCGGGATCAGCTCGGGCTGGGCGAGGGTCTGATCGAAGAAGCCCTCGACGATGTGGACCCGGTCGGAGGGCACCCGCGAGCGCCGCATCCGGCCTTCGAAGGTTCCCCTCGCGTTGCTGAATTCCCCGGTCTTGAAGCGCCCGGTGGCGTCGACCCCCTCGGTCTCCGGCAGGCCCTCGAAGGAGTCGAAGGCGAACAGCCGACGGTCGCCCTCGCCCTGACCGCTCGCGACCCGCCAGGCCTCGATGAAGGTGCGCCCGGTCGCGACGCCGAACTCGGCGTAGTCGCCGGCTACTTCCTCCGAGCGCAGGTAGGCGAAGGCCAGCGCCAGGATCCGCGTGTTCTCGTAGGCGAGGCTGGCGTAGGCGTTGCGCTTGAACAGCATCGTCAGCGGCTCCAGCGCCCGGCCGAGCGCTGAGGCCGCCACCGAATCCAGTAACTCGCTCTTGGTGATCGATCTGGGCATCATCGGCGACGATGGTATTGACCGCCGCGGCCGGCCTCGCCGCCGCGCCTGCTCAGGCGACGGCGCTGGCCCCGGCGCGATCGCCGACGAGCTCGACGATCTCGGCCATGATCCGGTTGACGTCGAAGTCCTTGGGCGTGTAGACGCGGGCGACACCGGCCTCGCGCAGTCGCTCGGCGTCGGCCAGAGGGATGATCCCGCCGACCACCACGGGCACCTCGACGTCCTCGTCGCTCAGCAGGCGAACGACCTCCGGGATCAACTCCAGATGGGAACCGGAGAGGATCGAGAGGCCGACGACGTCGACGTCCTCCTGCAGCGCCGACTCGGCGATCTCGGCCGGAGTCAGGCGGATTCCCTGGTAGATCACCTCCATGCCGACGTCGCGGGCGCGCAGGGCGATCTGCTCGGCGCCGTTGGAGTGGCCGTCGAGGCCGGGCTTGCCGACCAGGATCTTGATCCGGTGGCCGATCCGCTCCGAGGTCTCGTCGACGCGGCGGCGGATCTCGGTCAGCTGCTCGCGATTTGCCGGCGGCGAAGCACCGTCGACGCCGGTCGGGGCCCGGTAGGCGCCGAAGGCCTCGCGCAGCACTTCCGACCACTCGCCGGTGGTGACGCCGGCTTTGGCGGCGGCAATCGTCGCCGGCATGATGTTGGTGGCGTCGTCGGCGGCCGCCAGGGCCAGCTGCTCGAGGGCGGCGGCGACCGCGGCGTCGTCGCGCTGGGCCTTCCACTCCTCCAGCGCCTCGATTCGCTCGCGCTCGACCTCGGGGTCGGGGGTGAGGACGGCGCCGTCGGCGCCGGCGGTCAGCGGCGAGTCCTCGCTCTCGGTGTAGCTGTTCTGGCCGATCACCTTCTGCTCGCCGCTCTCGATCCGGCCCATCCGCTCGCGGTGGGACTCGACCAGGCTCGACTTCATATAGGGGACCGCCTTGACCGCGCCGCCCCGCTCCTCGACCACGGCCATCTCGGCCCGGGCGCCGGCGGTCAGCTCTTCGACCAGGCCGTCCATCACCACCGAGCCCTCGAAGATGTCGGGGTACTCGAGCAGATCGGTCTCATTGGCCAGGACCTGCTGGATCCGCAGGCTCCACTGCTGGTCCCAGGGGCGGGGGAGGCCCATTGCCTCGTTCCAGGCCGGCAGCTGCAGGGCGCGGGCCCGGGCATCGCGGCTGAGGGTCACGGCCAGCGCCTCGAGCACGATCCGCTGCACGTTGTTCTCCGGCTGGGCCTCGGTCAGGCCGAGGCTGTTGACCTGGACGCCGTAGCGGAAGCGCAGCATCTTCTCGTCGCTGACCCCGTAGCGCTCGCGGCCGATCTGGTTCCAGAGCGCGCCCATCGTCCGCAGCTTGGCGATCTCCTCGATCAGCCTGATCCCGGCGTTGACGAAGAAGGAGATGCGACCGAAGACCCTGGGGAAGTCCTCCTCGGCGACCTGGCCGCGGGCTTTGACCTCGTCGAGCACGGCGATCCCGGTCGAGAGCGCGTAGGCGATCTCCTGGACCGGCGTCGCCCCCGCCTCCTGCAGGTGGTAGCTGCAGATGTTGGTCGGGTTCCATTGAGGCACCTCGTTGACGCTGAAGGCGACCATGTCGGCGATCAGCCGCATCGAGGGCTCGGGCGGGAAGGCGTAGGTGCCGCGCGAGAGGTACTCCTTGATGATGTCGTTCTGGGTCGTCCCGGTCAGCTGCGAGCGCGCGACCCCGTTCTCCTCGGCGACGGTGACGTAGAGGCCGAGCAGCCAGGCGGCGGTGGCGTTGATCGTCATCGAGGTGTTCATCGCGTCGAGCGGGATGCCGTCGAAGAGCTGGTGCATGTCGCCCTTGTGGGCGATCGAGACCCCGACCTTGCCGACCTCGCCGCGGGCGAGGACGTGGTCGGGGTCATAGCCGGTCTGGGTCGGCAGGTCGAAGGCGACCGAGAGGCCGGTCTGGCCCTTGGCGAGGTTGCCGCGGTAGAGCTCGTTGGAGCGCTTGGCGTCGGAGTGGCCGGCGTAGGTGCGCATCACCCACGGGCGGTCGGGCTTGTCAAGGCGGTGATCGCTCATCTGCTCAATGGTATTTGCTGGAACTCGAGGCGTGGGCGCGGGGGCGCTCGTCTGCGACCAGGGGGGCCCGAAATCCGCCGTTCAGGCTGCCTTGGCCCGCATCTTTCCGCGGTCGCTGTGTTTAGGTTGCCGACTATGAAGCTGCGAATTGCCGCCATTGCCCTCATTTCGCTTGCTCTGCTCGCCTCCGCGTCGGCGGCGGAGGCGTCGATGATCGGGATCTACCGCAACGGGATGGAATCGACGGCGCAGCGGGCGCAGCTGATCAAGCTCTTCGGGCGCAGCTGTGCCCGGGGGGGAGCGACGGACGCGCTGCGGATCACGCTCGGCAGGCAGACGGCGTCGTGCGCCTACCGGACCCCCGTGCTCGGGCGCAATCTCGAGATCGCCGCGACCGAGCGCCTGCTCAGCGGCACGCCAACCGCCCTACAGCACAAGGCCTATCTCGGGCTGGAGCTGCGGGCCGGGGCCGGCGCCAAGTACGAAATGCTCGTCTACCCGCTGCAGCGCAAGGTGCAGCTGGTGCGGACCACCACCGAAGGCGCCAAGTTCGTCGCGATCGAGAAGGACGTGACGGCGGTCCTCGGTCTCAACAAGCCGAACGCCCTCCGCCTGCGGGCGGTCAACGTCACGACCGGCCCGGAAAAGGGCCAGGCCAAGATCACCGCCTACATCGGCTCCGAACTGGTCGCCGAAGCGACCGACGCGCTGAGCGGGGAACTGACCGGCACCGCCTCGGCAGTAATGGTCGGCGCCGGCAAGAACGCCGACGGCATGATCGCCAGCATCGACGACGTCGTCGTTCGCGTTCCAAGCCCCTTCTAGTGCCCCTCAGGAGCTGGTGAAGATCGAGGAGTGGGGGTTGAGCGAGCGGGCCCTGCGGTAGTAGGTCACCGCTGAGCTTGCCCGGCCACGCTCGGCTTCGATCCGCGAGAGGACCAGCCAGTTCCGCCAGTTGGTCGGTTCTTTCGCGGTCGCCCCCAGGGCCGCCGCAGAAGCGGAGTCGAAGTCGGCGTCGGCCTCGAGGATGAGCGCCTGCTGCAGCCGCGGCGTCGCCGCTCCGGGCTCGACGTTTTGCGCGGAGCGTGCGTCTTCCAGAGCACCCTGCTGGTCACCGGCGAGGGCCGCCGACTGACTCTGCCGGACCAGGGAGGCGGCAGCGAGCGGGATCGCGATCCCGACGATCGCGATCAGCGCCATGACCGCGGTCGCCAGCCGCAACGGCACCGGCGCCCCCGCCCGCGCGGAGTCGGCGGCCGTCGCCGGCCGCGTCGCGGT
>JACDGU010000021.1 GCA_013821475.1 Solirubrobacterales bacterium
AGCTCGCCCAGCGCCCGCCCGAGCCGCAGCGCCTCGGGCGTGAGGTCGCCGCCGGCGCGGCCGTAGCCCTCGTTGAAGATCAGGTAGACGACGGCGAGCACCGCGGCGAGGCGCTCGGGCAGTTGGTGGCCGGGCGGCACCCGAAAGGGGATCCCGGCGGCCTTGATCTTGCGCTTGGCCCGCACCAGCCGCTGCGCCATCGTCGCCTCCTCGACGAGGAAGGCGCGGGCGATCTCGTCGGTGCGCAGGCCGCCGAGGGTGCGCAGGGTCAGCGCCACCTGTGCCTCCGTGGCGAGCGCCGGGTGGCAGCAGGTAAAGATCAGCTCCAGCCGTTCGTCGGGAAAGCTCGTCGCTTCGATCTCGTCCTCCCTCGCCTCGGGCAGCTTGAGCAGCTTCGTCTTCGCCGCCAAAGTGCGGTCGCGGCGAATCCGGTCGATCGCCCGGTTGCGCGCCGTGCTCACCAGCCAGTTGGCCGGGTTGGTCGGGACGCCGTCGCGCGGCCAGCGTTCGGCGGCGATCGCGAAGGCGTCCTGCGCGGCTTCCTCGGCGAGGTCGATGTCGCCGAGGAAGCCGATCGTCGCAGCGAGGACCCGGCCCCACTCGTCGCGGTAGACCCGGTCGAGGATCGCTAGCGCTCCACCAGCGGCCGCACCTCGATCGCGCCGCCCATACGGGCCGCCGGGATCCGCGCCGCCAGCTCGATCGCGGCGTCGAGGTCGTCGGCCTCGAACATCAGCCAGCCGCCGAGCGCCTCCTTGGTCTCGACGAAGGGCCCGTCGGTGACCAGCGTCTCGCCGCCCTCGACCCGGACCGTCGTTGCCGCCTCCGGCGGCTGCAGCTGTTCGCCAGAGGTAACGGCGGGCATTTCGTTGATTGCCTGGTAATCGGCGTAGACGGCCTGTCGCTCCTCGTCGGAGAGGACGTCCCACTCGGGGGTCCCCGGAAGGGGCGTGGCGCCTTGGTGGATCAACAGCATGTACTTCATCGCTTCCTCCTTGCTGGATGGTCGCGTATTGGACGAATGGGAGGTGGCGAAATCGACAGCTGGACCCAGACTCAGTGCTGGTGGTCGTGCGGGTGCTCGTGGTGATGCTCGTGACCGCGCACGGTCCGCCACGAGTCCCAGGTGATCTTCAGGATCACCGCGGTGATCGCCAGCCCGATCAGCGGGTCGGCAACCGGGATTCCGATCGCGACCACGGCGGCGCTGGCGACGACGGCGAGGCTGACGTAGGAGTCGGCGCGGGCGTGGTTGCCGTCGGCGATCAGCGCCGGGCTCTCGAGCCGGTGGCCGGCGCGGGTGCGGAGCCTGGCTGCGACCCAGTTGCCGCCGAAGCCGATCAGCCCGGCGGCGGCCAGCGCGAGCAGGTGGGTCGGGGTCTGCGGGTGGATCAGCCGCGAGATCGCCTCGACCCCGGCGACGCAGGCGGAGATGAAGATCGCCGCGACGACGAAGAGCCCGGCGATCCGCTCCGCCCTCGCCGAGCGCAGCAGGAAGGCGGCGCCGAGCGGGATCGCGGTGGCGGCGTCGCCGAAGTTGTGGATCAGGTCGGCGAGCAGGGCGACGCTGCCGCTGGCGAGGTAGATCGCCAGCTGGGCGACCGCGGCGACGCCGAGCACCAGCAGCGAGAGCGCGACCGCCTTCAATCCCTCGCGCGAGCGTTTGATGCTCGCGTCAACCAGGCCGTGGGAGTGGCCATGGCCACCGTGGCGGTGCCCGTCGTCGTCGTGATTGTGGGAGGGCGGCGCCGGCTCGTGGGTGTGAGGGCCGTGGTGGTGATGGGAATGCGTCAACCCGCCGTCGTGGCGATGGCGGTCGCCGTCGATCAGCTCGTAGGGGAGTGCCTGGCCGCTCATCCCCGACAAGGCTAGTACGACATGCCAGTCTTTTCGCGAGACCTGCATTTCCCGTCCCTGACACCGGAAATGCAGGTCTCGTCCTCATCCCACCTCAGTTCCCGGCCCGACCGGGCGCGATCGCCGACTGCCCGCCGTCGGCCGGGTCGACGAGGAACAGCTCCCCTTTCGGCGCCGACGGTGAACGGCTCGCCGCTGCCAAAGCGCGGCTGGCGCCGGGCGTCGTCGGGGCTCAAGCGCGGCTTCCGTCCATAGACCGAGCGAGTACCCCGGACGTCCCGCCGGGACCGGGAGCGGCCGAGGCCTGGGCGGCGACCTCCAACGCCCGCTCGAGCGTCTCGACGTCGATCGTCCGGTAGCCGGCGAGCAGCTCCTTGGACTCGGCGAAGGGCCCGTCGGTGACGACCGGGGAGGCGCCGCCGGAGACGACGAACTTCGCCTGCTCGGGGCTCGTCAGCGCCTGGGCGTCGACGAACTCGCCGCGCTCCTTGAGCTCGTCGTTGATCACGTGCTGGGCCTCGATGTGGGCCTCGATCTCGACCGGCGTCCACTCGCTCATCGGCGGCGTTCCATCGGGGACTCCACCGTAGTTCTGCAGCAGCATGAACCTCATCATCGCCTCCTTGTCCTCGCGCCCCGGACGGGCGCGTTCAACAGTCTGTCGGAGCCGCGCCCGCGTTCTCGACATCCTCCGTCGAGATTTCTCCCCATCAGGGCACCGCCCCCTCGGCGACGGCCATACTTTCGGGATGGCCGAGACGCCGACGATCTACGAATGGGCCGGCGGCAGCGCGGCCTTCGAGCGCTGGCTCAACGTCTTCTACGACCTGGTTGAAGCAGACGAGCTGCTGGCGCCGGTCTTCGGCGGCACGGTCGGCGCCGAGCACCGCGACCACGTCGCCGCCTGGTGGATCGAGGTGATGGGAGGGCCCGCCCGCTACGGCGAGACGCTCGGCGGCTACGAGTCGATGCTCTCCCACCACCGCGGGCTCGAGATCACGCCCGCGCAGCGGCTTCGCTTCGTCACCCTGCTGAGCCAGGCTGCCGACGACGCCCGCCTTCCAGCCGACCCCGAGTTCCGCGCGGCGATAATGGCTTACGCCGAGTGGGGCTCGCGGCTCGCCGTCAACAACTCCGCCGCCGGCGCCGAAGTCGCCGAGCATGCCCCCATGCCGCGCTGGGGCTGGGGCGTCGCGCCTCCTTATATAGAGAGCGACAGCTCGGGCTGACTGCCCACCGGGGCGGCAGGTGATCCGCTCGATCGGGTTCTCGATCGGCAGCGCCCTGGTCGCCTCGATCCTCGCCGGCCACGCCGCCGCCTCCGGTCTCCCCTCCGAACAGGGCTACGCGGTCGCGCTCTGGATCGGCGCCGGCGTCTGCGTCGTCGTCGCGATCGTCTCGGTCTTCCTGCTGCCGCCGGGGCGCACTCCCACCCCGGGCGCCGAACGCGAGCGGCTGATCCGCGACGACGCCGAGCTCGCCGGCGCCGGCCTGATCGACGCCGGCATCGAGCCGGTCGCTACGACTGGCCGGCGAGCGAGATGAGGTGCGCGTGGCGGGGGTCGACGCGACCCTCGAGCACGTCGAGGTAGGCCTCCCGGACCGCGTCGAAGCCGACGCCGGGAATCGTCTCCAGCCAGCCGCCGGTCCACTCGCAGAACGGCTGCCAGGCGTCGGCGACGCGCTGCTCGAGGCCGGCGCGGCCCCAGTCCCCGGCCCGCTTGCTCACCCGGTCGGGGGCGAAGAAGAGGACCGGCGCCGGTCCCGGCAGCTCGCCCTCGCCGGCGCCGAACTCCTCCCAGTGGGTGACCCCGACCGCCATGCTGTGGATCAGCTCGTCGCCGTAGTTCTCATGGACCGCCTGGCGCACCTCGGCGTCGCCGGCGACATCGACGAAGGTCGCGGGCCCGCGCTCGAGCGAGTCGATCTCGTCGTAGGCGACGGTGCGGCCGTAAATGCCGAGACCGGCGACGAACTCGGCGCTGCGGGGAGAGGTGAGGCCGACCAGCTCGACCCCGTCCCGCTGGGCAAGCAAAAAGGCGGCGGCGATCGCCGTCTTGCTCGAGGCGCTGGAGATGACCACCGGGCCGCGCTCGGTGAGGCCGTCGTCGTCCAGCTGGTCGTCGATCAGGAAGGAGGTGAAGAAGAGCGGCCGCAACAGCATCTGGATCGCCTCGGTCTCGGCCCGGTAGAAGGGATCGGCTGCGCTCACCACGTAGCGGTGGTAGGCGGAGGGCAGCGCCTTGCGGTGCGCCGCGGCGTCGACGAACCCGCTGGCGTCGGCGCTGGCCGGCGTTACCGCCAGGTAGGAGGAAGGCGGTAGGTAGCCGTAGACCCGGGCCCCGACCTCGACCCCGTCGGCCTCGCTGCGCTCGACCTCGGCGAAGCCCCACATCGGCACCCGTCCCCAGCCCTCGGGCGCCGGGAAGAAGTCCCAGTAGGACATCGCCTCGCCCATCACCGCGTAGGTGATGTTGTTGGCGGTCAGCCCGAAGCGCTCGACCCGCAGCAGCGCCTGCCCGGCGCCGATCTCGGGCGGCTCGGACTCGGCCACGCGACACTCGCGGAGGTCGTCGCGCTTGACGAGGAAGTCGCTCATTTGCGGGACACGGAGTGAGAATACCCGCGCGCCCCGGACGGGCGGACGGGTGTCAGGCCGGGGTGGGCCAGGAGCGCTTGGCCTCGTGCTCGAGCTCGTTGGCGTCGCGCACCGCCCAGCCGACCCGCTCGACCAGCTGGCCGGAGAAGTGCGCCGACTCGAGGTCGCTGCTCAGCACGCGCTCTCTATATACGACGGTCCGCCCGGTCTCCTCGGGCGCGTCGGTCACTACGAGGATCTGTGGCATGGGATGCCTTCCTGTTGGGGTGCCGACCCCACCATCGGGGCCCAACCTTGATCCCAGGTGAAAAGTGGGTAAAGACTTTCGGTCGTCTCAGCCCTCGGCGAGCGGCTCCTCGGCCTCCATCTCGTCGGCGAGCCGGGGGTGGTGGTAGGGGCCCGGCGCCCGCAGCGCGGCGATCGCCTGGCGGCGGCTGACCGGGTCCTTGTCCTGGCTCAGCTTGCGCTTGCAGACGAAGCGGCTGACCGGGATCCGGATCCCGACCGTCCCCTTGGCGATTCTGGCGCCGTACTCGGGGTCGAGGTACTTCGGCTCGGCGACGTCGCGCTCGAAGCGCTCGACCAGCGTCGTCAGCACCCGCAGGTTCTCCTCCTCGCTCAGCAGCTGCGGAGTCCCGTGGCAGTGGGCGACGCTGAAGTTCCAGGTCGGCGCTTTGGTCGCGCCTGGCGCGTACCAGCTCGGCGAGATGTAGCCGTGCAGGCCCTGGACGATGACCAGCACCTCGCTCTCGCCGAGCCCGTGGACCTCCTCGTCGGGCCGGCCGACGTGGGTCAGCAACGCCAGCTCCCCGGCTCCCTCGTCGAGCAGGACCGGGTAGTGGGAGGCGACGATCCCGTCCCCGCCCTGGCTGACGAGCGTCGCCCAGGGGTTGGCGCGGACGAGGTCGCGAACGACCTCGGGGTCGGTGACGTCGTGAGCGGGGTTGTGTCGCATCCGCGCATTGTCGGGCAGAGCGGCGGATCTCTCGTCTCCGCCGACCGCTCGCTCAGCTGGCGCCAGCGTCGCCACCCCGCTCGAGGCCGAGTCGGTGGGCCGCACCCGCACGGGCTGGAGTGAGCGCTGCGGCCGCTGGTCAGCCTCGGTAGGCGAGCCGGCCTTCCAGCCCTCGCCGTCGCGCGACCGGCCCGAGGACAATCGTCATCGCCCGCACCAGCGGCCAGGGCGGGCTGGTCGGCCGGATCTCGTCGCTGAACTCGGGAACCATCGCCGCCAGGCGCAGCAGCGGCAGCTCGCCCTTGCGGTTGAGCTCGCCGCGGCGGACCAGCTCGAAGTAGGTCTCGAAGAAGGCGGCGATGTCGAGCGCCGGTCGGAAGAACTGAACCGAGTGCGCGTCCTCCTCGCCGGGGTTCCAGAAGCGGTGCGGGGTGCCGGCGGGGATCGCGATCGACTCTCCCGCCGCCAGCCTGCGCTCGACACCGTCGACCTCGAAGACGAGGGCGCCGGAGATGACCTCGGCGCCGCTCTCCTGCCTGGGGTGGACGTGCGTCGGCTCGCGCTCCGGGGTCGGCGGGTTGAGGCTGTCGATCCGCAGCAGCTCCGGTCGCAGCTCGACGAACTCCATCCGCTGCCCGGTCTGGGAGTTGGCGATCGTCTGGTTCAGCTCGGCCATCCCGGCTCCTCTCGATTTACTTCGGTGCCCTAAGCTTCGGCTACCGTAGCATTGTCGGAAGCCACCGAGAGCCAGATGCCGCAGCGATTGCCGATCGGCCAATTGCTGGGAAACCTGCAGCGCCTGTTCAGGGCAGAGCTGGCGTCGCGCGGCGAAGGTGGTAGCGGGTTCGAGGGGATCCGCCCGGCGCACCTGCAGGTCTTCGGCAACATCAAGGCGGAGGGGACGCGGCTGACCGACCTGGCTGAGTGGTCGGACATGTCGCTCTCGGCGATGGCCGAGCTGGTCGACGGCCTCGAGCGGCTCGGCTACCTCGAGCGGCGAGCGGACCCCAGCGACGGCCGCGCCAAGCTGATCTCACTGACCAAGACGGGCTGGGCCGCGATCCGCGAGGGCCGGCGTCTGATCGGCGAGATCGAGTCCGACTGGGCCGACGCCCTCGGAGCCGAGCGCTACGAAGCCCTCGGCAGGGACCTGCAGGCCCTGCTCGACCAGCTCGACCCCCGGGTGCGGGAGGAGTACGCGACCCTTCCCGACTGAGATGGCGAGGGCAGGTGCACGTCATGCTTGATCACCCGCAGGTCCCCCTTCGAGACGACCCAGCGGGCGCTGACCCTGAGGGAGGCCCCCGTCGGTGGCGACGCCTCCGTCAACGCGGTCTGGGAGTACCGCTCGCCATATCCCGCGGTCGGCGAGATCGAGGGCCACGTCGTCTTCTACCCCGACCGGGTCGACTCGATCGAGTGCCACCCCGCCGCCGCCAGGACCAGCGCCTGAGCGAGCCGGCGCCGGACCTCGATCCGCGTCAGCTCGATCTTTGACGTCGGTGGCGGCGTAGCCGCGGGCTGAGGACATCTGGGTAAGGGCCTTTCTGCTGGGGCCCCCGCCCGATTACAGCAGCGCCGATGAGTGGGTGAAGGCCTTTACCACGGACCGGGGGTGTGGCCGAGCGCCCAATCTGAGGGCCAGAACCGCAAGCGTCTTGGAGGGCCCGGATGGCCTTTCAGCTGTTCACAACGTGTGGGGGCGGGACACCTAGGCCCCCGGCTGGATCGGACCGGGCGGTAGTTCGGCGAAGGCGTTCGGCAGATACGCCGGGTTGCGGATTCCCGCGGCGAAGGCGCCAGTCGAACCAGCGGAGGTCTCGATCGGCCAGTCCATGCCTTCGACCGACGTGTCGAACCAGAGGGCGCCGCGGATCTTCGGATATTCAGCCGGGATCTGGGCCAGCGCTTCGGAGATCCACTCCGACTTCGAGCCGCCGTACTCACTCGAGCCGAACTCGCTGAGGATCATCGGCTTGGTCGGGGCGACGCTTTCGCTGACCTGGCGGTAGGTGTTGCGGAACAGTTCGCCGAAGGTGTGCCACCCGCGCGGCGAGGAGGGATTGGTGCCCCAGTTGTAGCCGTCGAGCCCGGTCCAGTCGACGTATTCATCTCCCGGATAGAGCGAGGTGAGGCTCGCCATCCTGTCCCCGGGGTCGACATAGGGGCACCAGACCCAGGTCACGTTGCCGGCGCCTACGGCGGCGAAGATGTCGTGGACGTGGCGCCAGGCGGCGACGAACTGGCCGGGTTGGTTGCCGTTGACGCCTTCGCTCCAGGGGAACCAGTTGCCGTTCATCTCCCAGTCAAAGCGGAGGAAGAAGGGATGGCCCCAGGCCTTGGCTTCTTCGGCGAAGCTGCGCAGGAAGGTGTCGTAGGTACCGCCGACGACATCGGAGAGCTGGAATTCGGGCTGGTCGAGGTGCGAGGGGATCGACTCCGAGGCCCAGCTCAGGAAGGGGATCGAGCCGTGGCTGCGGATGTTTTCCATCGGCGTGGTCGGGAAGCGGTAGAAGGAGCACGGGCTCGAGGCGCAGTTGGCGAACGGCTGGAAGAAGTTGATCGTTGAGACCGGCTTCTGTCCCAGGCCTTCGAACTTCGAAACCGCCGACATGTCCCACGGCGCCTGCGTGCCGGTCAGCTGTGGGCCGATCGTCGCCCCCCAGTAGATCGGCAGCGCGGCGGCTGCATTGGCGGTGGGTGCGGACTTGTTGCAGCGCTTTCTCACCGCGACCCGCTTCAGCCGGGAGCCGCTTGCACAGCGGATGGCGCCGACCGCTCGCGCCGAGGCGAGGCCGACGCGGGGATCCGATCGGTGTCCCTCCCGTTTGTGTGAATGTGCTTGGGCGACGGCGCAGGACGCGCTCAGGACTAGGGCGAGCAGCGCGCAGAGCCTTGCGAGGCGGAGGGGCGAGGCGGGTGACATACCCGCCTGATCGACATCTGCCCCCACCCATCGGAGGCAAATCCCCTATCTGGACGATTGTTCTAGCCGTGCCCGGGGACGGCGCACTAGCTGTCGATCGCGATCAGCGCCCTTCTCTCGGCTGCCTTGCCGGCCGAGTCATGGCGCGGGCGACCGCGGCGGATCATCTGGTTGCGACGCGCCTCGTGCAAGATCGTCCTCAGCACCCGGAATCCGTCACGGAAGGTGTTGAGGTTGCTGTTGCCCGAGATCCGGTTGCGCTCGAAGCTGGGGACCTCCGTGATCCTCATTCCCGCCGAGGCGATGCGGAGGTTGATGTGGGTCTCGACCTCGAACCCCGGGACGTCCAGTGAGATGTAGGGCAGGCAACGGGTCCAGAAGGCGTTGTAGCCGTAACAGAGATCGGTGAACGAGGTGCGGTGGAGCGTGTTCACCGTAAGGCTGAGGAAGGCGTTGCCTGCCCGGCGCAGGGCGGTGATGTCGGAGCTGCCACCGCCCTCGATGAAGCGCGACCCCTTGGCGAAGTCGGCGCCGGACTCGAGCGCCTCGAGGAACCTCGGGATCTCCCCGGGGTCGGCCGAGCCGTCGGCGTCCAGCATCACGATCACGCTGCCGGAGACGGCCGCGAAGCCGGAGCGCAGGGCGTCGCCCTTGCCACGCCCGGTCTGGGTGACGATGCGGATGTTGGGATAGGCTCGCTTGGCCGCCGCCACTGTGTTGTCGTGGGAGTTGCCGTCGACGAGGATCACCTCATAGAGGTCATCCGGCAGCTGGCGCAGGACCGGCCCGATGTTCTGCTCCTCATTCATCGCCGGGATTACCACGCTCACCTTCGGCTGCCTGTGCAGGTCGCGGCGATCAGGACCGGTGTACGGCAGGGCGTCGTGGACAGCCAGGGCCTCGACTTCGATCAGCGGCAACCCGGCGATCCGGCTCGGCGTCGCTGACGGAGCATGGACCAGGTCGATCGGCTGGGGCAGCAGGCAGACCGGTACCCCGATCGCCTTGAAGGCGCGGACCAGCGCGAGCACGCCGCGGTCGGATTCGCTCTGGCTCGCGATCACGACGCGGTCGGCGTGGTAGCGGTGGACTACCGCAAGTGCACCGTTGCGGTAGCCCGCGCCATTCATCTCATTCTCGTCCGGAGGGGCTACCGCGCAGACGACGGTGGCGTGCTTGCCCAGGGGGCGGTAGCTGGCCAGGCGTTCGGCAGTTGCCTCGTCGCCGACCAGGATCCAGCGCTCGATCCGGCTGCTGCGGTGGATGAGCCGCGTGCTCACGTAGCGGCCGAGGGTGTCGAGCAGGACGAACGAAACCCACAGCGCCACCTGATCGGCGCCGCTGAGCGGAACCAGGAGCGAGGCGGCCCAGGCGAAGCAGATGCCGACCAGCAGCCGCACTGCGAGCGCGCTGGTTCTGCTCTCGGTCGCCTCCCTCACCGCCTGCGAGTGCCTGTCGTCGTAGACGCCGAGCGCCCAGTTGATCGACACCAGCAGCAGGGGGATCGTCGCCAGGTCCCACTGCAGTGGCGGGCTTGCGGGGGAAACGACGATGAGCAGCGCAACCGAAGAGGAGAGCAGGTCGACCAGCGGCAGCAGCCACCTGCGCAGCCCGTGTTCGGTCGGCAGTTTCGAAAGTGATACCTCAGGGGCGGGGCCTGGGTCGGAGCCGAACTCCGTACCGGCCTCAAACGGCCGCTCCAACGGCAACTCAAGTGAGAGGGGCATCTAGTGTTCCGTCCGTTGGTTGCCGGGCCTGAATCCGCTGTGGCCCCGCGGGATTGCAAAAGTCATCGAATTTTTCGACTGGAAATAGCGCATCGTCATCCTCCCGACAACATTGCCTGACGAATACTGGATAAACCGTCGTTCAAAAAAACCCTGCCCTGCACTGACGTAACCCGGGGTCCGCAGGCATCATCTTGAGACCCGAGTCGCAATTATAGACGCAAAATGGTGTCTTGTAAACGTCTCATTACATTTTCGCGGTTCGATGGATCAAAGATTCACAACGTTGTCCACCGGGCTGAATGGCCCGGTGGACAACGTTTCCACGCCTGAGTTCTCCAAGATGTAGCTCGCACGACCCGCTGCTTCTGGTCACCGAAGCTGAGCAAGCTCGCCGATCGGGTCTAAGACCCGAGCTGCTCCGTCTCCTGGTCGGGCGCTTTCGCCAGACGCCTCAGCTCCCGAACCGGTGCCCGTTCTTCGTGCTCGCGGGCATCCCGCGAAGCGGAGCGCCGATCCGTGCGCTCCCGCCCGATCCAGCCGCAGCAGCACATCGCAACGAAGCCCTCGGCTCGCCGCCGAGCGAGTGCTTCGTGGACCGGTCGAAAGTTGCTCATCCCAGAGCACAGGCTAGCGCCGAGCGCCTCGCTTCCACCTGCGTTCGAACTGGCGCAGCAGCGCCGGGTAGACGATCCAGTAGCGGAAGGGCTTGATCAGGGCCATGTATCCCTGGCCGAACCGACCGCGGGGCTTGACGAAGACGGCCATCTGCCCCTGGTAGACGCCCTCGCCCCGGTCGACCCAGGCCAAATGCAGGACGCCGTGGATGGTCTGGTTCGAGATCTCGGCGGCGAACTCGTCGTCCGTCCTGTAGAGGGGGGCGAAGGGCAGGGAGCCGAAGTCCAGGTCCGCGGCCGAGCCGCGTAGGTCGGCGGGCAGCCGCTCGGACAGCGAGGCCTCGCCGCTGCCCGGAATCGGCAGCTCGCCGAGCGGGGCATCCGCGCCCGCCGGCAGCCGGATCCTGCCCAGGTTGAACCAGCCGCCGAGGCGATCGCGCAGCTCCCAGAGGAAGCGGGTGGCGCCGGAGTCGGCGTGGGCCGGGTCGAGCGAGGTACCCATCTCGATCAGCGCCGGGAAGTCCCCCCGCCCTCCCTGTGCCGGCAGCGCCCAGACGTCCTCGAGGGTGAAGTCGGGGACGATCTCGCGGATCCGCCAGGGGTGCGACTCCAGCACCGAGTTCGGGACGCGACCGCTCTGCACTGATCCATACGACATCGTATGGATGATAGGCGGCGCGCTTGCATCCGTCAATACGGTGCCGTATAGATAGCTCGGTGGCCAAGGTACGAACTCCCCGGAGAGCATGGATCGAGGCGGCGATGCGGGCGCTGGCGGCCGGCGGCCCCGACGCCGTGCGGGTCGAGTCCCTGGCCAAGGACCTGGGTGTCTCCAAGGGCGGCTTCTACTGGCACTTCGACGACCGCGCGGCGCTGGTCGCCGAGACCCTCGATGCCTGGGAGAAGACCGGCACCGAGGACGTGATCGCAACCGTCGACGCGGACGTGGCGGACCCGCGAGCCAAGCTGCGCCGCCTCTTCGAGCTCGCCCCCTCGGCGAAGGGACTGTTCGCCGTCGAGCTCGCCCTCCGCGACGTCTCGCGCCGGGACCCCACAGTTGCCAGGCGGCTGCGGCGGGTCGACCGGCGGCGCACCGAGTACCTGCGCTCGCTCTTCGCCGAGTTCTGCGTCGACGAGGACGAGGTCGAGGCCCGCGCGATGCTGGCCTACTCGCTGTTCATCGGCAGCTACTTCGTCTCCGCTCAGCACGGCAAGCGCTCCCGGGCCAGGGTGATGCAGCTCGCGATTGACCGGCTACTGGAGTAGCCCTAAGATTCTCCTATGTGCAGAAACATCAGAACCCTCCACAATTTCGACCCACCCGCGACCGAGGACGAGGTCAGCGCCGCCGCGCTCCAGTACGTGCGCAAGATCAGCGGCTACTCCAAGCCTTCGCAGGCCAACGCCGAGGCCTTCGAGCAGGCGGTCGAGGAAGTCACCGCGGTCTCCAGGCACCTGCTCGGGCACTTGGTGACGGCCGCGCCGCCGAAGGACCGCGAGGTCGAGGCGGCCAAGGCCCGAGCCAGGGCCGAGCAGCGCTTCGCCGCCTGAGCCCCGATCTGCCCTGCAGCGCATGAGAACCTCCAAGTTGTTGACTGCTCCGGCACGGCATTCGCGCAGAGCTGCCTGATGTCAGTTGCTGTCATCAACTACGATCAACCTATGAGATGGGAGCCCGACAGTCGCGGCAGGCTCGAGCAGGCCGCCATCTCCTTATATGGGGAGCGGGGCTTCGAGAACACCACCGTCGCCGAGATCGCCAGCCGGGCGGGCCTGACGGAGCGGACCTTCTTCCGCCACTTCGCCGACAAGCGCGAGGTCCTTTTCGCGGGCGGCCTGCTGCTACAGGAGCTGATCGTCAGTGAGGTGTCCGGTGCACCGGACTCCCTGCCCCCGGTCGACGCGGTCGCGGTGGGTCTGGAAGCCGCCGGCGCCGCGATCCAGGAACGGGGGGACTACCCGCGCCAGCGCCAGAGGATGATTGCCGCCAGCGCCGAGCTGCAGGAGCGCGAGCTGATCAAGCTCGCGGCACTTGCCGCAAGGCTCGCCGAGGCGCTGCGCGAGCGCGGCGTCGATGACCCGGCCGCGAGCCTGACCGCCGAGGTCGGGATCGCCGTCTTCCGGATCGCGGTCGAACGCTGGAACGAGGAGGACGAGCCGGGAGACCTTCCGCAGCTGATCCGCGATTCGCTCGACCAGCTGCGAGCCGTCACCGCGGGCAGATGATCCGCTCAGCGCGAACCTTCGTCGCGCTTCTCGCCGTCTCCTGCCTCCTCACGGGAGTCAGCACTGCTGCCGCGGCGCCGGCCTTCACAGCGCCGCGGATCTCGCTGTCGGTTTCTGCCCAGGTCGGGAGCCAGACCAAGATCGTCGCGAGGGGAAGTGTTACCCCCGCGTCCAGTCGTGGACGGGTCGTCCTGCAGCTGCATAAGGCGAAGGGTTGGCGGGAGCTTGGGACCGGGCCGGTGCGGCGGGGGAAGTTCAAGATCACCCACGCGCTGTCGGCGGGAGTCAGGGCCGCGCGCGTCCGTGCCCTGCTATTCGAGGGCAGGCGCCGGATCGCCACCTCGAGCGTCAGGACGGTGCGCGTGCAGCGCAAGAAACCGGCCCCGACGCCGGCTCCCCCGATTGCCCCCTTTCCCCCCGCACCTGTCGAAAACCCGCTGTCGGAAGCCTCGCTGATGGCGACCGTCCAGCAGTACTCCGCCCTGCCGAACCACCTCAGCGGCACCGCCAACAGCGCCGCCGCGCTTGGCGAGATAACCGGCCGGCTCGCCGCCGCCGGGCTGCGGCTGGGAGAACAGGCCTTCACCTACCCGGGCTTCCTGCCGACGCAGGTCGCCCTCAGCGCCGGTCCCACCCCCGTGCCCGCGGCGGCGATCGCACCCCTCGTCTACTCGGGCATCACCCCGGAAGGCGGAGTCACGGCGGAGCTGTTCGACGGCGGCAACGGCGCCTACGACAAGAGCGAAGTCGCAGGAAAGATCGTCGTCGTCTCGATCGCCTACCAGAACAACTCGAAAGGGGTGAACCTCGAAAGCGCGATCGAATTGGCAGTCGAAGGCGGCGCCAAGGGCCTCGTCGCCGTCACCCAGGGCGTCGGCGACTACCCGAAGTGGCAGGACAGCAATGCCCGCGACGGCACCGGCCCGCTGCCGGTGCTGATGGTCGGCAAGGTCTCCGGGGCGACGGTCATCGCAGCCGCGGAAGCAGAAGAGAACGGCAACCTCGTGCTCAGAGCGAGCACCGCCACCGCCTGCGACCGCGATGTCTGGGGGGAACTGGAAGGGGCCGAACCCGGCCGTCGCGTCTTCGTCGGCGTCCCGGCTTCGAGCTTCACGCCCTCGGCCTCCGAACACGGTTCCGGCGTCGCGATCCTGCTCGGCCTGGCTCGCCACTACGCGGAAATGCCGAAGTCCCAGCGTCCCGAGACCTTGATCTTCATCGCGGTCGGCGGCCACGAAGTGGGCTGGCTCGGGTTGCAGGCGCTGATGTCCGGCTCCCATGCCAGCTGGTTCACGGAAGCCGACGCCTACGTCCACCTCGGCTCCTCGCTGGGCGCCCCGACCGCCGAAGAAGAACCGAGCGGGGCGATCAAGACCAGCCCGGTCCCCGATCCCACCGGTCGCCTCCACGACAGCGAAAACCCACTGCTCGAACCCAGTATCGGCGACGACTTCGCCGCAGCCGGAGTGCCGACGCCCAACACGTCACCCTTCGTCGCCAGCGGCGGGGAGCAGACCTATGCCTACGCCGCGGGTGTGCCGATCGCCTCCTTCAGCGGGTCGAGCCTCTACTTCCATACCGCCGGAGATCTGCCGAGCACCCTCAGCCCGACGATCCTCACCGAGGACGCCGAAGCCTTCCGCCGCTCGGTGGACACGATCACCGCCCTCCCCCCGGGGCAGCTGCGAGCCGAAAACTCCGTTGCGGCTCAGCACGGCACCGAAATCAACGCCGCCAAACGAGCCCCGACCAATCCGACGCTCGGGTCCGGGGGCTCGCTGGGATCCGGAGGGGTCGGTGGGCCGCCGGCTACCCCGGTGGGGCAGTGCCCATGACCGCTACTCGCCCGCCTCGCTACGCTCCAGAAAAGGTCGCTCGACAGCCTGTAAAAGTGGAGCAGCCTGGCAAGCACTAAATGGCACGACTCGATCCGACACAGGGCAAGCAGTTGGGCTGGACTTTCACTCGCCATCTCGCGGGTGTGATCCCACTGCTCCTGGCTGCTCTGATCCTTGCGGTTGCGACGGCAGCGCCCACTGCCTCTGCCTCGGCAGCTAGGTCCGAAGCAGTGGCCAGAGGTGGAAAGCTCCAACCCCGGGTGCCCCGGGTTTCGCTATCCGTGCCGAAGGAAGTGGCGGCCGAAGCCCGCGCGCTCGCTCGGGGCACGATCACCCCGACTCTTCGCCGCGGTCGGGTGTTGCTCGAGGTGCGCGAGAAGCTTGGGTGGGTGCGTTTGGCAGGCGCGAAAGCTCGGACCAGAAAATTTCACATTCCCTTCGTCCTTGTCGGCGGCGCCCGCAAGATACGGATCCGCGCCGTTCTTCTCAAGCACAGGCACAGGATCGCGAAGTCGAGTCCCCGGGTGATCCGGGTGAAGCCGGGCGCGGACTCGAAAGCAAAGGGAGCAGCCGGGCCGGCGCCACTCTCTTACTGGGGCGCCTGGATCGGGAATCAGCTGACTGGCGTCCAGCCACCCTGGGATATGTCGGCGGTCTCCAAGTTCGAGCAGATGTTGGGCAAGCCCCTCTCGATTCTCGAGTTCAGCTCGCCGTTCGCGGACTGCTCGAAAGCGCCCTGTTATTTCTATGAATTCCCGACCAAGTCGATGGAAAGCGTCCGACAGCACGGTGCGATCCCCCTCCTCAGCTGGGCCTCGCAGTCGACGGGAAACCTGCATCCGACCGACTTTCAGCTTTCCGACCTGATCGGAGGAGCGTACGACTCCTATATCCGCAAGTTCGCGGAAGCGGCAAAGGCCTGGGGCCATCCCTACTTCCTCCGCTTCGACTGGGAGATGAACGGACCCTGGTTCGGCTGGGGCGAAGGTGCCAACGGCAATCTGCCTGGCGAATTCATCCTCGCCTGGCGGCACGTGCATGACATCTTCACGTCCGTGGGGGCGACCAACGCCACCTGGGTCTGGTGCCCCTACGTCCACGGATCGGCCAGCCTCGCATCCTTCTATCCCGGCTCCGCCTATGTCGACTGGACCTGCCTCGACGGCTACAACTGGGGAACGAATCCGGCGGCGGCGTACGGTTGGAACAGCTTCAACAAGCTCTACAGCACCGCGTACCAACAGATCACCGAAACGGTCGCTCCTGACAAGCCGATGATGCTCGGTGAGTTGGCCGCGAGCGAGTACGGCGGCTCGAAGGCCGCGTGGATCCGTGAAATGTTCGAAGCCCTCCGGAACGAATATCAGAGCGTTCGTGGCCTGGTCTGGTTTGAGAAGGCGGGCAACGGCGAGGACTGGCTTCTGGAGAGCTCCGAAAGCGCCCTCAATGCATTCGCGACCGGCGTCCAAGAAAGCCGCTGGGCCTCGAATGTCTTCAGCGGCCTCGAAACCAGCCCGATCCCGCCGCCCTGATAGCTCGGATCAACATCGATGCGCGCATCCTGAGGGAGCATCCATGTGTTCTCGTTTGCCTGGTGGTCCTCGGGATGGCTTTTTCGGGAGGGGCCAGCGCCTCGGCAGCCCGTCTACTTCGGTGCGACGATCGGTGGCGAA
Organism: Solirubrobacterales bacterium; assembly: GCA_013821475.1. Taxonomy (GTDB): domain Bacteria; phylum Actinomycetota; class Thermoleophilia; order Solirubrobacterales; family 70-9; genus VAYN01. The sequence continues at coordinate 16,419 of JACDGU010000021.1, forward strand.
ATCGCAGGAATGGCACCGCGATGCTTCCGGTCACGGCTCCAGGCGCGGAATCGGTCGACCTCGCGGGAGAGTCCGCCTCCTCTCAAACGATCTCCGTGGCGGGAACGGTGGAATTGCTGATCGAGCCGCACGGCCGCAAGCGGAGGAGCCTGAGGCGGCGGGGCGTGGCGAAGGTGAGAGTTTTCGTGACCTTCGTGCCCGTTGGCGGCGTGGCGAACACCCAACCCGTGACTGTGAGGCTGAGGAGGGTCAGGCAGGGCGCAGTACGAACTGCCACGCCCACGGCATGACCCGCATCGGCCGCTCGAGCGTCCGGGAGATTCCGCGCACGGCCTTCGGTATGACCTCGGGCGGGTAGTTGAACTTCCGCACCAGCTCCGTGCGCATTCCACCGGCGCTGACGTCGCGCTTCAGGTGCTTCGGAGTGACCACGAAGAAGTCGTGCTCCCAGGGCGCAGGGGAGAGCTTCCAGTAGACGAGTTGCGCCCGGACCGGCAGCCAGCCCATGAACGGGAGGCGGCTGTGGGACTCGATCGGAAAATAGGGATTCGGTATCTGACCGACGACGATGCCGTTCGGGGTCAGAACCCGGCGGATCTCTTCGAATGAGGCGACCCGACGCTCGGGGAAGATGTGCTCGTAGACGTTCGCGAGCATGACGACGTCGAACACGTCATCGGGAAAGTCAAGTTCGTCAGCCGTGCCCGGCTTCAGCGAGTGCCCGTCCGGGGATTGCCGCGGCTCCTTGAGAGCAGGGTCGATCCCGACCCAGTCCAGGTCGGTTAGCTGCGCGTAGCGGTCGGTCGGCAGTCCCTGCTGACAGCCGACGTCTAGAGCGCGTCGAGCGTCGTTCGGCGCATTGGCGTGGATCAGCTCGGTCAGCGTCTCCGAGAGGACGCGATTGCGGACTTCCCACTCTTGCTCTGACTGCAGAAGCGCGTTGCCTGGTGATGAGCCCAAGTCGTCTCCAAATCTGGCCGCGGGGGAGTGTTGCGGCGCCGACCTTAGCAGGCAATCTGTCTCGATCGGCACCAGATTTGGCGGGTTACTGGTACGTGAAGCCAGGCGCTCGGGGGACTATTAGCCCGCGGGGCTGCATAAGATCCGCCGGTGTCGGCACTGAACAGCGCGGCTCCAACGTCCGTCGGCGGCGGGCGAGCCGAGAGTTGGAGGCCGTCCGCGTTTGTGACCGCGGCGCTCTGCGCCGGTGTCGGCCTGGTCATCTGCTCCATCGCGAACGCACTTTCTCGGGAGACCGTCGACTCTCCCCAGCTTCTCTATTGGGCGGGCGTCTCGCTGATCGTGGTGCCGACCATCTTCCGGCTCTGCCTGGAGGCTCCCTCGACGCGCGAGCGCTTCGCGCTGGTGGCTCTGCTGGCGGTCTCCCTCTACACCGTCAAGGTGATCCGGGACCCCTTCCTCTTCACCTTTCCCGACGAGCCGATCCACGCTTTCAACGCAAACCAGATCGTCCAGACCCACCACCTCTTCAACGGCAATGCCATCCTTCCCATCACCTCGGACTTTCCGGGCCTGGGCAGCGCCACTTCCGCCCTGATGACCCTGACCGGCATGTCGAGCTTCGTCACCGGGACGATCCTGATCGGGGTGGCTCGGCTCACGTTCGCGCTGGCGCTGTTCCTGCTCTTCAGCCGGATCAGCGGCTCGCCGCGGATCGCCGGCCTTGGCGTCGCCATCTACGCAGCGAACTCCAACTTTCTCTCATGGGGGACCCAGTACGCGTACGAGTCGCTCTCGCTGCCCCTTCTCGTGGTCGTCCTCGCGGCCCTGGCCGAGCGCGAACATGCCTCGCCCTACTGGGAGCGGTCGTGGGCGGCGCCGATCGTGCTCGGGATCTCGGCGATCGTCGTAACCCACCACCTGACCTCCTACGCGCTGGTCGGCCTGCTCGTCGTGCTCGCCATCGTCTTTCAACTGACCCGGTCGCCGCGGCGGAACCCATGGCCGTTCGCCCTCTTCGCCCTGGTCGCTTCGCTGGGTTGGCTCTTCGTCGTCGCCAGCTCCACCGTCGGCTACCTATCGCCGGTCCTGGTGGAAGCGTTCAAGGACACGATCCGCACCGCCTCGGGGGAGGTCGCGCCGCGGACGCTGTTCCACTCCAGCTCCGGCAGCGTGATCGCGGAAACGCCTCTCCTCGCTCGGGTGATCAGCCTCGCCGCTGTCGGCTTGCTCGGGGTGGGCTTTCTGGCCGGGATTCGCCCCACCTGGCGCAGGCGCTTCGAGGAGCCGATGACCGTCCTCTTCTGCCTTGGCGCGCTGGGCTTCTTCGGCGCCCTGGCATTGCGCTTCGCGCCGGCGGCCTGGGAGACGGGCAACCGCGCGGGGGAGTTCTTCTTCATCGGCCTCGCCTTCGTGGTCACCTCCGGTGCCGTTCTCCTGCTGCGTCCCGGCGAGCGCCTGCGCATGAGGCGGACCCTGCTGGTCGTCGCGGTGGGGGTCTCCGTGGTCGGCGGAGCCATCACCGGCTGGCCGTGGGACTCCCAGCTCGCCCGCCCACTGCGAATCACCGCCGACGGCAGGGTTGTCGAGTCCGAATCGCTGGAGCTCGCCCACTGGGCCTCGCTTCACCCACCCGAAGGCACGCTCGCATCCTTGAACTCGGACTCGCGCCTCCTGCTCTCTGTCGGCAACGCCGAAGCAAAGACCGACGCGACCAACGGGATCGAAAGGATCCTGGAAGGGCGGAAGCTCCAGCCCTGGATGCTGCCGGAACTCCACCGCGTCGGGGTGCGTTACGTGGTCGCCGACCGCCGCATCGTGAGCAACGACAACGTCAGGGGGTATTTCTTCGCGGAGCACGGCTCCGGAGTCGATTCTCTGCTCCCACTGGCGGCGATGCGCAAGTTCGCGCGGCTCCCGGTCGGCCGGATCTACGACAGCGGTCATATCGTCGTCTACGACCTCCGGGACCGTCGATGAGAGGCAACAGGGACCTCGCCCTCATCTCCGCTTCGGCAGTTGCCTGTGCGCTGCTCGCGATCGTGGTGCCCTGGGAGGGACTGCGGCTCGTCGCCGCCCTGCCTCTGGCGTTCGTCCTACCCGGCTACGCGATCGTGGCCGCGGCATTCGGTCCCCGACGGCTTGATCTGACCCAGTCGATCATGCTGAGCCTGGGATGCAGCTTGGCCGTGCTCTGCCTGGGGGCCCTGGTCCTCAACTACGTTCCGGGCGGAATCCAGACCGCTTCCTGGGCGATCCTGCTGGCGATCGTCGCCGCCGCCGCCAGTGGCGTTGCGGCGCTGCACCGCCCGGAGGAAGGAGAGGCAGAGGAGGCTCCGCCGGTGCCAAGGCGGCACCATCTGCGGCGGGTCGACATCCTCTGTGGCGTCGTGGTCGTGGTGCTGGCGGCCGGCGCGGTCGGTTTGGCGAACACTCCGCTGCCGGCAGGCGGCGCGTCGGGCTACACGACGCTCTGGATTCTTCCCGCGGGGTCCGCCGACCGTGCGGTGCGGCTGGGTGTCTCCAGCTCCGAACAGGGTGTGAAAAACTACATACTGACACTCCGGGTCGGCGGCGGGCCAAAGCGGACGCTTTCGCGATTCGCGTTGAGCCCGGGCGACGAACACGTGTTCACGGTGCCGACCCCGATTTCCCCAGATGAATCGACCCTTGTCAGCGGAATGCTGTTCCGCGAGTCGAATCCGGTCACCGCGATCCGGAAGGTTAGAACTTGGCTTCCACCGGTGGGTCACTGAGGTCGGAGGGCGGCGTTGGCCTGACGGTCGACGTCGTCATCACGAACCACAACTACGGCCGCTTTCTGGAAGAAGCCCTCGAGAGTGCTTGCGGCCAGACCTATCCCGGGGTCAACGTGATCGTCGTGGACGACGGCTCCACCGACGATTCGGCCGAGATCCTCGCGAGGTTCTCGGATCGAGTCGACGTCCTCTTCAAGGATCGCGGCGGCCAGGCCTCGGCTCTCAACGCCGGCTTCGAGCGCTGCGCCGGCGACGTGCTGCTGTTGCTCGACGCCGATGACCGGCTTCATCCGCGAGCCGCGGAGCTGATCGCCGCGGCCTTCGCCGCCGATCGCGACCTCGCCAAGGTGCAGTTCAAGATGGACGTCGTCGATGCCGTTGGGCGAGCCACCGGCGAGACCCGGCCGAGCTATTCCTTCGAGCCACCCACCGGGGATCTGCGCCGGGCCGAGCTTGCGTTTCCCTTCGACCTCCCCTGGCTGCCCGGCGGCGGCACCGGTTTCCGCAGGCAGCTTCTTTCCGGGATCCTGCCGATCCCCGAGCAGGAGTTCCCGCGCTGGGGGGCGGACTGGTACCTGGTGCACCTCTCCGCTCTCGTCGGGCCGGCTGCCGCGCTCGACGAATCCCTCGCCGACTATCGGGTGCATGGAGCGAACGGATACGAGCTGACACGCCCCGAACTCGACCTGGACCGCATTCGCGACTCGATCCGATACGCCCGGTCGACCACGCGAGCGCTCGAAAGCCTGGCCGATGACCTTGGCATCCCGCGGCCGGACCGGCTTCTCTCAACCGCCGACCTCGCGAATCGGATGATCTCCTTGAAGCTGCAGCCGCGGTCGCATCCGGTCGCCGACGATCGGCGGGGTCGAGTCCTGCTCGACGCAGCCCGTGCGCTTCGCCGTCGCTTCGACGTCCACTGGCCGACGAAGGCGCTGCTCGCCGCATGGTTCCTGGCCGAGGCCGCGGCCCCCAAACCACTGGCACGGCCGCTGGCGACCCTGTTCTTGTTTCCCGAGCGTCGCGTTAGCCTCGATCCCCTGCTGCGACGCCTGCGAAAGCAGCATGTGAGCGCCAACCTGGCAAAGTTGCGCTGACGATGAAAATCCTGATCGCGACCGACCACTATCCGCCGTTCATCGGCGGTGCCCATCGCCAGGCTCAACTGCTCGCTGAAGGGATGGCCGGCTTCGGCCACGAGGTCGCGGTCGCCACCGCGTGGCATGGCGGCCTGCCGGCGACCGAGCGCGACGGCGAGGTAGCCGTGCACCGGATTCGCCAGCTGCGAACGGTCATCCCGGCGCTGATACACGACGAAAACCAACGCCATCAGCCGCCCTTCCCGGACCCGGTGACGATATTGGGCCTACGTCGCCTAATCGCAGACTTCCGCCCCGACGTGATCCACGCCTACGGCTGGCTCGCCTTCTCGGTCGCGGCGGCGATGGGGCGGAAGCGGATCCCGTTGCTGGTCTCCGCCCGGGACTACGGCTACTTCTGCGCAACCCGGACCCTGCTCCGCAAAGGGGAGCCCTGCTCGGGGCCCGCTCCCCTCAAGTGCGCGGCCTGCGCAACTGACTATTACGGCATGCCGAAGGGCGTTTTCGCGACGGCAGGCGTCTTCGCCTGTCGGCCGATGCTGGCTCGCAAGATGACCGGGCTCCACAGCGTCAGCACCTATGTCAGCGATGTCACGGGCCGTTACCTGTTCGGCCCACGAGGGGCGCCCCCGACCCTGGTCCAGGTGACGATTCCGAGCTTCCAGACGGACGAGCCCGATCAACCATTGACCCCTGGCGACCCCGAGGTCGCGTCCTACCTCTCCCAGCTTCCAAGTGAGCCGTTCATCCTCTATGTCGGCGCCTTCCGTCGGGTCAAGGGCCTCGAGGAGCTGTTCGCCGCATACCGGCGCTTGGAGTCCCCACCTCCGCTGGTGATGATCGGGACCTACGAGCGCGACACGCCGGCGGACTTCCCGCCCGGGGCAACAATCCTGACCGATGTTCCGCACGCCGCGGTGATGGCCACCTGGGACGGTGCGATGTTCGGCGTCATGCCTTCGCTTTGGCCCGAGCCGTTCGGCGCGACGGTTGCCGAGGGGATGAATCGCGGCAGGCCGGTGATCGGGACCAAGCCGGGCGGGCATGCCGACATGATTGGTGACCGCTCGGGTCTCCTCGTGCCCCAGGGAGACGTGGACGCCCTGGCGATCGCGATGGAGAGATTGATCAGCGAGCCGGCCCTTCGCGAGGGATACGGGCGGGAAGCCTCCGAGCGCGCCCGGAGCTTCGCCGCGTCCTCGGTGCTGCCGCGCTTCGAGCAGGCCTACCGCGATGTCGTCGCGGCCGGGTCGTCTGGGTGATCTGGCCGAAACCGCGGACGGGAGTCGAGTGAGGGTCTTGCTTCTTGCGCCGATGGTTCCCGCCGCGGGTGGCCCCGGGGCGATCCCGGTCCTGCTGCACGCCGAGGCCCTCGGGCTGGGGGAGCGGCATCAGCTGACCCTGGTCACGGCCGTCGGCGACGAGCCTTGGGAAGCGGAGGCCGCCGCGGTGCTGCTCGACTCCGGCCTCGACGTCCATCTGGCTGATCGCCGACAACCGGTGCGGTCGCGAGCGCGCTGGCGGCGGAGGTTGCGGCTGGCGGGCGCCTGGGCCGGCGGCCGGACCCCGTGGCGCACCGTCTGGTTTGCCGACCCGGCCCTGCAGGAGATTCTCAACCGGCTGACGGCGACGCGCGAGTTCGACGTGATCGCGGTCGAGGACAGCGCGATGTCGGGCTTTCGCCTGCCGCAGGGCGTCCCCACGGTCTACACCCACCACGAGGTTCTCAAACCCCGTCCCATCGCCCGCCCGCCTGGAGCACCTCGCAGCTGGCCGGGCTGGCTGAGGGGGGAGATCGACTGGCGGCGGTGGGGGGGGTTTCAGAAGGCGGCCTGGAGGCGATTCGACCTGACCCAGGTCTTCAGCCGTCGCGACAGCGAGGCGATCGCCGAATCGGTCCCTGACGCGGCGGCTCGGATCCGCGTCAACCCGTTCGGAATCGTCCTCCCCGACCGCGCGGATCGTTCCCGAGAGGTGCCGGGGACGATGCTCTTCGTCGGCAACTTCGCGCATCCGCCCAACCGCGATGCGGCGATCTGGCTGGCGCGCGAGATCGTTCCCGCAGTGGTCGCTCGCTGCCCGGCAGCGAGGCTGCGCGTGGTCGGTGCCGCGCCCCCGGCGGAGGTGCTGGCGCTCGCCGGCGAGCACGTTGAGGTGTTCGCCGACGCGCCCTCCGTTCGCCCCCACCTCGAGCGAGCGGCGCTGGTTCTCGCTCCGGTCAGGACCGGGGGCGGCATGCGGATGAAGGTCCTGGAGGCGGTCGCGACAGGCAAGGCCGTGGTCACCACCGCTCGTGGAGCCGAGGGCTTCACCGCGTTCTCCGAGGAGCCGCCGCTCGCTATCGCCGATGACGCGGCCGGGATCGCCGCCGCCGCCGCGGACCTGCTCGGGGACGACCCGGGTCGAGCGGCGCTCGCGGCGCGGGCTCGTGCCTTCGCCGAGCTTCACCACAGCCCGGAGGCCTGGGCCGAGCGGCTCACGGCCGTCTTCGAAGAGGCGATCGCAATCGGCGATCGAAGGGCCGATGGCTAGCTCGCCGAGCGTCAGCGTCGTGATCCCGACGCATCGGCGCCGTGAGGCGCTGCGCCGGACGCTGCTCTCGCTTGGGGACCAGATCGTCGGTCCTGAGTCCTTCGAGGTCGTCGTCTCGGTCGACGGCTCTGAAGATGGCACCCTGCAGATGCTGAGCGAGTTGGATATGCCCTTCGCCCTGCGCTGGATCGCCGGCGAGAGAAGGGGGCGCGCCGTCGCCTGCAACGCCGCGATCGCCGAGGCGAGGGCGGATGTGTTGGTCATCCTCGACGACGACATGATCGCGGCACCTGAGCTGATCGCGCGGCACCTCGAGCACCATCCCCCCGGCTCACGGGCCTGCGTTCTCGGTGCGGTGCCGGTCGGCCTGATTGACTCGAGCCCGTTGGCCGCCCGGTACGTCAAGGACAAGTTCGACGCCCACCTGGCGAGGCTCGGAGACTCCGAGCACTTGAATCGGCCACGCTCCTTCTACACCGGGAACGCGTCCGTGCGAACCGCGGTGATCCGCGAGGTGGGGGGCTTCGACGAGGGCTTTGGCTTCTACGGCAACGAGGACGTCGAGCTGGCGCTCAGGCTGCGGGCGGCGGCGGTGCGGCTGGATTACGACCCGAGGGCTCTCGCCGAGCAGAGGTACGACAAGGATCTGCGAGGGCTCGAGCGCGACACCTTCGAGAAAGGTGGAACGACGGTCCTGCTCGCCCGCCGCCACCCCGAGGTCTTCGGCGAACTGCGCCTCGCGTCGCCCCGCGAGCACTCGCGGCCGTGGCTGGCTGCCCGCTCGGCCCTGCTTGCCTCGACTCGTGCCTGGCCAGGTCTCGCCAGCCGCGTCTTCGCCGTGGCCGGACTGCTCGAGCGACTCGGGTTCTGGCGAGCGCCGCTCTTCTATCGGGCCGCGCTCGACTACGCCTTCTGGGCGGGGGTCGGCGCCGAGCTTCTCAATTCGGGTGAGAATGGCGAGCTGGCAGGTCTCGCCGAGGATCTGAACCGTGGCCCAATCGATCTTCTTCTACACGGATAGCCGCCTGCTCGGGGGCGCCGAGCGCGCCATGTTCATGCTGCTGGAGGCGCTCGACCCCGTGGCATGGCAGCCGACCTTGCTGCTCGATAGCGCCCCCGGGATCCAGCCGCTGGCCGCGCGCGCCGCGGAGCTGGGC
>JACDGU010000168.1 GCA_013821475.1 Solirubrobacterales bacterium
GGTACTTTCTTCATGGCGGTTCCTCCTGTCTCGGTTGGACTTCAAGCGCCCAGAACGCTGCCGATGGCAGCGGACGGGGCGGGAGGGACCGCCGTTCAAAGTTCTACGAGATTTCGGACAACCTCGGGCGGGCATCGGATCGTCCCTGCCGCCGGCCTTTGACAGCCGTTGCCGAGACTGTCAGCCTTGCCACGCACTGGTGCGCGTCCTGATACCTCTTTCCGACCACGACTTCGACACGCCCGAGGTCGAGGTCCCGTGGCGACTGCTCACCGACTGCGGCCATGAGGTCGTCTTCGCGACCCAGCGGGCAGGCGGTGTGCCGGCGTGTGATCCGAAGCTCCTGCGCGTCGCCCTTTTCGGCAAGCTCGGTGCCGAGCCCGAGCCGATCTCCTTCTACGAGGAGCTGACCACCGACCCGGCATTCCGCAACCCGATCGCCTGAGGCGAGGTGAAGCCGGCCGAGTCCCGCTTCCCCCGTGTGCTGATCAGGCAGTTGTTCGTAGATAGCTGTCTGAAGCTATGCCGAGGACTCGCCCAAGGGGATCCAGCCGCTGCGGATGAGCCATCCGATGCGAGCGGTGTCCTCGCTCACGACCGCCTCCGTCGCCTCGATGCCTTCCACCATCTCGCCGGGATGCTTAAGCCACTCGCGTAAGAACCGCCTCGACGCCGGCCGGGCCCTCGGCGTCCCATACGCGTTTCGGCGTCATCGCCCGGAAGTCGATTTCGGGGTGAAGCAGAGCGCCAGCGCGTGCGAAATCCTCTGGGACGATCGCATCGACCCAGGCATTGGCAGCTGTGAGATCGGCGATCGCCATAGGCGATTGTTTCGCCGAAACGCGATCCACGCAAAATGCATTCCAGCTTCACAGCTCGAGGCACCCTCGAGACTCCTCGATTCCCTCGCAGCTGCTCCATTTGTCGGCTGTTCAGTCCGGTGCGCTCAGCTGCCTTGGGCGCGGCCAGGGTCAGCAGGCCGGTAGGTCGCGGAGGGACGGCTGCGCACCGAGTCCGGCCGAACTCTCCCCGCCGCTCAACCCCCGTTCGCCCGCCCCCAGCTACCCGTGTCGGTGATCTGCTCAAGGCTGCAGATGAGATCGTCGCGCACACCGAGCACGTGGGCGAAGCGCGCTTCGAAGGGGATGCCGGTGTCCCGGACCTGGCCCCGGTAGAAGCCGAGCGCGACGACCTCGCTCGGGCTGACTTCGAGGTAGCGGTCGGCCTCGACATTGACGTCATAGGCGACGAACACCGGCGCCCAGCACTCGCGCAGCATTGCTTCGCGGCCCTGGTGGCGCCCGCCCACCCCAAGCGGCATTCCGCTGCTGACCTCGCCGACGAAATCCTCGGTCATCGCGTCGAGCAGTGCCTGGCCGTCGTGGGCGGCGAACGCGGAGTAGAGGTGTTGGGCGGCGGTGGTGGCGTCCGGCAAAGGGGCTCCTTCGTTCCGAGTATTAGCGACTTCTCGCTAGTATAAGGTCCGATTGATCGGAAGACCGGCACTTCACACGACCGAGGAACTGATTGACGCCGCCCTCGCGCTCGCCGCGGCGAGCGGACCTGACGCAGTGACGCTGTCCGCGGTCGGTCGGGTGAGCGGGGCTCCGAGCGGCTCCGTCTATCACCGCTTCGAGAGCCGCAGCGCCCTGCTAGGCCACCTCTGGCTACGCACGACGACCCGATTTCAGGCCGGCTTCCTCGAGGCGCTGGCGGCGGGTCCGGCGCTGGAGGGCTGTAACGCCGCTGCGCGCTTCGTCGTCGGCTGGAGCCGTCGCCACGTCGACGAGTCGCAGGTCCTCCTGCGCGGCGCCGTTGACTTCGCTCCTCAGGCGTGGCCTGCGGAGGTATCCCGCGACGTCGCGGCCAGGCGCGGGGAGCTCGAGAGCGGGCTCCGCGAGGCCGCTGAGCGTCTCAGCGGTTCGTCTGCCGGCGCGCTCGAGCGGGTCATCTTCGCGACGGTCGATATCCCCTCGGCTGCAGTTCGCCGCCACCGCGCCTCGCCGGGTCACCGCATTCCGCGCAGCACAGAGGCGCTGGTCGAGCTGGCTGTTCGCGCGATCCTTGCCTGAGAACCGTGGGCCTCCGCGACTACCCAGATCATCGCGCCCCCCTTGTCCGTCAACCCCTGTCGGGGCTCGGGTCCGTGGCGCCCTTGATTGGCGGCGGGCGCGGCGCGGGATGGTGGTTAGGTCGCGAAGGAAGCGCTGCGCGCAGTTATCGCCCTTTTGATTTCCCGCACTCCCGACGAGGTTCGCAGCGCCTGATCGGGCGCCGGCAATTACGGGGTCATTGTCTCCCACTCCTTGACATCTATAGGAACGTCCCGGCCTGGCTCATCCGCCCAGCTCGCGCCGCGTCGGCGGGATCCGTCAGCCAATCTTCTCTGCAAGCTCGACGATGATGCCGTCGGGGCCGCGGACGTAGCAGAGAAGGTAGGTGTCTTTGTAGTTCTCCACCTCGCCGACCAGCTCGGTCCCGCGCTCACGGAGTCCGGCGGCGGCGGCGTTGATGTCGTCGACGATGAATGAGATGTGGCGGATGCCCGGTGCGTTCGCTGGCGCGTGGCTATCGCTGTCAGGGCTCGGCGGCGAAAGGAATTTCGACAGCTCGACTTCCGCGTGCCCATCCGGGGTTCTCAGCATCACTATTTCCGCGCGGACGTCGTCGAGCCCGATGATGCGGCCTACCCAGTCTCCTTCGACCTGGCCTTCGCCTAGTAGCTCCAGCCCGAGCTGAACGAAGAACTCCGTTGCTGCCGGGAGATCCTCGACCACCATGCCTACATGCGCCATGCCTTGGATCGCCATGTGGCCGATGGTCTCATTTAGGTCGCATCAGTGCCGTGATCCCGCTGCCCGTGGGGACGCATCGCGTCTTTTCGATCTGACGGAGTTTGGCTCTACAGAACGGATAGGGGCCGCTGCGAAAATGTTCGGGCGCTGGCTAGATCGGTGCGCGTTCTAGGAGCTGTCGGGTAAAGCTCTCCAGGTACGCCGAGTTGTCAGGTTGAGCATCGATCGCGATTCCCGCAAACTGGAGGTCGGGGTTTACTTCTTCGCCCAGGGTTCGCGCTTCGCTGGAGAGCATGTAGTTGCTTAGGTCCTCATGGGCCGGATCTGCTTGCCAGCGAAGAACCTTGCGGCAGACGGCGAAGACCTGGGGCCAGTCCTCGTGGCGGGGGAGGTCGTCGAGCGTGAGGAAGCGCGACCAACGATCGCGTGGGGCGGAGAAGCGCTGTTCGTTGCCGACCTCGAAGGCATCCAGAGCGCCTGCGGCGCTAAGGGAGGTGACGGCCTCTTGGACATTGCGCTTCGTGTAGGCGGTGGATGCGGCGATCACCTGGATGTTGGCTCGAGGCGCGTCGATGGTGAGGAGCACACGCATGGCCTCGGCGCGGGCACCGATCCCCAGCAGCAGGCGAAGGCGGAAGGCAAAGTTGATCGGGAGCAAGACCTGGGGGGCCTGGGACTTGCCGGATGGCTCGGACTTTGCCTTCACGAATCCCTGTGCGAGGAATGCCGGGTCGGGGTCGGCGATCGGCATTCGCGAGTTGCGGAAGAAGGGCTCTGGGTCAGTCGCTTCGCTCGCCTTCGCCCGTGCCTCCAGGCGCGCTCGCCTTCGCCGGCTGCCCAGCCAGCCCACAACGGCCTCGATCAGGGCGTGATCTCCCTCGTCGCGGGCCAGGTTGCGAAGGCGTTGGATGCTGATCAGTCGCTCGTTCACTGCCAGCCAATCCAGCACCTCATCGAAGAGACGGGGCTCTTCGCGGCCGACCTCGAAGCTCAGCAGGAGGAGCGCCTCGGGATCCGTCGCCCAGCGATCGTTGCGGTTGGCTGTCGCGAGAACGCCAATCTGTGCCCACTGACTCCAGAGGAAGGAGACAAGGTGATTCTGTAGGTCTTGCCTAACGTCTGAGATCGACATCGTCGACTCCCAAGTGAGTGAGAACACCGCGAAGCATTTGGGCGTAGCCCTCTGAGGGATCGTGTGAGCGGCTCCAATGCGCGGCCGCCAAGAGCTCCTCTTCGGTGGGCGAGAGGGCCCGGAGGTCGTCCTCGTGCTTTCCCGGGCCCTGGTCGACGAGGGCATAGAGCTTGAAGTGGATCTGGTCGTAGCGGGAGGCGAAGTAGACGCTGAGGCTGTCGCCGTAGTTGCGGCGCACGAGGCGGTCGACGAACCCCTCCGGCAGGCCGAACTCGAGTAGATCGGTCGGACCAGGATTGAGCCAGTCGGCGGGGAGGGAGAAGTCGCGGGCCACGCGGTCGCGGGCGGCGTCCAGCGCCGCCGGCAGCGGCTTGGCGCTGTCCAGCTCATCGCCGACTCGCAAAGCGAGGAGGTCGACGTCTCGCGTCGACCGCTCGATGAGTCCGAGGGCCAGCAGGCCCGATCCGCCGATTACAACTACGAGATGATAGACATCTCGGCTGAAAGCGGCAAATTCAGCCTGAACGGTGGTCGGTCAGGTTTGCCTGAGGAAGAAGTGCTCTACAAGGCAGCGGTAGCGAGGGCTCCCGCGTAGGTTCTCGTCAGCGGTCGGTGATCCCGACAGTCATGAAACGATGAGCGCTGTCGGAATTTACCGACATACGCAGCGTCTGATGCGCTGTCGCAATATCCAGACAACGTCGCCAATTGGTGCTAATTTCGGGATATGCCGACAGACCCCACTACCAGCAGCTGGCGTATCCGCACCCCCGCCGACCTCGGCCGCGCGATTGCGGGCGCCCGCCGCGAGCGCGGCCTGAGCCAAGGCGCACTGGCCGACGAGCTCGGCTTCAAGCGCTCCTACCTCTCTGAACTGGAGACCGGGGATGAGGCGACGATCGCGCTCGAGCGGAGTCTCCGGGCGCTGCGCCGGCTGGGCGCCGAGCTGACCGTGACGCTGCCGGGCAGCCATGGCAACCGCCAGTAGCCTCGGCGTCTGGCTCGACGAGACCCGGGTCGCCGAGCTCGAACAGCCACGCTGGCCTCGCATCCGCCTTCGCTACACCAAGGAGGCACTGGACAGCTGGCCGCAGAACAGCCCGGTGATCTCCTGCTCACTGCCACTCGCCCGGACTCCCGGTGACGCCTTCCCGTTCTGTCTCGGTCTTCTGCCTGAGGGTCAGGCGCTGGCGACGATGGCCGCTCAGGCAGGGCTCGCCGCCAATGATGTCTTCGGCCTTCTCGGACGCTACGGACGCGATGTCGCCGGAGCGCTTGTGATCGGCGCCGAAGACCCCGAGCCGCGCGAGGGCGGTGTCGAACCCTATGAGGGCAACGGCCTCTCTGAGGCGGTCGAAGACCTCGAAGAACATCCGCTCGGAGCCCACGAGGACTCTGAGCTCTCGCTCGCGGGACTACAGGACAAGCTCCTCCTGGTCCGCCTCCCCGACGGTGGCTGGGGCC
>JACDGU010000022.1:0-12676 GCA_013821475.1 Solirubrobacterales bacterium
GCAGCAGGTCGCCGGCGGCCTCGGCGCCGAGCTCGTTGCGCGCCAGCAGCGCGACCCGCCCGCCGTCGGCGTGGACGCAGGCGCGCAGCTCACCCCAGGGGGAGTCGAAAGGCACGACCTCGAGCGCCCGGCCGTCAACCCGCACGTCGCCCAGCGGCGGGCCCCCCGGGCGCATGTAGAAGCCGCCGATCAACGCGTGTTCGGCGCCGCTCCCCTCGCACCAGCGCAGCAGGGTCGAGGGAGGATCGAGCGCGACGACGCGGATGCCGAAGGCCGAGCGCGGGAAGCGCGCCACGCAGAGCGTGGTCGCGGCGCCGTCGGCGAGGCTCAGCCTGACCCGCTCGAACGAGGGTGCAGGCGTCAGGACGGCGCTGCGGCGGCGGCTGGGCGTGGTTGCGCGCATCTGGCTCGGGACCTCGACCGACATGCAACAGCACTTCGCGGACCGACTTGTGTTTCTTTGGCAATCGGCCAGCGCCAGTGGAGAACCGCCTTGTAGGCCGCCGCCCGGGGTCGTAGATCTGCAATCGTTCTGGAAAGGGGGAGAAGTCGAGTCGATTCGTGACGACTACGTCGAAGAAGCTAGAGACCGTCATTGTCCGGTTCGCCGGGGATTCAGGCGACGGCATGCAGCTGGTCGGCGACCGTTTCACCGCCGCCACCGCCCACGTCGGCAACGATCTCTCGACCCTGCCCGACTTCCCGGCTGAGATCCGCGCCCCGGCCGGCACCCCAGGCGGCGTCTCCGCCTTCCAGATCCACTTCGCCTCGCGCGACATCCTCACCCCGGGCGATCACCCGAACACGCTGGTGGCGATGAACCCGGCGGCACTCAAAGCCCACCTCGACGCGCTCGAGGCCGGCGGCACGCTGCTCGTCAACGAGGACGCCTTCACCCCGGCGAACCTGCGCAAGGCCGGCTACGAGGCCAACCCGCTCGAGGACGGCACGGTCGAGGACTACCAGACCTTCGAGGTGCCGATGACGACGCTGACCACGCGCGCCACTGACGACATCGAAGGGCTGAAACCGGCCGAGGCGCAGCGGACCAAGAACCTCTTCGCGCTGGGCCTGATCTCGTGGATGTACGGGCGCCCGGGCAAGGCGACGATCTCCTGGCTGGAAGCGAAATTCGCCAGCAAGCCGGCGATCAAGGAAGCCAACGTCGCCGCCTTCAAGGCCGGCTACAACTTCGGCGACACCGCCGAGATCGCGGCGACCCCGATCGAGGTCGGCCCCGCCCCTCTCGACGCCGGCGAGTACCGCAACATCAACGGCGCCAACGCGACCGCGATGGGCCTGCTGGCGGCGAGCGTCAAGAGCGGCCTGCAACTCTTCTTCGCGACCTATCCGATCACCCCCGCCTCGGAACTGCTCCACCACCTCGCCCGCCACAACCGCTTCGGCGTCCGCACGGTCCAGGCCGAGGACGAGATCGCCGCCGTCAACATGGCCCTCGGCGCCTCCTTCGGCGGCAAGCTCGGCGTAACCGCGACCAGCGGCCCGGGGATGGATCTGAAGGCGGAGACCATCGCTCTGGCGCAGGTGCTGGAGCTGCCACTGGTCGTGATCGACGTCCAGCGCGCCGGTCCCTCGACCGGGCTGCCGACCAAAACCGAACAGTCGGACCTGCTGATGGCGATCCACGGCCGCCACGGCGAGTCGCCGCTGCCGGTGATCGCCGCCTCGACCCCGTCGGGCTGCTTCGACGCCGCGGTCGAAGCGGCGCGGATCGCGGTCCGCCACCGGACCCCGGTGATCCTCCTCTCCGACACCTTCCTGACCAACTCCTCCGAGCCCTGGCGACTGCCGAGCATGGACGACCTGCCGGAGATCGACCCCGACTTCGCGATTGGGCCCAACGCCGGCGACGAGTTCCTCCCCTACCTGCGCGACGAGCGCGGCGCCCGGCCCTGGGCGATCCCCGGCACCCCCGGCCTCCAGCACCGGCTCGGCGGACTCGAGAAGGAGCACGGCAGCGGCAAGGTCAGCTACGACCCCGCCAACCACGCGCTGATGACCAAACTGCGGGCGGAAAAGCTGGAGAAGCTGGCCGAGGAGCTGCCGCCGCTGGTCGTCGACGCCGATGAGGGCGCGGAGCTGCTGGTGCTCGGCTGGGGCTCGACCTCGGGCGTGATCGGCGCCGCCGCCCGCCGCATCCGCGGCCGCGGCCTGCCGATCGCGATCGCCCACCTGCGCAACCTCGAACCGATGCCGCTCAACACCGGCGACGTCGTCCGCTCCTTCGACAAGGTCCTGATCCCCGAGCTCAACACCGGCCAGCTGCTGAGCCTGGTCCGCGACAAGTTCCTGGT
Source organism: Solirubrobacterales bacterium (assembly GCA_013821475.1). GTDB lineage: Bacteria > Actinomycetota > Thermoleophilia > Solirubrobacterales > 70-9 > VAYN01. The sequence goes on from JACDGU010000022.1 coordinate 2,316, forward strand.
CGACGCGATCGGCCACAACAAAGTCGAGGGCCTGCCGATCCTGGCCGAAGAGCTGGAGCAGGCAATCCTGGAGCTGATCGAGTGAGCGAGAACGGGCACGACCACGAGCACGGCAACGGCGCCGCCGGGACGCTGACCAAGGCCGACTTCCAGTCGGGTCAGGAAACCCGCTGGTGCCCGGGCTGCGGCGATTACGCGATCCTCGCCAGCGTCCAGGCGCTGATGCCCGAACTGGGGATCCCGCCGGAGAAAACGGTCTTCATCTCCGGCATCGGCTGCGCCGGGCGCTTCGTCTACTACATGGACACCTACGGGATGCACGGCATCCACGGCCGGGCACCGGCGCTGGCGACCGGGATCGCGACCGCCCGCGAGGACCTCTCGGTCTGGGTCGTCAGCGGCGACGGCGACTCGCTCTCGATCGGCGGCAACCACCTGATCCACAGCCTGCGCCGCAACGTGCCGATCAAGCTGCTGCTCTTCAACAACCAGATCTACGGCCTGACCAAGGGCCAGTACTCGCCGACCTCGGAGACGGGGAAGATCACCAAGTCCACCCCGTTCGGCTCCGAAGACCACCCCTTCAACCCGCTGGCGCTGGCGCTCGGCGCCGACGCCTCCTTCGTCGCCCGCACGATCGACGTCGAGAAGGTGCACCTGACCGAGGTCCTGCGCAAGGCGGCCGAACACGAAGGCTCGGCCTTCGTCGAGATCTACCAGAACTGCAATGTCTTCAACGACGGCGCCTTCGACGCGGTCCGCGGCAAGGGCGGTGGGCCGAACCAGATCCGGCTCGAGCACGGCCAGCCGCTGCGCTTCGGCGCCGAGAACGAGCGCGGCGTCGTCCGCTCCGCCGACGGCGGCCTGGAAGTGGTCGAGGTCGCCGACGTCGGCGCGGACGCGATCGTCGTCCACGACGCCCACATCGAGGACCCGAGCCACGCCACCGCGCTGGCCCGTCTCGCCGACGCCCCCACCGGCCCGACCCCGATCGGCGTCTTCCGCGACGTCAAGCGGCCGGTCTACGGCGCCGCCCGCCAGCACGAGTTGCTCGAGGCTCACGCCAACGCGACGCTCGGGGATCTCGACGAGCTGCTGCGCTCCGGCGACACCTGGACGGTCTAGGGCTGGTCCCTTTAGACCGGCGGCAAGTTCGCTGAGTCACGAACAACTGTTTGCCCTAGCCTCTGCGCGCATGGCTTACCGCGCCTCCGCCGATCTCGGCCTCCCCGCCGGGGTCAACGCGCTCCTCTTCGACCTCGACGGCGTCCTGACGAAGACGGCGAGCGTCCACGCCAAGGCCTGGAAGGAGATGTTCGACGCCTACCTGCAGGAGCGGGCCGCCCGCAGCGGCGAGCCCTACGTCGAGTTCGACTCCGGCGCCGACTACAACCGCTACGTCGACGGCAAGCCGCGCTACGACGGCGTCCGCTCGTTTCTCGCCTCGCGGGGAATCGAGCTGCCGGAGGGCACGCCAGCCGACCCGCCTGGCGAGGAGAGCGTCTGCGGGCTCGGCAACCGCAAGAACGAGCTGGTCACGGCGCTGATCGCGAGCGACGGGGTCGAGCCCTACGCCGGCTCGGTCCGCTTCGTCGAGGCGGCGATCGAGGCCGGCCTGCGCCGCGCCGTCGTCTCCTCCAGCGCCAACTGCGAGTCGGTCCTGCGTGCCGCCGGGATCGCCGACCTCTTCGAGGCGCGGATCGACGGCGACGTCGCCGCCCGCGAGGGTCTGCCGGGCAAGCCGGCGCCGGACACCTACCTGGCGGGAGCAGCGGCGCTCGGGGTCGGCCCCGCCGAGGCAGTGGTCTTCGAGGACGCGCTCTCGGGAGTCGAGGCCGGACGGGCCGGCGGCTTCGCCGCCGTCGTCGGCGTCGACCGCGTCGACCAGGCCGAGCAGCTGCGTTCCCACGGCGCCACCCTGGTGGTCGCCGATCTCGACGAACTGCTGGAGGAGCGATGATCGATCCGCACTCGACCTTCGAGATCGACCCCTGGAAACTGCGCGAGGCGGTCCTCAACCTCGACGACCTGGCCCAGTCGGAGTCGGTCTTCGCGCTCTCCAACGGCCACATCGGGCTGCGGGGAAACCTCGACGAGGGCGAGCCCAGCTTCCTCCCCGGCACCTACCTCAACGCCTTCTGGGAGTCGCGCCCGCTGCCCTACGCGGAGGGCGGCTACGGCTACCCGGAGGCAGGCCAGACCATCGTCAACGTGACCAATGGCAAGATCATCCGGCTGCTGGTCGACGACTCCCCCTTCGACATCCGCTACGGCGAGCTGCAGAGCCACGAACGCACCCTCGACTTCCGCGACGGCGTCCTTCGCCGCGAGGCGATCTGGCGCTCGCCGGCGGGGGCGACGGTACGGGTCACCTCGCATCGCCTCGTCTCCTTCACGCAGCGCGCGGTCGCGGCGATCCACTACGAGGTGGAACCGCTCGACACCTCGGCCCGGCTGGTCGTCCAGTCCGAGCTCGTCACCAACGAGCCGCACCGGGCCGAGTCCAAAGATCCGCGCGCGGCGGCCGCGCTCGAGGCGCCGCTCGCCGCCGAGGAATTCTTCGGCTCCGACACCCGCGCGGTGCTCGTCCACTCGACCAAAGGCAGCGGCCTGCGCGCCGGGGCGGCGATGGACCACATCGTCGAGGGGCCCGACAACACCGGCTTCCATCCAGCCGAGACCTGGGAGGATCTCGGCCGGCTGACGGTGACCAGCACGGTCGAGCCGGGGGAGAGCCTGCGGATCGTCAAGTTCCTCGCCTACGGCTGGTCGAGCAGACGCTCGGTCCCAGCGGTCCGCGACCAGGTCAGCGCCGCCCTCGCCGAGGCCCGGCACACCGGCTGGGAGGGCCTGCTGGAAGCCCAGCGCGAGTACCTCGACCACTTCTGGGAGCAGGCCGATGTCGAGCTCGACGGCGACGCCGAGCTGCAGCAGGCGCTGCGCTTCGCCCTCTTCCACACGCTCCAGGCCGGCGCCCGCGGCGAGAACCGGGCGATCGCGGCCAAGGGCCTGACCGGGTCGGGATACGAAGGGCACTCCTTCTGGGACACCGAGTCCTATGTGCTGCCGGTCCTCACCTACACCGCGCCCCGGGCCAGCGCCGCGGCGCTGCGCTGGCGACGGGACACGCTCGGGCCGGCCCGCGAACGGGCCCAGACGCTGGGACTGAAGGGGGCGGTCTTCCCCTGGCGGACGATCAGTGGCGGCGAGTGCTCGGCCTACTGGCCGGCGGGCACCGCGGCCTTCCACCTCGGCGCCGATATCGCCGGCGCGGTCTGCCGCCACCAGGCGGCGACCGGCGACGTCGAGTTCGAACGCGACACCGCGATCGAGCTGCTGGTCGAAACCGCGCGGATGTGGCGCTCGCTGGGTCATCACGACGGCGTCGGCAACTTTCGCATCGACGGCGTCACCGGGCCCGACGAGTACAGCGCCCTCGCCGACAACAACGTCTACACGAACCTGATGGCCCAGCTCAACCTGCGCGCCGCAGCCGACATCGTCCACCGCCATCCCGACCGCGCCCGCGAACTCGGCGCCGACGAGGAGGAGGCGGCCTCCTGGCGCGACGCGGCGAAAGCGATGCTGATCGTCTATGACGAGGAGCTCCGCGTCCACCCCCAGTCGGAGGGCTACACCGAACACAGCGAGTGGGACTTCTCCAAGACCGGCGCGGACCAGTACCCGCTGATGCTGCACTTCCCCTACTTCGACATCTACCGCAAGCAGGTGACGAAGCAGCCGGACCTGGTGATGGCGATGTTCGCCCGGGGCGACGCCTTTACCGACGAGGAGAAGGCGCGCAACTTCGACTATTACGAGCGCCTCACGGTCCGCGACTCCTCGCTCTCGGCCTGCGTGCAGGCGGTTATCGCCGCCGAGGTGGGCCACCTCGAGCTCGCCTACGACTACTTCGGCGAGGCGGCGCTGATGGACCTCGCCGACCTCGAACACAACACCAAGGACGGCCTCCACATCGCCTCGCTCGCGGGAGCATGGCTGGTCGCCGTCGCCGGTTTCGGCGGCATGCGCGACCACGACGGCGAGCTCAGCTTCTCCCCCCGCCTGCCCGAGCGGCTGACCCGCCTCGCCTTCGGGATCAGCATCCGCGGCAGGCACCTCCGGGTCGAGGCGACCCACACCGAGATCTCCTACTGGCTGCTGGAAGGCGAGCCGTTGGAGCTGCGCCACTTCGGTCGGCCGGTGACGGTCCGCGAGGCGAAACTGGTTCTGCCGGCGGGTCCGCCCCTCAACCCCGGCGAACCTCCCTCCCAGCCGCCCGGCCGCGCCCCCCGCCGGCGCCGCCCGGATTAGCCCGCGAGCGGCGGGAACTGCGGCGGCCGCTTCTCGAGGTCGGCGAGCAGCGGCCGGCTCGTCGACCAGGCCGATCTCCTTCGCCTCCTCGCCGAGCACGACCCGCCCCGACATCAGCAGGTCCATGGCGCTCGCGCGGGCGCCCCGCCGGCGTTTAGGCTCGCCCACATGAAGATCCGCGCCGCCGTTCTGGAGGAGTTCGGGAAGCCGCTCGCGGTCCAGGAGGTCGACCTCGCCGAGCCCCGCGCCGGCGAGGTGCTGGTCCGCCTCCACGCCTGCGGCGTCTGCCACACCGACCTCTACACCGCCTCCGGCGCCGACCCCTCCGGCTACGCGCCGGCGGTGCTCGGCCACGAGGGCGCGGGGGTCGTCGAGAGCGTCGGCCCGGACGTCACCTCCCTCTCCCCCGGCGACCACGTGGTCACCCTCTTCTCCCCCCAGTGCGGCGAGTGCGTCCACTGCGTCGACCCGCGCACCAACCTCTGCATGGCGATCCGCGCCGAGCAGAACCTCGGGCACCTGCCCGACGGCAGCACCCGGCTCTCGCGCGGGGACGAGGAGATCCGCCACTTCATGGGCTGCTCGACCTTCGCCGAGTACACGGTGATGCCGGAGATCGCCCTGGCCAAGATCAACCCGAAGGCGCCCTTCGAGCACGCCTGCCTCTTCGCCTGCGGCCTCTCCACCGGCCTCGGCGCCGCGATCAACACCGCCGCGGTGACGCCGGGCAGCACCTGCGTCGTCTTCGGCGCCGGCATGGTCGGCCTCGGCGCCGTCGCCGGCTGCCGTCTGCAGGGAGCGGAACGGATCATCTGCGTCGACCTCTCCGCCGAGCGGCTCGAGCTCGCCCGCGGCCAGGGCGCCACCGACCTGATGATCGGCGGCGAGGGGACCGTCGAGAACGTTCTCGAGATGACCGCCGGCTACGGGGCCGACTACACCTTCGAGGCGACCGGCAGCGTCAAGGTCATGCGCCAGGCGGTGGAGGCGGCGCGGATGGCCTGGGGCCTGTGCACGGTCGCCGGTGTCGCCGGCAAGGGCGAGACGCTCGACGTCGTCCCCCGCTTCCTGATCACCGGCCGCCGCGTCGCCGGCTCCTCCTTCGGCGGCGTCAAGGGCCGCGACCAGGTACCGGTCCTGGTCGAGCGCTACCTCGAGGGCGAGATCGACGTCGAGCCCTTCCTCTCCCACCGAATCTCCCTCGACGAGGTAAACCGCGGCTTCGAGCTGATGGAGGCCCAGGACGGGATCCGGAGCGTGATCGAGTTCGCCTAGGTTCAGCGCAGATTCGAGGCGACCGCTTCGAGCGCCCGCTCGACCGCGGCGCGATCGACGTCGAGGTGGGTGACGGCGCGGACGCGGCCGTCGATCTCGCTCATCTCCACCCCGTCGTCGGCCAACGCCGAGATCAGGTCGGCGGCAGCGGCGACGTCGAAGAAGACGATGTTGGTCTCGACCGTGGCGGGATCGACGGTGACCCCGTCGATCGCCGCCAGGCCTTCGGCCAGGGCGCGAGCGTTGGCGTGGTCCTCGGCGAGGCGCTCGACGTTGTGGTCGAGCGCCCAGAGGGCGCCGGCGGCGACGATCCCGGCCTGGCGCATCGCGCCGCCGAACATCTGCTTGTAGCGCCAGGCCTCGTCGATCAGCTCGCGCGAGCCGACCAGGCAGGCGCCGATCGGCGCCCCGAGGCCCTTGCTGAAGTCGATCCAGGCGGTGTCGAATCCGGCGGCGAAGGCGGCGGCTCTCTCACCGGAGGCGGCGGTCGCGTTGAGCAGCCGGGCGCCGTCGAGGTGGGTGCGAAGCGAGTGGCGCTCGGCGACGGCGAGAACCTCGTCGATCTGCACCCGGGTCCAGACCCGGCCGCCGCCGAAGTTCGTCGTCTGCTCGACCGAGACCAGCCGCGAACGGGGCTGGTGGCGGTCGTCAGGGTCGCGCATCGCCGCCTCCAGGGCGGCGGCGGAGAAGATCCCGCCGTCGCCCTCGAGGCCGCAGATCATCGCCCCCGCGATCGCCGCGGCGCCGCCGGCCTCGGCGGTGATCGGGTGGGAAGAGCGGTGCGCGTAGAGCTCGTCGCCGAGGGGACGGATGTGGATCCGGACCGCGATCTGGTTGCACATCGAGCCCGAGGGCAGGAACAGGCCGGCCTCGTGGCCGAGCAGCTCGGCGACCCGCTCCTGCAGCGCGTTGACGGTCGGGTCGAGCCCGCGCTGCTCGTCACCGACCTCGGCGTTCGCCATCGCTTGGCGCATCTCCGCGCCGGGGAGGGTCTGGGTGTCGGAGTAGAGGTTGACGGCCGGGTCGCTCACGGCCGACCAGGCTAGATGGTCGGCTGCGCCGGCCCGCTCAGTCGCCACCGACGAGGAGGTTGCGGGCAACGGCCTCGCCGACCGCGTCGGGCATCCCGATCTCGCGCAGGAGGTAGGCAGCCGGGCATGTGTTCGGTCGGTTATCCGCGCGGCCGGGTCTGGCGTCCGTAGAGGCGGTCCTTGGCGGCGATCAGCTCGGCGTCGGCGCTGGCGTGCGCGTGCTCCGGGTCGCCGTGGGTCGCGGCGACGCCGAACGAGGCGCCGATGCCGCCGCTGACCAGCTGGGCGTCGTCGAGCGCGTCGGCGATCCGCTGCGCCGCCAGGCGCGCGTCGGCCGGCCCGGTCTGCGGCATCAGGATCGCGAACTCGTCGCCACCGATCCGGAAGACGTCGTCGGCGACCCGCGATTCGTCGATCACCCGGGCGGCGCCGCGCAGCACCTGGTCACCGGCCGGGTGGCCGAGCTCGTCGTTGACGGCCTTGAACCCGTCGAGGTCGAGCAGGCAGAGCGAGAGCGGCTGGTCGTAGCGGGTGGCACGCGAGACCTCGACCGCGAGCCGCTCCTCGTAGGCGCGCCGGTTGGCGAGCCCGGTCAGCGCGTCGTGGCGACAGTCGTGGGCTTCGATCTCGAAGCTGGTCGCGTGGGAGATATGGGCGGCGATCAGGTCGGTGAGCAGCTCCAGCGCCTCGACGTCGTCGTCGTTGAAGTTGTGGGCGAGCGCCGAGTAGACCTTCAGCACGCCGACCACCTCGCGGCGGTGGATCAGCGGCACGCAGATCATCGACGCGGCGTTGACCCGTCGGCAAGCGGCGACGTCGACCCGCTCATCTCGCTCGGTGTCGTCGCTGCGCAGCAGGCGCGCCTCGGCGATGCACTGTCCGGAGAGGCTGGCGCTCTGCTTCAACCGCATCCCCAGGTACGGAGTTGCGTCCCCGGTCGTCACCTCGTAGACCATCTCGTCGTCCTCGGCGAGCTCGAGCACGGCGCCGCTGGCGCGGGTCAGTTCCTGGCTGCGCTCGGCGATCAGCTCCATCGTCGCCAGCAGGTCGAGATCGCTGGCGGCGATCTCGGTCTGGGTGCGGATTATCGCCAGCAGTCGATCGTCACGGTCGCCGTGCATTCCCCTTAGATCGGCAGGCGGACGAGCACTGTTGAGGCCTGGGTCGGATCCGTCGGCCTGGGTCGGATCAGTCGGACTCGTGCCTGACCGCCAGCGCCTCGGCGCGCGCCTCTGCCTCGTCAGCGCGCTTGAGCGCCAGCCGCACCCGCCGGCGAGCAGCCGAAGCCCGCTCTTTCGCCACCGCGAGCCGGGTGTCGGCCCGACACTCAACGACAGCGTCCGCGCGTTCATGCATCGTTGACTATACGTGAGCCACTGAATCCAAGTCGGCCGTAGCGGCGCCCGAACGGCGCTTGGCGGCGCCGACCGCGGACGCCCCTCCGCCCCGCCGCGGTTCCCACCAGCCCCAGCCCGCCATCGCCAGGCCGGCGTAGATCCAGCCGAGCAGGACGTCGAAGAAGTAGTGCTCGCCGGTCGACATCAGGGTCAGCCCCATCGCCAGCGGATAGAGCAGCAGCAGCGGTCGCAGCCACGTTCGGCGGACGCGGTTCCAGAGGAAGAGGGCGACGAGCATGGTGAAGGCGGAGTGCAGCGAGGGCACGGCGGCGACCAGGTTGACCCGGTCCTGCCCCTCGGAGAAGAGCGAGGCGGTGCCGCCGCCGATCACTTCCCACCCTTTCGAGGTGGTCCGCTGGATGCCGTGCAGCAGGCCCGTCTGGGCCGCCATCCAGGGAGGCGCCGCGGGGAAGGCGATGTAGGTGGCGAGGCCGGCGAGGGCGAGTGTCACCAGGCGCTTGGCGAAGCGCAGGAACTGCAGCCGGTCGCGGGCCCAGAGGAAACCGCCGACCGCGAAGGGAATGATGAAGTAGGAGGTGTAGGTGAGGGTGAAGAAGACGTTCCATCCACTCAGCACATCCGGGTCGTAGAGGTGCGCCTGCAGCCATTCCGTCGGCACCTCGCCGAAGAAGACGGTGCGATCGAAGTCGATCATCGGGTGCACGTGGACGCCGATCCCGAGCGAGTCGGCGGCGCCGCGGGTGAGGTCGTAGACGAAGAAGACGGCGAGGATCGGCAGCCAGTCGAGGACCAGCTGCAGGATCTGGCCCGGCGGCCGCCCGAGCGAGACGCAGGCGAGGGCGCCGCAGGTCCAGGCGATCACCAGCTCGCGCTGGACCGGAATCCCGTAGTGGGCGCTCCAGACGATCAGGACGACGAAGTAGATGGCCAGCGCGCAGCGCCTCACCGCCGGCCAGCGAGCGAAGCGGAAATCGGACCCCTGCTCGGTCCCCACCTGGGCGAAGTCGTTAGTACTCAAGCGCCTAATCTACGAAGCCTGATCCGATGCCGCCTCGTCGGCGGTGAAGCCGGGGACGAAGCAGCTGGGCGCGCCGTCCTGAAGCTCGAAGGAGAACCCGGCCGGCGCCTCGGCGGTGAGCCACTGGATCAGGCTCGGGTCGAATAGCTGCCAGACCGAGAGCTGGTCCTGGTCGTGATCGGTCGAGACCTCGTAGCGCTCGAGGAACGCGTCGCTCTCCAGGCGCACCGCCTTGTCGTCGAGCTGCACCACCTCGCGATCGGAGTCGGGATTCGAGCGATCGCGCTTGTTCAGCCCGCGGTCGCGGCAGAGCACCCGCACCGCGTACCCGGCGCTCGCCTCCGCTTCGGTCAGGACCAGGGTGAAGTAACTGCGCTCGATCTCGCTGCGCCCCTCGTAGGCGTAGTCGACTTGGGCGAGCCAGGAGTTGTCGAGCCCACCCGGCAGGCTGCCGCTGGCAAGGCTCGGCACCTCCTGCAGAAACCCGTGGCGCATCAGCTGCCGCGCCTTTGGCAAAGCCAGCGAGGAGAGGCGGTGACGCATGCCGTGCTTGGCGGCGTAGTCGACCAGGGAGGGCGTCGTTGAGGATTTGCTCGCGTTCACGGATGTCGCCGACCGCTCCGGCTTGTGGATGAGCCTATGCGCTGCGAAGGGCCCAGGTGAGGCCGGCGACGGCGAGGGCGTTGCCGCCGGCCCCGCCGAGATGCACGAAGCGCGGCTTGCCCCCCAGCGCCGCGACGTGGTTGAGGCCGAGGGCGACGGAGAGCACCCGCAGGCTGTGGGCGAGCGTGATCGCCGCCGGCTCATCGGGCTTGCGGATGCTGCGCACCAGGGCGGTGGAAAGGCCGACGTTCCAGAGCGCGATCTCCCGCTGCCAGCCCGCCGAGTGCCTCCAGGTCGAGCGGCCCGCCGCCCATTGCGAGGCGAACCCCTGGACGACGCCGGCGCTGACGCTGAACGCCAGCCAGCCAGGCTCGGTTGGATCTTGCCAAAGAGCTGATCGCGACCGCCAGGCTCCATGGGCGGGATCCTACCCCCGCCCATGGAGCCCGACGCGGCGGCCGCCGCCTACGGCTGGGCGCGCAGGGTGACGCTGTTGGCGGCGAGACAGCTCGGGGTCGCTACTGCACGGGCGTAGTAGCGGCCGGAGTGCAGGCCGGGGTTGCCCATATTCCATTCGTAGCCGTCGCCGTTGGCCTGAGCGAGGTCCATGCCGACGCGCTGGTCGCTGCCCGGGCGCTGCTTCGACCCGAGCTGCTTGAAGAGGACGACGGTCCGTTCACTCTTGCATTCGAGGCTCGGGCTCTTGACCGAGCCGAAAAAGCCGCCGGACTCGGCCTGGATCAGGACCTTCGTCGGGGCGGG